>NZ_BAABJQ010000024.1:0-147722 GCF_039543385.1 Rugosimonospora acidiphila
GGTGGCCGCGGAGCCGCCGGTGGCCGCGGAGCCGCCGGTGGCCGCGGAGCCGCCGGTGGCCGCGGAGCCGCCGGTGGCCGCGGGCACCGCGGTGGCGGCGACGGTGGCGATGGCGGCGGGTGCCGCGGTGGCGAGCGCGAGGGTGGCGAACAGGATGGCGCGCCGGGGTGTGGGGCGCGTCGGGTGTCGGAGCATGTCGACTCCTGGGGGTGGAATGTGTCCATCGGCGCGTTGGACAGCAACGTATGTCGATGGAATGACATTTGCAAGACCTGAAAGAGCTTTCTTCGGGGCGGCCTCCGGCCGGGGCTCATAGCCTGAGCCAGGTCGGGACCGCGACGTGGCGCGGATGAGTCCTGAAAGCAGGCATGGCTTGCATGATCTGAAGGAATTTTCAGCCGGCTTTCGCAATCCTTGACGGCCTCCCTATGCTGCGGGGCATGCCGCCGCAGCCAGGTCGCGCCCGGCTCGCCGACATCGCCGGACAGGCCGGTGTCAGCGAGGCCACCGTCTCGCGCGTGCTCAACGACCGGCCGGGGGTGCGCGCCGACACCCGGCAGTCCGTGCTCACGGCGCTGGACGTGCTGGGTTACGAACGGCCCGAGCGGCTGCGCAAGCGCAGCGCCGGCCTGGTCGGCCTGGTGGTTCCGGAACTGGAGAACCCGGTGTTCCCCAAGTTCGCGCAGACCATCGAGTCCGCGCTGGCGCAGCAGGGCTTCACCCCGGTGCTGTGCACCCAGACCGCGGGCGGCGTCACCGAGGACGAGTACGTGGAGATGCTGCTGGACCGGCAGGTGGCCGGGGTCATCTTCGTCTCGGGGCTGCACGCGGACACGGCCGCCGACCACGACCGGTACCGCAAGCTGGTCGACCGGCCGCTGCCGATAGTGCTGATCAACGGGTACGTCGAGGACCTCGACGCGCCATTCGTGTCCTGCGACGAGGTGCTCGCCGGCCGGCTCGCGGTGGCGCACCTGGTGGCGCTGGGCCACACCCGGATCGGCCTGGTCAACGGCCCCGAGCGCTTCCAGCCGGTACGCCGCAGGTTGGCCGGGTACCGTGCCGAGATCGCCGCGCACGGGCTCGCGGAGCACGTCGAGCTGAGCCTGTTCGGGGTCGAGGGCGGGCAGGCCGCCACCCAGCGACTGCTCGATCGCGGTGTCACCGGCGTCGCCTGCGGCTCCGACCTGATGGCGCTGGGCGCGATCCGGGCGATACACGCGCGCGGGCTGTCGGTGCCCGGCGACGTGTCGGTGGTGGGCTACGACGACTCGCCGCTCATGGCGTTCACCGATCCGCCACTGACCACGGTGCGCCAGCAGATCACGGCCATGTCGCACGCGGCCGTCCGGGCGCTCGTCGATGAGATCAACGGGCAACCCGCGCCCCACTCCGAGTACGTCTTCCGTCCGGAACTGGTGGTACGCGCGTCCACCGGAGTCGCTCCCCGGGTGACGACTACCGGACGATAGCAATGCGACAAATTCTCGCTTTTGCCGCGAGAGGTCGGTGCACGTGCAGGTGCACGAGGCAGAATCCAGCGCAGGAGTAGTGCGGGTACCGGTCGGCTCCGGGTACCGTAGGCGCAACGTGAAGGCTGGGTGTTGCAGATTGCAGAGGAGCCCTGGAGGGGGTGGGGAGCGTGCCCGTCACCGGGCAACGTGTCGTCCGCCGGGCTCTGGGCCGACGGCTGACCCGCCTCCGCATCGCCAGCGGCAAGACCAGGCGCGAGGTCGCCGAGGAGAAGCTCGGCATGTCGGAGCCGACCCTCCATCGCATCGAGACCGGCAAAGTGCCGGTCAGCGGCGCGAACGTCCGCGCGCTGTGCTGGCTGTACGAGGCCGACCAGAGCGTGACCGACGCGCTGGCCGAACTCGCGCTGGGCACCTCGCAGGAGGAGTGGTGGGACGCCAACCCGGTCATCCCCGACTGGTTCAAGCTGTACGTGGGGCTTGAGGCGAGCGCGCAGAGCATCCGGAGCTATGACGGGGAGGTCGTCCCCGGCGAGCTGCAGACCGAGCAGTACGCGCGGGCCATCTTCACCGCCGAGCGGCCCGATCACACGCCGGAGGCCGAGCGCCAGGTGACGCTGCGCCTGCAGCGCCAGAAGTCGCTGTTCTCCCGCCGACCCCCCGCGCAACTGACCACCATTCTCGGCGAGGGGGCGCTCACCCGACCGGTCGGCGGTGAGACCGTACTCAAGGCACAGATCGAGCACCTGCGCTACACCGCGCGGGACAACAACATCACCATCAAGGTGCTGCCATGGTCGGTGGGCGCACACGCGGCCATGGCCGGCGCGTTCCGCATCCTCGACTTCGACGACCCCGAGGACCCCAACATCGTCTACCTGGAATCCCACGTCGGCGCCCTCTACCTGGAAGAGGTCGCCGAGGTCGAGGAGTACCGACGGATTTTTACGCTCATCGATAACAATGCGATACCGATCCACGATTATCGGTAGCGCAGCCGATCCATCCGGCGACGAGCTGGCCGAGCAGCATTAATTCGACGCAACGTCCCCCGCACGCACCAACGCGACGCCCGCAGGTACGCCGGCGAATCCCTGACGACAGTGGTTTGGTGACGAGGTGAGATTCCATGGCGACGGGTGAAGAGGCGGTCCATATGAACAACGCGGCGCTGGGCCTCGCCGGTAAGCCGGCGACCGCCGCGCGGATGTACGACTACTTCCTCGGTGGCGTGCACAATTTTCCGGCCGACCGGGACGCGGCCCGACGCGTCATCGAGCAGTACCCGCTGTTCCCCCAGTGGGCGGTGGCCAACCGGGCATTCCTGCGCCGCGCCGTCCGCTACCTGCTGCGCCACGGGATACGACAGTTCCTCGACCTCGGCTCGGGCATCCCGACCGTGGGCAACGTCCACGAGATCGCCCATGAGTTCGCGTCCGACGCCCGCGTGGTGTACGTGGACATCGACTCCGTGGCGGTGGCCGAGAGCCTCGAAATCCTCGACGGCAACAAGCTGGCCACCGCGATCCGGGCGGATTTGCGTGACCCGCGAGCGATCCTCGACCATCCCGACGTGCGCGCCATCCTGGACTTCGAGCGGCCGGTCGGGCTGCTGCTGGCCGCGGTGCTGCACTTCGTGCCCGAGGACGAGCAGGCCTACGGGGGCGTCGAGCAACTGGTCGCGGCGCTCGCACCGGGCAGCTACCTGACCGTCTCGCACGTCGCCACGGAGAGCCTTCCGATCAGCAGCACGCGCACCAAGAACGCGGTCGAGGTCTATACGCGGCAGACCGCGACGTCGGGCAAGCCCCGCGATCGCGAGCAGGTGGAACGGTTCTTCACCGGCCTCGAACTGGTGGAGCCGGGCGTGGCCTGGCTGCATGACTGGCGCCCCGATCCGAACGACACGACCAAGGTTCCGGCCAACCCGACCGACGGTGGCGAGTGGGCCGCCGTGGGCCGGAAGGGCTGACCGGGCAACGACGGCGCCCGACCCGGCGTTCGCACCGGCCCGCGTCGAGCAACGCGGGCCGGTGCGCCCCTCCTGTACCTGCGGGCCGGCGGCTCAGCCGATGAGGAGCTTGTCGAACTCGCCCTTCTTGGCGCCGTCGAGGAATGAGTCCCACTCCTCCGTGGTGAACCGCACCGTGCCGGCGTCGGGGCTCTTACTGTTGCGAACCTCGATCACGCCGGAGCTGCGACGAGCCTCGACGCAGCTGCCGCCGTTGCCGGTCGACCTGCTGGACATGATCCAAGCGGTGTCACTGTTCATCGGTACTCCTTCGCGGTATGAGACTTCTTACCGATCAACTGAACAGCTCCCCGAATCTCGGCGGGTCACGCGGAAACCCGTCGAACGGGCCGGTCAACGCCTCAGTTTTTCTCCCTTGCGGAACGTAACCGGGCCGGGCTCGCCGTCAGGGCCCGTTGAAGCGTGCGCTGCCCAGTAGGTGGCACTCCTCACCCCTCCCGCACGTCTCATCTTTCACGGCGAAATTCTGACCCACGTAGGGTAACCGAAATTGGTCGCTGTGAACGATCTCTACGTGATGACTTATCGTCGCGAATTCTTGCACGATGCATTAGGACACTGTCATGCTTACCGATGTGTGGCAACTGGGAGCCGCCAACCCGAGCGCCGCACCTTCCCCACCCGCGAAGCACGCCCACGACCTGCAGTTATGGGGGGAACGGCCATGGACATCCCCGGCCCCACCGTCGGAATCGACGCCGGCACGCGAACCGGCACCGACCGGGCGCCGATCCGGCCATGCCCGACCGGTCGCGGGGGGGTGCCCGCATGAGCGCGCCGGACTCCACCGACGAGTTCACGGTGCGCTTCCCGAATCCCACCAGCGAACCCGGCCACCCCGACGAGGTACAGGTGCGTGGCACCGTGAACCACGACGCCAAGACGATTACGTACGAGCTGCCGGACAAGACGCGCGCCACCCTCGACGTGGTCACCGCGCGGGCGCTCCAGATGATCCTGTGGGAGGGAGTGTTCGGCTCCCTCCAGCCCAGCGGCCCGCGCCTGAGGGTGGAGCGCCATCTGGGCACCGATCGGACCGGATCCCGGCACAACCCAGGCTAACCGGCGCCATCCGGCCGGCTCGACCCCCGCGAGCGGCCGGGTGCCCCACACCGGGGACGTGTACGGCCCGGGGCCGGGCAGCTGCATGCCTGGCCCCGGGCCGACCGTGCTTTGCGCTACGAACCGATGCTCTATACGGTATCTGAGTGAGAGTCGAGCGCCATTGGTGGAACGGCAACCGGAGTCTCGGTGGACGCCGTGATGTGTATATCCGCACCGATGGCCAGCGCTGGGAAGTAGAGGCGCAGGCCGGCGGCGTCACGGGGCGGTCCAAGGTGCAGCAGTGCCCCAGCCAGTCATCGGCGGAGATCCTCGCCAACGCGTGGCGCGGTGGTCGCCCGGAGTGGCGCGAGCTGACCACCTGAGCCCGCACGCCGCCGGGGCAGGCGGCGACAATCGGCGCGCGGGTGACCGAATCGGTACGCGACGTCAGATACCGCCCGCTTATGCGGGAGGCACGTGGTCGGCCGGCGTTTCGGACGAGTACCCTCGGGCTTCCTGATGCCTCTCGACGGGAGCCGTACCACCGTGGAGCCGACGCGGCGCCGGACCGGGATTTCCACCCGCACTTCGCTTCGGCGGATCGCGCCGTGACGCTCGTCGACGAGGTGTGCCGGGACCCGTCGCCGGACGCCGTCTTCGACGCGTTCTCGCGGTGGGCCACCGGGCGCGGGCTGACCCTCTACCCGCACCAGGAGGAGGCGCTGCTCGAGGTCGTCTCGGGGTCGAACGTCATCCTGAGTACCCCGACCGGCTCCGGCAAGAGCCTGGTCGCGACGGGCGCGCACGCCGCCGCGCTGGCCGACGGGCGGCGCACCTTCTACACCGCGCCCATCAAGGCGCTGGTGTCGGAGAAGTTCTTCGCCCTCTGCGACGTGTTCGGTGCGGCCGAGGTCGGCATGCTGACCGGCGACGCCAGCGTCAACGCGCAGGCCCCGATCATCTGCTGCACTGCCGAGATCCTGGCCAACATCGCGCTGCGCGACGGTGCCCGGGCCGACGTCGGCCAGGTGGTGATGGACGAGTTCCACTTCTACGCCGAGCCGGAGCGCGGGTGGGCGTGGCAGGTGCCGCTCATCGAACTGCCGCAGGCACAGTTCCTGCTCATGTCGGCCACGCTGGGCGACGTCAGCAAGCTGGCCGAGGACCTGACCCGGCGCACCGGCCGCGAGACCGCGGTGGTGCGCTCCGCGCAGCGCCCGGTCCCGCTGCACCACACGTTCGCCATGACTCCCCTGCACGAAACGCTGGAGGAGTTGCTGTCGACCCATCAGGCGCCGGTCTACGTCGTGCACTTCACCCAGGCCGCCGCCCTGGAACGGGCCCAGGCGCTGATGAGCACCAACCTGGCCACCCGCGCCGAGAAGGACCTCATCGCCGAGGCCATCGGCAACTTCCGGTTCACCGCCGGCTTCGGCAAGACGCTGTCCCGGCTGGTGCGCCACGGCATCGGCGTGCACCACGCCGGGATGCTGCCCAAGTACCGGCGGCTCGTGGAGACGCTGGCGCAGGCCGGCCTGTTGAAGGTGATCTGCGGTACCGACACGCTGGGCGTGGGCATCAACGTGCCGATCCGCACGGTGCTGTTCACCGCGCTGTCGAAGTACGACGGCACGCGCACGCGGCTGCTGCAGGCCCGCGAGTTCCACCAGATCGCGGGGCGGGCCGGCCGGGCCGGGTACGACACCGTCGGCACCGTGGTGGTGCAGGCGCCCGAGCACGTCATCGAGAACGAGCGCGCGGTGGCCAAGGCCGCCGGTGACGCGAAGAAGCTGCGCAAGCTGGTGCGCAAGAAGCCGCCCGAGGGCATGGTGGCGTGGGCCCGGCCCACCTTCGAGCGGCTGGTGGCGGCGGAGCCCGAGCCGTTGAAGTCCCAGTTCTCGGTGAGCCACGCGATGCTGCTCAACGTCATCGGCCGGCCCGGCGACCCGTTCACGGCAATGCGCCACCTGCTCACCGACAACCACGAGGACCGCGCGGCGCAGCGCCGGCACATCCGCCGCGCGATAGCCATCTACCGCGCCCTGCTGGCCGGCGGGGTGGTGGAGCGGCTGCCCGAGCCCGACGCCGAGGGTCGGTTGGTGCGCCTGACCGTGGACCTGCAGTTCGACTTCGCGCTCAACCAGCCGCTGTCTCCGTTCGCCCTGGCCGCCATCGAACTGCTCGACCCGGACTCCCCCGGGTACCCGCTGGACGTGCTGTCCGTCATCGAATCCACTCTGGACGATCCGCGTCAGGTGCTCTCCGCGCAGCAGTACAAGGCGCGCGGCGAGGCGGTGGCCCAGATGAAGGCCGACGGCATCGAGTACGAGGCCCGGATGGACCTGCTCGAAAACGTCACGCACCCGCGCCCGCTGGCCGACCTGCTGGAGGACGCCTACGCGATGTACCGGCGCGGCCACCCCTGGGTCGCCGACCATGAGCTGGCACCCAAGTCGGTGGTCCGCGATATGTACGAGCGGGCCATGACGTTCGTGGAGTACGTGAACTTCTACGGCCTGTCCCGCTCCGAGGGGCTGGTGCTGCGGTACCTCGCCGACGCGTACAAGGCGCTGCGCCAGACGGTGCCCGAGGAGGCCAAAACCGAGGAGCTGGTCGACCTCATCGAGTGGCTGGGCGAGCTGGTGCGGCAGGTCGACTCCAGCCTGATCGACGAGTGGGAGCGGCTGCGCAACCCGACCGACGACCCGGCCGCGGTGGTGTCGGCCCGGCCCACCGCGCTGACCAGCAATGTGCGGGCGTTCCGGGTGCTGGTGCGCAACGCGCTGTTCCGGCGCGTCGAGCTGGCCGCGCTGCGCCGGTACGAGGAGCTGGGCGAGCTGGACGCCGAGGCGGGCTGGGACGCGGACGCCTGGGCCGACGCGATCGACGGATACTTCGCGGAGTACGACGAGATCGGTACCGGCCCGGACGCTCGGGGCCCGAAGATGCTGATGATCGACGCGGGCCCGGATCGGTGGTCGCTGCGCCAGATCTTCGACGATCCGGCCGGCGACCACGACTGGGGCATCAGCGCGGAGGTCGACCTGGCGCGCAGCGACGAGGAGGGCGTGGCGGTCATCCAGGTGACCCAGGTCGGCCAGCTCTGACACCGCCGGCGGGCGCGGGTCGCCGGCCGATTCCACGCGGCGGCCCCGGGCCGGTGCCCGAGGCCCAGCGCGCGGACCGCGGCCGGTCCGTCAGCCCCGGGAGGGCGTCGCGTCGGCGGTGAGGTGCACCCCGGCGGCGAAGCGCAGCAGGTCCGGCTCGGTGACCCCCAGATTCGCGGGCAGCTGGATGGTTATCCCCCACCCCGCACCCTCGTCGACGTTCAGCATCGTGACGCCGGCGTCGGTGTGCAGCCAGGCCGGCCGCCCGTCGACGGTCAACGACTGACCGCTGCCCGCCCCCTGCGGGCCGGCATCGGCCATGACCACGATCTTGCCCGGGTAGCCCAGGCTGGCCTCGACCCCGGGCGGGTCGAAGGTGACCGCCGCGCGCGAGACGTTGTCGACGCCGAAGCCGGCCGGAACGAGATCGAAGTCGAACGGCCCGGGCTCGGTGATCGGGGCCTCGACCAGCGAGTCCGCGTACTCGGTCAGCAGTTTGTCCGGCACCTTGGTCGGCATGCTGATGCCGACCCACAGGCCCGGCCGCTGCGTCCAGCTCAGCACGTGATCGGTGCCGCCCGCGGTGCGCCGTTCGCCCATGACCGCCAGATGCCCCTCGACGACGGTCTTGGTCGCGGCGGTGGTCGGCGTGAACGGCCCGTCGGTCCAGGGCGAGTCGGCGGCGACCACCGTCACCGGGTCGCTGTCCGGCGAGAGGAGCTTGTCGATGGCCGCACCCGCCCCACCGGAACCGGCCGCACCCAGCGCGGCCAACCCCGACCCGGCCGCATTCTGAGCGGGCGCGTCCTGCGGAGCCCGCGTCGAGGTGGGCGGGGCGGGGGGCGTGGACGCGGACCCCGGCGGGCTGGGCGTCACGGACGCCGGCGGGTCGGGCGACAGGTACTCGAGCGTCGGCCGGCCCGCCACGAGCGACAGCACTGGCCGCAGGTCGCCGAGCAGCGGTGGTTTTGATGTGAACGGGAAGGTGACATCGACCGGCGACCCGGGAACGAAGACGACCGCGGGTGCGGTCGACCCGCCATCGCCCCGGCCGGCCGTGGCCGGGGCGGCACCCATCCGCAGCGCCGGCGGGGCAGCGAGCCGGTCGGCGAGCACGGCCGTGCCGAGCGTGGCCAGCGCCACGGCGGTGGCCACGCCACCGGCCAGCGCGCGGCGCCGCCTGCGGCGCCGGACCACGTTGCGCCGCACAGCGGACAGCACCTGGTGGCCGGCCGGGGCGGCCTGCGCGCGCCGGCTCAGCAGGTCGCGTAGCTCCTGTTCAAGCTCGTCCATGCGACGCTCCCGCCACCGCCGTGGGAGTCAGCGCGGCGCGCAGCCGCTTCAGTGCCTTGAACGCGTGAACCCGCACCGTGGCCGGCGAGCAGTCCAGCAACAGGGCGATGTCCTGGTCGGCCAGGTCCTCGTAGTAGCGAAGGACGACCACCGCGCGCTGCGCCCTCGGCAGCGTGGCCAGCAGCGACCACATCTCGTCCCGCTCGACGATCTGCTCCGCGCCCAGCGCCGGGTCCCGCCGCTCGGGCAGCTCGGCCAGCACCAGCTCGGCGCTGGAGCGCCGCCGGCGCCAGGACAGGTACTGGTTCAGGATGGCCTTGCGCACGTAGGGCTCCGGGCCTCCCTGATACTCGATGCTCGACCACCGCCGGTGCACCCGCACGAGCGCCTCCTGGATGAGGTCCTCGGCCAGGTGGCTGTCGCCGGTGAGCAGGTACGCGAACCGGAGTAGTGCCGGGGTGCGGGCCATGACGAACTCGCCAAAATCCACCCGCGCCCGCCCTTTCGCCTACTCCCCCGTCCACTGCTCCGACGCGGCCGACCCGGACCGGCGTTTACTCACTGCGACGCGAATTGCGCCGGGTCGCTCGGGATGGGGTCGGCGTACTGGCCGGAACGCCCATCGTAAACGTGCCCGTTGACGATCGGCCAGCTGTTGGTGACGCAGCCGTGCAGGCCCAGCGTCTGCTGTTGCATGACCGGGGCCGGCTGGCCGGGACCCGGGCACAGCTCGTGGCCGTGGTACAGGCGGTGCCCGGTCTCGTGATTGACCATGTACTCGCGGTAAGCGGTGACGTCCGAGAAAGTGGGTACCCCGTGCACCCACCGCGCGACGTTGAGCACCACCTTGTTGCCGTTGCGGCACGACGTGTACCGGTCGTAGCCGTCGCCGCACAGTACGTCCCGGGTCGCCGGGGTGGCCAGGTAGATGGTGAAGTCGTAGCGGCCGCCGGCGCCGACCTGCTGGAGGCGCCACTTCCCGGTGCCGGTCCAGCTCCTCGGATCGGACAGCACGGTCGAGACCTGGGTGGCGAAGTCGTTGGCCGAAATGCCCCGGATGCCGTTCTCCACCGCCACCCGGTACCGCAGCAGCTCACCGGCGGTACCGGCGACCGGGCCGCCGATCGTGGCCAGTTGGTAGGTCTTGGCGCCGGAGACCGGGTAGCTGATGTCAGGCGCGGCCGGGCTCGGCGAGGGTGAGGGCGACGGAGACGCAGACGGGGAGGCGGTCGCGCTCGCGGCCGTGGCGAGCGCGTGCGTGCCGCCGGCGGAGGCCGGCGAGCCACCGACCGTTCCGCAGCCGAACAGCGTCGCACCCGCGGTCACGGCCAACAGCCCCCCGGCCAGGCGCAGCCCCCAGGGGCGACGTGCTGGACGCTGCCCCGCGCTACGACCCGGCTCGGCCGCGCTTCCCCAGGCCGCGCGGCTCTCTCGGCAGACCATGCCCGCCCCACCATCCCCTCATCCGTCCGAACCGTCCACTGCTCAGACACGACGGGGGCCACCGGTCGTTTACGCCCGCGACGGATAACCTCATCCCGTTCGAAGGCGTGCCCCTCGCTAAGGGTCGGTGCCGGTGAGTGCGGCGAGCCTGCGGGCGAGGGTAGCGCGTTCGGCTTGATTGGCGGCGAGCTCGATGGCGTCCCGGTAGGCGCTGGCGGCCTCCCCGGTCCGGCCGAGCCGGTGTAACAGGTCAGCGCGCGCGGCGGGCAGCAGGTGGTAGCCGCCCAGTGCTTCGGCACCGGCCAGGTCCTCCAGCAGCGCGAGCCCGGCCTGCGGTCCGTCGCGCATGGCGACGGCCATTGCCCGGTTGAGCGCGACGACCGGCGACGGTGCGATCCGTTGCAGCACGTCGTAGAGCGCGACGATCTGCGCCCAGTCGGTGGTGGCGAGGTCGGCCGCCTCGTCGTGCAGGGCCGCGATGGCCGCCTGCACCGCGTAGGGACCCACCCCGGGGCCGGTCACGGCCGGTCGCACGAGCCGCAGTCCCTCGGCGATGAGGTCACGGTCCCAGAGACCGCGGTCCTGGTCCGCCAGCAGCACCTGGTCGCCCGCCGCGTCGACCCGGGCGGGGCGCCGCGCGTCGACGAGCAGCAGCAGGGCCAGCAGCCCGGCGACCTCGCGCTCGCCGGGCAGCAACCCGTGCAGGATCCGGGCCAGCCGGATGGCCTCGTCGGCCAGGTCCGCGCGGACGAGTTGGGGACCGGAACTGGCGGCGTACCCCTCCGTGAAGATCAGGTAGATGGTGCGGAGCACACCGGGCAGCCTCGCCGGCAACTCGTGGGAGGCCGGGACCCGGAACGGGATCCTCGCATCGCGGATCTTGCGCTTGGCCCGCACCAGCCGTTGAGCCATCGTCGCGGTCGGTACCAGAAACGCCCGGGCGACCTCGGGCGTGGTCAGGCCGGCGAGAAAGCGCAGCGTGAGCGCGGTGTGAGCCTCCGCGGGCAGCGCCGGGTGGCAGCAGGTGAAGAACAACTGCAACCGCTCGTCGGGGATGTCGTCGAGATCGGGTACCGGAATGGCCGGGGCGGCTCGCTCGGCCTCCACCTGGAGTACGGCCAAGCGAGCCGCATAGCTCCGGTCGCGGCGGATCTGGTCGACGGCCTTGCGCCGTGCCGTGGTCAACAACCACGCCAGGGGCTTGTCGGGTACGCCGTCGACCGGCCACCGCCGCAGGGCGGCCTCGATCGCCTCGGAGACCACCTCCTCGGCCAGGTCGAGGTCGCCCAACCGGGCGGCGAGCAGCGCGAGCAGCCGGGCCCGGTCCTCACGGAACACGGACTCGACGGAGCCGACCGCTCGCCCGGTGCTCATCCCTCGCGCCACTCCCAGACCGTACGCACCTCAACGCCGCCGCGTCGGGCGCCGGGGCAACGGGCCGCCCAGTCCAGCGCGGCGTCCAGGTCCGGCACATCGATCAGGTAGTAGCCCCCGACGATCTCCCGGGTCTCGGCGAACGGCCCGTCGGTCACGACGCGCTCGCCGTCCGCCCGAACCCGCACGGTCGTCGCGTGCGAGATGTCCAAGGCCTGGCTGTCCAGCATGACCCCGGCGTCGGAAATGGCCTTCGTGAAGGTCACGAACTCTTCCACGGTCGGGGCTTCGGCTGACTGGTCCTCGACCGAGTCGGGCGACGGGGTGTTCAGCAGCAACAGGTACTTCACGGTTGGCTCCTCTGTCCGGTGAAATCGCGTATGGATGACGAACGACGTCAGCGAAATCGACATCACGGCCGGAAGAATCTTCCGTGCGGCGCCGCGCCGGGTCCAGGAACGACCCGCCGCCCCACCTCAGGCCGACGCCGCCGCGGCCCAGCGTGCCCGCCACGCGTCGGTCTGCGCCGGGCTCTTGACGACCGGGTGGCCGAGGTGCCGCTCGGTCCACCGGCTCTCCACCGCACCGTTGTCCAACTCCTCGATCCGCCCGTCCCCGCGGTACGGGACGTAGTTGCCCGTGTCGACGACCACCGCCTCGCCGGGCAGGACGAGACCGGCCGTGCGCAGGTCGGGGACGCTCTCCAGCGGTACCGACACGATCACGACCCGCGCGCCCCGGGTGACCTCGGCGAGGACCGTGGGTACGGCGCCAGTCTGGGCGGCCAGGTCGGCCAGCGTGTGCGGGCCACGGCGGTTGGCGACGCTGACCTGGTGTCCGGCCGCGGCGAGGTACCGGACCAGGGTGCCACCGATGCTGCCGGCGCCCACGACGGCGATCTTCACTGTCGCTCCTCCGCGGCTGGCGTCCTCGCCGGCAGCACCGGCGGGCCGTTCTCCGTGGGCAGCACCGGCGGGCCGAAGTACGCCGAGTCCGCCGGGTAGAGGTCCCGCAGGTAGGGCTGGTCGCGCCCCAGGTCGCAGGGCTCGACCAGGAGGTTCCCGGGTCCCCGGCTGATCAACAGGGTCGGGTCGGAGCTCAGGAACGGCGGGTGGCCGAGGTCGCTCAGGCGCTGCCTCTCGGCGGCGTAGTCGTCGGCCCAGTAGCCGAGGTGGTGGAACCAACCCGCCTCGGGAGTCGCCAGCGGCGTGCCGGGAATCTCCTGCCAGAGCTCGACGGCGAACGGACTGCCGAGGGAGAACGTCACGCGCACGTCGACGCCTCGGGCCCGCCCTTCCGCGTCCTTGATCGTCATTGACCTGACGACCACCGGGCGCCAGGTGAGCCCGAAGAGTTCGCCGATCTCCGCCTTGCCTCGTTCAAGATCAGGTACCGCCAGGCCGACATGCCAGATCTTCCCCATCGGCTGCCCCTCCATCCGGACAGTGTGTCCACTTACCTTCACCACGATACGGACACACTGTCCGCTTCTCGTTAGACTGGGGGTGTGAAGTCGACGACTCCCGCCGCGAGCCCGGCACCGACCAGCGCGAGAGCGCCCCGGGCGGACGCCCGGCGCAACTATGAGGCGCTGCTCGCCGCCGCCAAGGTGGTGTTCGCGCGCTCCGGCGTCGACGCACCGATGGAGGAGGTGGCCCGGCGGGCGGGCGTGGGACAGGGCACCCTCTACCGCCACTTCCCGACCCGTGAGCACGTCTTCGTGGCGCTCCTGGGGGAACGCGTCGACCTGCTCGACCGCACCGCCCGGGAACTGCTCGAAGCGCCGGACCCGTGGCAGTCGCTCGTCGGTTGGCTGCGGCTCTACGACCAGAGCGCGACGGAGTACCGGGGCATGAGCACGCGCGTCGCGGAGGGCCTCGCGGACGACGCGTCGCCGGTCGCCGCCGCCTGCGCGCCAATGAAGGCCGGCTTCGGCGCGCTCTTCGACCGCGCGCGCGACGCGGGGGTCGTTCGATCCGACATCAGCGCGCTCCAGGTACTCACTATGATCTCCGCCCTGCCGAAGGACCCGGAGCGCGGCACGACGATCGAGCTGTACCTGGACATCGTGCTCAAGGGCCTCCGGCCCTGACCGGACGCGACCGGTCGCACCAGACCCGGTCTGGAACCGGGAGATCGACGCGGGCGATGCCTATCACCCGTCCACGGCGGGCTCTGCACGCCTCGCCGCCCTGGTAGAACCGGTCGCCCCGCAGTGGATGGCCGGCGGCTCGCCGTGAACTAAGAGTGCGGGTGGGCGTGGTCGTGCGGGTGCTCGTGCGGGGTCTGTGCCGCGCCGACCCGGTGGGCGTGGTGCGGCATGGCCACGCGGTACACGCAGGTGTCGCAGTTCATCCGGATGTCGCCGGCCAGTGCCTCCCGGTACCGCTCGATGACCAGGTCCGCGAGCGGATCGCAGTCGCCGAGCACCTCGGCCACGTCCACCCGCACGCTCGCCTGCCCGGCCGCCCAGTCCCGGGCCTGCCGCTCCACCCGCCGCGGCAGCACCCCGGTGAACAGGAAGTACGGCAGCACCACCAGGTGCCCGGCGCCGAGCCGGCGGCAGCGCTCCAGGCCGGCCGCGGTGTCCGGCGCAGCGAGCGAGACGAACGCGTACTCGACGCCCGCGACCTCGGTGGTCTCCGCGAGCAGTCGGGCCACCTTGGCGACCTCGGCGTTGGCGTCGGGGTCGGTGGAGCCACGGCCGACCAGCAGCACCGTGCTGTCCGGGCCCGCGCCGGCCTCGCCCAGCCGCTGGCGCAGCAGCGCCAGCACGGTCGGGTGCGGGCCGAGCGGCCGTCCGTACACTATGGACAGTCCGGGATGGCGGTCGCGCTCCCGGGCCAGCGCGGCCGGGATGTCGCCCTTGGCGTGGCCGGCGGCGACCAGCATCAGCGGCACCGCGGCCAGCCGGCTGGCTCCGCGCGTCACCAGTTCGGCCACGGCGTCGCGCAGCGGCGGCGGGGACAGCTCGATGAAGCCGCCGCCCACCGGGGTCTCGACGCGGCCCGCGACCCGCTTGACGAACTGGCGGAACTGGGCGGCGCCTTCGGTGTCGGCGGTGCCGTGGCCGGCGATCAGTAACGGGGTCATGGCAGCGGATCTCCGTAGAGCAGGGCGTTGACCGCCGCGGCGGCGATGGCCGAACCACCCCGCGCGCTGCGGTTGGACAGCTGAGGCAGCCCGGCCGCGCGCAGTGCGGCCTTGGACTCCGCCGCACCGACGTAGCCGACCGGCACACCGACCACCAGGGCCGGGCGCACCTGTCCGGCCTCGGCCAGGCGTACCAGCTCGAACAGGGCGGTCGGCGCGTTGCCGATGGCCCACACCGCACCGTCGGCGTGCTGCCGCGCGGCCAGCCGGATGGCGGCCGCGGACCGGGTCAGCCCGTGCTCGGCGGCGAGCCGCGCGGCCTCGGGCGCGGCCACCAGGCAGGTCGACGGGTACCGGGTGATGCCGGCGGCTACCATCGCCACGTCGACCACCAGGGGCGCGCCGGCGGCCAGCGCGTCGGCCCCGGCGGCGAGCGCCGCCTCGTCCACGACGAGGTCGGGAAGCCAGGTGGGGTCGGCGGTGGTGTGCACGACACGCTCGACCACGTCGCGGGTACGGGCCGGCAGGCGTGCGGTGTCCACCGCCTCGCGCAGCAGCCGGTACGACTCGGCCTCGATGGGGTGCACGGTCCTCAGGACAGCCACCGGTACTCCCTCGGGGTCACCATCCGGCCGGCGATGGTGGTGGTGCGTCCGGAGCCCACCACCACCATCGAGCGCATGTCCACGATGGACGGATCGGCGGCCAGCTCGGCCAGGCTCACGCGCAGGCAGCGCTGGCCGGGGCGCGACGCGTCACGGACCACCCCGACCGGCGTGTCTGGCGCCCGGTGCTTGCCGATGATGCCCAGCGCCTCGTCGAACTGGGCGGTGCGCCGGGCGCTGCGCGGGTTGTAGAGGCACAGTACGAGGTCGGCGCCGGCGCAGGCGTCCAGCCGCCCGGCGATGACCGGCCACGGGGTGTGCAGGTCGGACAGGGACAGGTACGCGTGGTCGTGACCCAGCGGCGCGCCGAGCAGCGCGGCGGCGGCCAGGGCGGCCGTCACCCCCGGCACCGCCTCGATGTCCACGTCAGCGCCGGCCAGCTGCAGCGCGGGCGAGGCCATCGCGTACACCCCCGCGTCGCCGGAGCCGATCAGGGCCACGCTGTGGCCGGCGGTGGCCAGTTCGACGGCGGTGCGGGCGCGCTCCTCCTCGGCGCCCAGCCCGCTGGAAAGGACGCGGGTACCGGGGCGCAGCACGTGCCGGATCTGCTCCACGTACTGGTCGAGCCCGACCACCACGGCCGCGCGGCGCAGCGCCTCGGTGGCTCGCGGGGTGCGCAGGTCCTCGGCGCCCGGGCCGAGCCCCACGATGACCAGCCGGCCGCGCGGGACCAGCCGGGCCAGCGCCACGGTGGCCATCGTGCCGGCCCGCTTGGGCAGCACGAGTCCGGCGTCCCGGCCGGCGGCCCGGGCGCCCAGCAGCGCCGCGGCCTCGGCCACGCTCGGCGTGCCGACCGCTTCGCGCACCACCTCGGACGGGTTCGGCACCGGTACGGCGGACAACTCCCCGGCGGTGAACGTCACCAGCGGCCAGCCGTGTCGCCGGGCGACCTCGACGATGCCGGGCTCGCCGGCCTTGAGGTCGATGGTGCCCAGCGCCCGGACCGATTCCGCCGCCAGCCCCGCCTCGGCCAGCCCGGCCTCGATCAGGGCCTCGATCTGCTCGGCCGGCGCCGTCCTGCTGGCGCCCACGCCGACCACCAGCGACGGGGGCCGGTACACCAGGTCGGCGGCGACCGCGGCGCGGTCGCTGACCGCGATGACCGTCGCCCCTTCGCCGTCCACCGTGGACAGTGGCGGCAGCGGCCAGGTCGCATCGGCGACCACCCGGACCGGCTCGCCGTCGAGCACGGCCCGGCCGACACGGGCCAGGTTCGCCGGGTCGGCGAGCCGGAAACCCAGGTCCGCCCCGAAGGAGTCCAGCGGGGTGCCGCCGGTGGCGTCGGTGGCCGTGCTGACCACCGGCCGGGCGCCCAGCGCCTCGGCGACCCGACCGGCCAGCGCGTTGGCGCCGCCGGCGTGCCCGCCCAGCATGGCGATGGCGTGCCGGCCGGCCTCGTCCACGCAGACCACACCGGGGTCGCTGTGCTTGCCGGACAGCAGCGGGGCCAGCAGCCGCACGGTCGCGCCGGTGGCCAGGAAGCATACCAGCGTGTCGCAGGCGTCCCAGGCCGCCCGCACCTGGTCGGCGGCCGGTCCACTGTGGAGCTTCACCTCGCCCGGCCACGCCTCGGCGAGGCGCCGCGCCATGGTCCGGCCGGCGGAGGTCACCGCTACTACCCCGATCACGACAGCACTCCGCTCACCAGATAGACCGGGTTGGTGGCGGCCAGCCGGTGCGCGCCGCCGGGCAGCGCGGACAGCCGGTTCGCCTGCACCTGTACCCCCTGCGCCCGGTACCCCCCGGCCGACAGCGCGGTGAGCGCCGGACCGACCCGCTCCACGGCGGCGTACGCGGCGACCACCCGACCCGGCGCTCGGGCGAGGCAGGCGCCCAGCACCTCGATCCCGCCGCCGCCGACGAACACCGCGTCGGGGTCGGGCAGGTCCGCCAGGCACCCGGGCGCCTCGCCCGCCACGACGGCCACCTCGACGCCCAGCCGCCCGGCGTTGGCGTGGATCGTGGCGCGGGCGGCCGGATCGCGCTCCACGGCCAGCACGGCGGCGCCGAACCGGGCACACTCCACGGCCACCGAGCCGCTGCCAGCGCCCACGTCCCAGACCAGGTCGCCGAGGCGCGGCCCGAGCCGGGCCAACGCCAGCGCGCGCACCTCGGCCTTGGTGATCATGCTGTCGCGGTGGTCGAAGGAGTCGTCGGG
Source organism: Rugosimonospora acidiphila (assembly GCF_039543385.1). Classification (NCBI taxonomy): domain Bacteria; kingdom Bacillati; phylum Actinomycetota; class Actinomycetes; order Micromonosporales; family Micromonosporaceae; genus Rugosimonospora; species Rugosimonospora acidiphila. Next base: position 17,682 of record NZ_BAABJQ010000024.1, read on the forward strand.
CAGCGCCCAGCCGTCCGGTGCGGGCGGCGCGCCGGAAAGCCATGGCCGCGGCGCGTCGGCCGCCGCCTCGGCGAGCACCAGCACCACGTTCGGGTCGCGCCAGGTCGCCGCCGCCGCCCCGACCGGGTCGGTCTCGGTGATCCGCTCCCCCGGCGCGCCGAGCCGCTCGGCCACGACGAACCGGCGGGGCAGGCCGGACAGCGCGGCGCCCAGCTCGGCCGGGCCGGTACCGGGGCCGGTGAGCACCGCCACCTTCGGGTACGCGCGGCACGCGTTAACCGCCGGCCGAAGCGCGCGGCCGTGCGCGGACACCACCAGCGCGTCGTCCCAGGGCATGCCGATCCGGGCGAACGCGACCGCCACCGAGGACGGCGCGGGCCGCACGTCCACGTCCAGGCCCCGGCGGCGCAGCGCCCGGACGATGCCGAAGAAGCCCGGGTCCCCGCTGGCCAGCACGACGACCGGCCCGTCGTGCCCGGCGATACGGTCGAGGGCGGCGGGCACGTCGCCCATCACCACCCGTTCGGCGGCGGCGTTGTCCACGGTGGACAGGATGCGCTCCGGCCCGGCGATCAGGGTGGCGGCGGCCACGGGTTCGGCCGCCGTGCCCGGGACCACACCCGGGCACCCGACGACCGTCACCGTCCTCATCGGACCCACTCCGTCGCGATGCCCGCCAGTACGGTAGGGCCGGGGACGTCAGCCATCGCGCAGCGCCTGCCGGGCCACCGGGTCGGCGCGCCGGTAGCCGTGGAAGTGGCCGGGGTGGTAAAGGTGGCTGCGGGTGCCACCGGCGGCCAGTGCCGGCCCGACCAGGAACAGCGTGTGCTTCCACAGTTTGTGCACGCGCACGCTGTCGGCCAGCGTCTCCAGCGTGCAGGAGAAGATCAGCTCCTCCGGCCAGCTCACCCGGTACGCGACGACCACCGGCGTGTCGGGCGGGTACCCGCCGGCGAGCAGTTCGTCGGCGAGTTGCCGGGTCCGGGCGGCGGACAGGAACACCGCCATGGTGGTGCCGTGCCGGGCGAAGGAGGCGACGCTCTCCCCCGCCGGCATCGGGGTCTTGCCGCCGCCGAGCCGGGTCAGCACCACCGATTGGGCCACCTCGGGCACGGTCAGCTCCCGGCCGGCCGCGGCCGCCGCCGCGGAGAACGCGGACACCCCGGGTACCACCTCGGTGGCCAGCCCCAGCGTGGCGCACGCGTCCAACTGCTCCTGCATCGCACCCCACAGCGCCGGGTCGCCGGAGTGCAGCCGCACCACGTGCAGCCGCTCGGCGATAGCCCGCCGGTAGATGTCCACCGTGGACTCCAGCGTCAGCGTGGTGGAGTCGACGATCTCGGCGCCCGGCTTCGCGTAGCGCAGCATGTCGGGATGCACCAGGCTGGCCGCCCACACGATGATGTCGGCCGCGGACAGCGCGTCGGCCCCCCGCACGGTGATCAGGTCGGCCGCGCCGGGCCCGGCACCCACGAACGTCACCCTGCCCGACATCACTCGCCCTCCCGCTTGGCCGGAATCAGCACCGTGGACAGGTACGGCACCGCGCCATCCACAGTGGACAAAGCCGCGATCCGCTCATCGGGCAGCCCCAGATGGCTGCCGAGCACCGCTTCCCGACCGGCCGCCGCCACCGCCGAGGCGATCGCGGGCAGGTGCCGGCCACCCTTGTACACCACCACCGTCGCGTTGCGCGGCAGCGCGGCCGACGTGGCGCCCTCCGACAGGGCGGCGGAGATGCCGTCCGCGCCGTCGGGCTGCGGCAGCAGCACCAGCGGCTCGCGCCCCTCGGCCAGCACGGTGCCCGAGACCGACGCCAGCGCCTGCATGGCGGTGATCCCCGGTACCGTCTCGATCACCACGTCCGGCACCAGCGCCCGGACCTGCCGGGCCAGGTAGCCGAAGGTGGAGTACAGGTTTGGATCGCCGATGGTCGCGAAGGCGGCGACGCCGCCGGTCTCCCGCAGCCACTGGGCGACCCGCCGCCCCGCCGCCGCCCAGTAGCCGTCCCGCTGGGCCCGGTCGAGGACGAACACCAGCCGCTCGACCCGCTCCGGCGCGGTGTGCGCGGCGACGGTCGTCTCCGCGCGGCCGGGCTCGGCCGCCGACTGGTCCGGGTCCTCGCGCGCCGGGCCAGGCCGGTCGGTCCCCAGCACCGGTACGAACACCCGGTCTGCGGTGCTCAGCACCCGGGCCGCCTTGAGCGTCACGAGCTCCGGATCGCCCGGGCCCACTCCCACACCGATCAGCCGCATGCCGCCACCAGTCCTCGCGCTATCTCCGGCCGACCGGCCCAGTGCAGGTGCAGGTACGAGGCGTGCACCCCGCCCGCGACCCAGCCCTCGCCGGCCGTGCCGGACCAGACCCACGCCGGTGCCGGGCCGGCGGCCGGCGACAGCACGGTGCGGTGGAACTCGTGCCCGGTCACCCGGGTGCCGGCCGGCCCGAGCCAGCTTCCGGTGCGGGCCACGGCGTCGCGGTACCCGAGGGTCAGCCGGTCGCTCATCGCGGCATCGGCCGGCAGCACCCCGCACATCGGGACGCCGTCGAGGCTGCGGGACAGCCAGAGCAGCCCGGCGCACTCGGCCGCGATCGGGGCGCCCCGCCGCGCCAGCTCGGCCACCTCGCCGCGCAGTGGAACGTTCGCGGCCAGCTCGGCCGCGTACACCTCGGGGAAGCCGCCGCCCACCACCAGCGCCTCGGTGCCGTCGGGCAGCTTCTCGTCCCGCAGCGGGTCCACAATGGACACCTCGGCGCCCGCACCGGCGAGCAGCTCCACCGTCTCGGTGTACCCGAAGCTGAACGCCGGCCCGCCCGCGACGGCGACCACCGGATGGCCCGGCACCGGCCGCGGCGCGGCGGGCGACCACGGCCGCACGGCGAGCGGCGGGGCGGCGCGCGCCACCGACAGGACCGCGTCCAGGTCCACCGACGCGGCGATCAGGTCGGCCAGCGCGTCGATCGACGCCATGGCCTCGGGCCGGCGCTCGACCGCCGGCACCAGCCCCAGATGCCGCGACGGGGTGGCGATCGCGTCGTGGCGGCGCAGCACGCCGAGCACCGGCGTGCCGACCTCCTCCAGCGCGGCGCGCAGGATGGCCTCGTGCCGGTCGGAGCCGACCCGGTTGAGCAGCACGCCGGCCAGCCGGATCGCCGGCGAGTAGGCGCGGAAGCCGTGCACCAGCGCGGCGATCGAGCGGCCCTGCGCCGAGGCGTCCACCACCAGCAGCACCGGCGCGGACAGCAGCGCCGCGACCTCCGCCGTGGAGCCGGGATCCCCGCCGCCCAGTCCGGTGGGCAGCTGGCCGTCGCCGGCGAGGGCACCGGGAACGCCCAGCGGCCCGAACGCGCGCCCGTCGTACAGGCCCATCACGCCCTCGATGACGGCCAGTTCGGCGCCGTCCGCGCCGTGCGCGAACAGCGGCCCGATCAGGTCCTCGCCGACCAGGGTCGGGTCCAGGTTGCGGGCGGGCCGGTGGCTGGCCAGCGCGTGGTAGCCGGGGTCGATGTAGTCCGGGCCCACCTTGAAGCCGGCCACCGAAAGCCCGCGCGCCGCGAACGCGGCCAGCAGGCCGGTGGCGACCGTGGTCTTGCCGTGTCCGGACGCGGGCGCGGCCACCACGATGCGCGGCAGGGTCACCATTCGATGCCCTGCTGCCCTTTGCGCCCGGCGTCCATCGGGTGCTTCACCTTGCTCATCTCGGTGACCAGGTCGGCCGCCTCGACCAGTTCCGGCGCGGCGTACCGGCCGGTGACCACCACGTGCTGGCTGCCCGGCCGGTCGGCCAGGGTCGTGACCACGTCGGCGACGTCCACCCAGCCCCATTTCATCGGGTAGGTGAACTCGTCGAGCACGTAGAACCGGTACCGCTGCGCGGCGAGGTCCCGCTTGACCTGCGCCCAGCCCTCGGCCGCCTCCGCGGCGTGGTCGCGCTCGTCGCCGGGGCGCGCCAGCCAGGACCAACCCTCGCCCATCTTGTGCCAGGTGACCGGCGCGCCCTGCCCGGTCGCGGCGTGGCGCTCGCCGAGCGCGCGCAGCGCGGACTCCTCACCGACCCTCCACTTAGGACTCTTTACGAACTGGAACACCACGATCGGCCAGCCGGCGCTCCAGGCGCGCAGCGCCATCCCGAACGCGGCGGTGGACTTGCCCTTACCGGCACCGGTGTGCACGGCCAGCACCGGCGCTCGCCGTCGCTGCCGGGTGGTGAGCCCGTCGTCGGGTACCCGCTCGACCTTCCCCTGCGGCATCAGGCCGCGCTTCCCGTGGCGACGGCGCGCAGGCCGTCGGCGGACAGCTGGTCCAGGCGCAGGTACCGGGCCGACAGCGCGCCGGCCAGCCGGGCGGCCAGGCCCAGGCGTACCGGGCCGGACTCGCAGTCCACCACGACGCAGGCCGTACCCGACAGGGCCGGGGTCACCGACACCGGATCCGGGCCGGCCGTGGCCCGGCCGTCGGTGACCAGGATCAGCAGCGGGCGGCGGTGCGGGTCGCGCCGGCGCGCCGAGGCGAGCACCCGGGCCGCGGTGGTCAGCCCGGCGGCCAACGGGGTACGCCCGCCGGTGGGCAGCTCGCGCAGCCGTGCCGCGCCGATGTCGTGGCTACCGGTGGGCGGCAGGGCGACCTCGGCCGCCTCGCCCCGGAAGGTGACCAGACCCACCTTGTCCCGGCGCTGGTAGGCGTCGCGCAGCAGGGACAGCACCGCGCCCTTGACCGCGCGCATGCGCTGCCGGGCCGCCATCGACCCGGACGCGTCGACCACGAACAGCACGAGGTTGGCCTCCCGGCCCTTGCGCACGCTGGCCCGCAGGTCTTCGGCGCGCAGCACGAGCGGGCCGGTGCGGCCGCGGGCGGCCTGGTGCGGTGCCGCCGCGAGCAGGGTCGCGGCCAGGTGCAGGCCGGTGGTGTGCGGGCCGGGCGGGCGGGCGGAGACGACCCGGCCGGATCGGGTGTACGCGGTGGAGCGCCGACCCTGCGGCGAGCCCGCCCCGGTGCCGGGCACGGCCAGCAGCCGGGCCCGGTACGGCTGGTCGGCCGAGGACACCTGAGTGCCGGCACCGGCGGCGCTCTTCGGCGCCGGGCCGTCGCCCTCCGGGGCACCCCCCGAACCGTCCGGGCCGCCATCCTGCGGGCCGCTGTCCTGTCGGCCACCATCCTGCGGGCCGCTGCCCCGCGGGCCGTTGTCGTCCGGGCCGTTGTCGGGGCCGCCGCCGGAGCCCGGGCCGCCCGGGTCGTCGTCGGGCGGCTGCGGTCCATCCGGCCCATCGGCCGCGTCGGCCGCGTCGCGCATGGCGTCGTCCAGCGCCTGTTCGGACAGCCCCGGCTCGTCGAACGGGTCGCGGCGGCGGCGATGCGGCAGCGCCAGCCGCACCGCGTCCCGTACGTCCTGCTCGTTGACCGCCGGCCGGCCGGCCCAGGCGGCCAGCGCCGTGGCGGTGCGGGCCACGACGATGTCGGCGCGCATCCCGTCCACCTCGAACGCCGCGCATACATGCGCGATGCGGCGCAGCTCGGCGTCGGGCAGCTCCACAATGGACAGCCGTTCGCGGGCCGCCTCGATCCGGGCGGCCAGCTCCGCCTCGGACTGGCCCCAGCGCTCGCCGAAGCCCTGCGGGTCCGCGTCGTAGGCCAGCCGGCGGCGCACCACCTCGGCGCGCTGTCCCGGATCCCGGGGCGCGGCCACGTCCACGGCCAGACCGAAGCGGTCCAGCAGCTGCGGGCGCAGCTCGCCCTCCTCCGGGTTCATGGTGCCGACCAGCAGGAAGCGGGCCGGGTGGCGCACCGAGACGCCGTCCCGCTCCACGTACGCGCGGCCCATGGCGGCGGCGTCCAGCAGCAGGTCCACCAGGTGATCGGGGAGCAGGTTGACCTCGTCGACGTAGAGCACCCCCCGGTGCGCGGCGGCGAGCAGGCCCGGCTCGTACGCCTTGACGCCCTCGGTCAGCGCGCGCTGCAGGTCCAGTGCGCCGACCAGGCGGTCCTCGGTGGCACCGACCGGCAGCTCGACGAGGGCGGCGCGACGGCGCGCCGACGGGGTGGCCGGATCGTGCGGGCCGTCCGGGCACTGCGCCTCCGGACGGGCCGGGTCACAGCCGAACCGGCAGCCGGCCACGGTGTCCACCTCGGGCAGCAGGCCGGCCAGCGCCCGGACCATGGTGGACTTGGCGGTGCCCTTCTCGCCGCGCACCAGCACCCCGCCGATCGCCGGCGAGACGGCGTTGAGCAGCAGCGCGAGGCTCAGATCGGACATCCCGACGACGGCGGAGAACGGGTACGGCGGGATCAAAACCCGCTCACGCGCACGGTCACGCTCAAGCTCCCTCCGCGGGTGTCCACGCCCGCGATACGGTGAAACGACACGAGCGGCCGGAGTGTCCTGGCTCCCGGATCGTCGCTTCTCCCCGGCCTTCCAACCGCTTGCGCCGTCGTGACCACGAGTGGAGAGTCGCTTCCCGGTGACAGTGGCGGGACCGCCTCGGAATCTCACCGAGTTCCTCCACTGCCGCTCCATCAGGCATGCTGCCCGATCGCGGGCCGCGCGTCAACGCGGCGCACGTCTCAGGCCACCTCGGCGGCGCCCGGCCCGCCGGTCCCCTCCACGCCGATCCCGCTGCCGTGAAATCTCGCGGTTGAGGCCCGTCGCGGTGCCGGTGCGACGGCACCGGGCGGCTTGGCCGCCCGGTGCCGGGACGTGAGCGTTCGGGACCGGCCTGGCCGGCGCGTCCGGCGACCAGACCAGTCGCTTACCCGGCTCGGTTACTTGGCGAGGCTCGGTTACTTCGCGAGGCTCGGTTACTTCGCGAGGCTCGGTTACTTGGCGAGGAAGGCGAGCAGGGCCTTGTTGACCTCGTCGGCGTGCGTCCAGAGCAGGCCGTGCGGGGCGCCGTCGATCTCGACGTACTCCGCCTGCGGCAGCGCCTGGTGGAACGGGCGCGCGGTCGCGTCGATCGGCAGGATGTTGTCCGCCGTGCCGTGCAGGATCAGCGCCGGTACGTCGATCTTCTTGATGTCCGCCCGGAAGTCCTCCAGCCAGGTCGGCACCACCTCGGACGACGCGTACCAGGACGCCCCGGCCGCCACGTTCCAGCTGTTGCGCAGCGCCTCCTCGGACAGCCGGGTGCCGAGGTTCTCGTCGGTGTTGTAGAAGTTCTTGTAGAACTGGGTGAACCAGGCGTACCGGTCGGCCGTGGCGGCGGCGATGATGCCGTCGAAGACCTCCTGCGGCACGCCGGTCGGGTTGTCGCCGGTCTTGAGCAGGAACGGCTCCAGGGAGGCCAGGAACGCCGCCTTGGCGACCCGCCCCGAGCCGTAGGTGCCCAGGTAGCGGCCGACCTCGCCGGTACCCATGGAGAAGCCGACCAGCACGGCGTCGGTGACGTCGAGGGTGTCCAGCACGACCTTCAGGTCGGCGGCGAAGGTGTCGTAGTCGTAACCGATGGTGGGTTGGCTGGAGCGGCCGAAGCCCCGGCGGTCGTAGGTGATGACCCGGTAGCCGGCCTTCAGCAGCGCCGCGCTCTGCTTCTCCCACGAGTGCCCGTCCAGCGGGTAGCCGTGGATAAGGACGACGGGCTGCCCCTGGCCGTGGTCCTCGTAGTACAGGTCGATGCTCGCGCTGTTCTCCGAGCCGACGGTGATGAAAGGCATCTGAACCTCCGTTGAACGCTAGAGAACGCTCGTTCTCCGCTCCTTGAGGTAGTGTAGAGAACGGTCGTTCTTGGCGCACTGGCGGGAGCGGGACCAGTCGGGTGAGAGGCGTCACCAACCGCGAATCGGGGACGGAACGTGAGCGAGGCGAGACGAACCGTGAGCGAGGCGAATCGGAGACCGGGCGACGAGGCAGTGCGCGCGGCGGTCCTCGCGGCCGCGGACCGGCTGTACTACGCCCTGGGCATCCAGGCGGTCGGCATGGACGCGCTGCGCGCGGAGACGGGCGTCTCGCTCAAGCGGCTCTACAGCCTGTTCCCGTCCAAGGAGTCCATCGTCGAGGAGGTCCTGCACGGCCGGCACCGGCTGTGGAACGACCTGGTCGAGGACGCGGTCCGGGCGGGCGGCGCCCGGCAACGCCTGGTGGCCATCTACGACATGCTGGCCCGCTGGTTCGACCAGGACGACTTCCGGGGCTGCATGTTCATCAACTCGTTCGGCGAACTGGGCGCCACCTCGCCCCGGATCGCCGAGATCGTGCGCGCGCACAAGGCGCAGTTCCAGGCCCGGCTGACCGAACTCGTGGTCGAGGCCGGCGCGTCCTCGTCGCTCGCCGCGCAGTTGGCGATCCTCGCCGAGGGAGCGCAGACCACGGCCGCGATCGCCGGAACCAGCGACGCGGCCCGGCAGGCACGGGCGGCGGCCGAGGTGCTGATCGACGCGGCGCTGCGGGACCCCGACGCCGAATCCGCGCGCACCGCCCCCGCAAGCACCGCCCCCGCAAGCACCGCCCCCACGGGTACCGCCTCGTAGTGTCCGGGGCCGCCGGTACGGGCGGCATCGGCGCGCGGCGATCCGGGGCCCGGATCACCGACAGCTACGACTCGCTCGATCACCGGGTGTCCGGGTCGGGGACCGCCGGTGCGGTGAGCTTGGCCAGGTGGCGCAGCGAGTTTCTGAGATGCCCGGGGCCGAACGGCGGAAACCGGATGCCCCGCGCCCGGATGAACTGCGGCACCGCCGACCAGTCGTAGGTGAGCGTGACCTCGGTCTCGGGCGGGCCGAGCGGCGCCAGGTCGTAGCGCCAGATCCAGCCGCCGAACTCCAGGTCGCCGTCGCCCTTCTCCTGCCCCGTCAGCCAGCCGACGGCGCGCGGCGGGTCGAACACCTGGACCTTGTTGACCACCTGGTAGTGACCGCCTGGAGGGCCAGCGTGATACATGCTCATCCGGAAGATCTGCCCCACCTCGATCAGCGGCGCCCGGTCGACGGATTCCTGAACCCGGCCGGTGCCGTCGATCGCGGGATGGGTCGTCGGGTCCGCCAGCACCGCGAACACCGCGGCGGGCACTGGCGAGACGGGGACCGCGGGCCGGTTTCCACCGCATCGGGACGCGCGGCCGTGGGGTGCGTGCTCGCCCACGTCTGTCGATAATGACGGGCATGACTCCCCGGTACGACGAGGTCCTCGGCCCGTTGCGCGAGGCGTACGACGCGGGTGCGGCCCGGCGTGACAGCCTCGACAAGCAGCCGTGGAAGCTGGCGGAACGGCAGGCGTTCGGGCAGCGACTCGCGCCGGGCAGCCGGTTGCTGGAGATCGGCGCCGGTACCGGGCAGGACAGCGTCTACTTCCACGAGGCGGGCCTCGCCGTCGTCGCGGCCGACCTCTCGGCGGCGATGGTCGAGCGCTGCCGAGCCAAGGGCCTCAAGGCCCACGTCATGGACTTCTTGCGGCTGGACTTCCCGGCCGGCTCGTTTGACGCGGTCTACGCGATGAACTGCCTGCTACACGTGCCCAATCACGACCTGCCCGCGGTCCTGGCGGCGGTCCGGGCGATCGTGCGCCCCGGTGGGCTGTTCTTCATCGGGGTGTACGGCGGGGACGAGAGCGCCGAAGGCCCGATCGACGGGGACGAGCACGTGCCGCCGCGGTTCTTCTCCTGGCGCACCAACGAGCAGTTGCTCGGCTTTGCCACCGGCGCGCGGTTCGACGTCCTGGACTTCCACCCCGTCGACGTCGGCGGCCACTGGTTCCAGTCACTGACGCTGCGCCGCCCGGATTCGCACTAGCGAGCCCGCGCGGCCCGGGACGTGCGGCTGGGGGGCCACCCGCGCGATCGCTCGGCGGGCACCGCGCGATCGCTCAGTCCAGGAACCCCGTCAGGGTCCGCACCCACCACTGCGCGTCGTCGAGCCAGGGATAGTGGCCGCCGCCCGGCAGCACGGCCAACTCCGCCCGACCGAACATTCCCACGTACTCGGCCGCGCGATGCGGGGGCAGCGACGGGTCGTACTCGCCCGCGACCAGCAGGACCGGCACCGCGAGACCGGCCAGGGCGGCCCGGGTGGCCGGCGGGTCCAGCGCGCCCTCCGAGTAGTACTGGGCCGCGACCGCGTCGTTCCTCGCGGCATCCATCCCGGCCGCGTGGGCCCGCGCCGCGGCGTCCCACCGGCCATAGGTGAACGGCGTGAGCGCCTGCCAGTCGGCGTCCGTGGGGTCGCCCGACCAGACCCGGCCGAACGCGGCGTAGGCGTCCGGGAACCAGGGCTCGCCCCGGCGCGGCTCGATGACCTGCCGGCGGTCGTCGTCGGAGATCGGCAGCCCGACCACCCTCGGGCTGGAACAGGCCAGCACGAGCCGGCCGACGCGATCCGGGTAGCGCAGGGTGTACAGCGCCGCCAGGCTGCCGCCGGCCGAGTGCCCGAGCAGGTCGACCCGGCCCAGCCCCAGGTGCGCGCGCAGCGCCTCGACATCGTCGACCAGCCGATCACACCGGCAACTGGTCGGGTCGGCCGGCACCGCGGACTTCCCGGTCCCCCTTAGGTGCGGCAGCACCAACGACCGGTAGGCCGCCAGCCCACCCAGGTCACCGAGGTACTCCGGGGGCAGCAAGGGGCCGCCGGGCAGGCAGATCAGCGGGTCGCCGTCCTCGCCGACCCGGTCGTACGCCAGCAGGGTTCCGTCGAGCGCGGGGAAGGTGGCCATCGACTGATCATATCCGCGGCTGTCCATCCGTCGCCGACGGCCGCCCGCGCTCAGGAGCGGCCCTCCAGGTCGGACTCGCTGGACAGGTACGCCTCCCGGAGCCGGTTGAGCGTCTCGGCGTCGGGCCGCTCCCACAGGCCCCGGTCGGCGGCCTCCAACAGCCGCTCGGTGATCCCCCGCAGCGCCCACGGGTTGGACTTCTCCATGAAGTCGCGGACCTGCTGGTCGAACACGTACGACTCGGCCAGTTGCTGGTACATCCAGTCGTCCACCACACCCGCGGTGGCGTCGTACCCGAACAGGTAGTCCACCGTGGCGGCCAGCTCGAAGGCGCCCTTGTACCCGTGCCGGCGCATCGCCTCGATCCAGCGCGGGTTGACCACCCGGGCCCGGAAAACCCGCCGGGTCTCCTCGGCCAGGCTGCGCGTGCGCACCTCGTCGGGCCGGTGCGAGTCGCCGATGTAGGCGGCCGGGTCGTGGCCGGTCAGCGAGCGCACCATGGCGACCATCCCGCCGTGGTACTGGAAGTAGTCGTCGGAGTCGGCGATGTCGTGCTCCCGGGTGTCCACGTTCTTGGCGGCCACCGCCATCCGCCGGTACACCCGCTCGAGGTCGTCGCGCGCCGCTCGGCCGTCCAGCCCCCGGCCGTAGGCGTACCCGCCCCAGACCGCGTACACCTCGGCCAGGTCCCGGTCGTCGCGCCAGTTCCGGGCGTCGATCAGCGGCAGCAGTCCGGCGCCGTAGGCGCCCGGCTTCGAGCCGAAGATGCGGGTGGTGGCCCGGCGCCAGTCGCCGTGCGCCCGCGTGTCGGCACGTGCGTGCGCGCGCACGAAGTTCACCTCGTCCGGCTCGTCCAGCTCGGCGACCTGGGTCACCGCGTCGTCCAGCAGCGCTACCACGTGCGGGAACGCGTCGCGGAAGAAGCCGGAGATGCGGACCGTCACGTCGATGCGCGGGCGGCCAAGCTGCTCGCGCGGCACCGTCGCCACGCCGGTGACCCGCCGGGACGCCTCGTCCCACACCGGCTGGCAGCCCAGCAGCGCCAGCGCCTCGGCGATGTCGTCGCCCTGGGTGCGCATCGCCGAGGTGCCCCACATGGTCAGCCCCACGGTCTGCGGCCAGTCGCCGTTGTCGTCCCGGTAGCGGCTCAGCAGCGAGTCGGCCAGCGCCTGACCGACGTCCCACGCGTTGCGCGACGGGATCGCCTTGGGATCGACCGAGTAGAAGTTGCGGCCGGTGGGCAGCACGTTGACCAGGCCCCGGGTCGGCGAGCCGGATGGCCCGGCCGGCACGTACCCGCCGTCCAGCGCGTGCAGGACGGCGTCGATCTCCCCGGTGGTGGCCGCCAGCCGCGGCACCACCTCGGTCGCGGCGAACCGCAGCACCTCCACAATGGACGGCACCGCCGACCCGAGCACCTCGGTGACCACGTCCGGCACCGCGTCCGGCGCCCAGCCCCGCGCGTCGCAGCCGGACACCAGCCGCACGGCCAGCTCCTCCAGCGCGTCGACCCCCGAGCGCCCGGACTCCTCGGAAAGTCCACTGTGGACCGATAGGGCCGCGCGCAAGCCCGGCAGCGCCCCGACCCGCCCTCCCCACACCTGGTTGGCGCGCAGCACCGCCAGCACCAGGTTGACCCGGGCCTGCCCCTGCGGCGCCCCGCCCAGCACGTGCAGCCCGTCGCGGATCAGCGAATCCTTCACCTCGCACAGGTACCCGTCGACGTGCAGCACGAAGTCGTCGAACTCGTCGGAGTCCGGCTGGGCGTCCACATGCAGGTCCCGGTGCAGCTGGGCGGCCTGGATCAGCGTCCAGATCTGGGCCCGCACCGCCGGCAGCTTCGCCGGGTCCAGCGCGGCGACCGTCGCGTACTCGTCGAGCAACTGCTCCAGCCGGGCCAGATCCCCGTAGCTGTCGGCGCGCGCCATCGGCGGCACCAGGTGGTCCACGATCGTGGCGTGGCCACGCCGCTTGGCCTGGGTACCCTCCCCCGGGTCGTTGACGATGAACGGATACACCAGCGGCAGATCGCCCAGTACGGCGTCGGGAGCGCACTGCGCCGACAGCCCCAGCCCCTTACCGGGCAGCCACTCCAGCGTCCCGTGCTTGCCCAGGTGCACCACCGCGTCGACGTTGTCCGCCAACCACCGGTAGGCGGCCAGGTAATGGTGCGAGGGCGGCAGGTCGGGGTCGTGGTAGATGGCCACCGGATTCTCCCCGAAGCCCCGGGGCGGCTGGATCAGCAGGGTGAGGTTGCCCAGCCGCAGCCCGGCGAGCACTATCTCGTCGCCGTCCACGTACAGCTCGCCGGGCGGTGTGCCCCAGTGCGCCGTCATGGACTCGCGCAGCGAATCCGGCAGCGCGTCGAACCAGGCCCGGTACTGCCGCGCCGGCACCCGGATCGGGGCCGCCGCGAGCTGCTGTTCGGTCAGCCACTCCACATCGTGCCCGCCGGCCGCGATCAGCTGGTGGATCAGCGTGTCACCATCCTCGATAAAACTCTGGGGGTGCTCGCCTCCGCCAAAGCCCGGCTCCGGCTGCGCTCCCCCGGGAGAAAAGTCGCCCACCGCGTAACCGGCCTCGCGCAGGGCGCGCAGCAGCACCACGGCCGAGGCGGGCGTGTCCAGCCCGACCGCGTTACCCACCCGGGAGTGCTTGGTCGGGTACGACGACAGCACGATGGCCAACCGCTTGTCGGCGTTGGGGATGCGGCGCAGCCGGGCGTAGCCCAGCGCGATGCCGACCACCCGCCGGGCCCGCTCGGGATCGGCGACGTACACCGGCACGCCGTCCGGGCCGGTCTCCTTGAACGAGAACGGCACCGTGATCAGCCGCCCGTCGAACTCCGGCACGGCCACCTGCATGGCGGCGTCCATCGGGGTCAGCGCCGCCGAGGACTCCTGCCACACGGCCCGGGTGGTGGTCAGGCACAGCCCCTGCACCAGCGGCACGTCCAGGTCGGCCAGGCCCTCGACGGTCCACGCGTCCTCGTCGCCGCCGGCCGACGCGTCCGACGGCCGGGTACCCCCGGCGGCCAGCACGGTGATGATCAGCGCGTCGCAGCGGCCGAGCAGCTCGCGCAGCCCGGCGTCGATCGAGCGCAGCGACGCGGCGTACACCGGCAACGGCGCGGCGCCGGCCCGCTCGATCTCCGCACACAGGGCGTCCACGAAGCCGGTGTTGCCGGCCAGCGTGTGTGCCCGGTAGAAGACCACGCCGACCGTGGGCCGGTCGCCGGCGGGCTGGTACCCGCCGTACACACCGTAGGCGGGCGTGGATACCGGTGCGGCGAAACCCTCGCCGGTCAGCAGGACCGTGTCGGACAGGAACCGGTACAGCTCGCGCAGGTTGTCCGGGCCACCCTCGACCAGGTACCGCAGCGCGTCGTGGGCGACCCCCGCCGGTACCGTCGAGCAGGCCGCGAGCTCCGCGTCGGGCGACGCCTCCCCGCCCAGGGCCACCACCGGCACGCCGGCCTCCAGTACCGCGGCCAGCCCCTCGGGCCAGGTCCGCCGGCCGCCGAGCAGCCGCACCACCACCAGTCGCGCGCCGTCGAGCAGCGCGGGTATTTCTCCGGCACCCACCCGGGTGGGGTTGGCCACCCGCCAGAACCCGCCGGCGGCCCGCGCCGCCAGCAGATCGGTGTCCGCGGTGGACAGCAGCATAAAGACCGACGACGGCATGACGGTACCTCCCGGCGGGGTCCACGCCCCGGGTCGCAGTGGTCGGCGGCGCCGCGCGGCGTCCCCGGGGCGGACGGAGTCTCCTGGCTCCCGGATCGACGCGCTCCCCCGGCCTTCCCACCGCGCTCGGCAGTGGCCGTTGTTGGGGAGCCCTCCCCGGTCACAGTGGCGGGACCGCCCCGGATTCGCACCGGGTTCCTCCACGCCGCCCGACGCGGATCCTACGCGTGCCCGACGCCCGCGCGACATATCGCGGGTCGGTCGCGCCGGCGACCCGAGTGCGTCGGTCGCGCCGGCGACCCGAGCCTTAGCGCACCGGTCGCGTCGGCGTGCGGGCACCGGGCCGGCACCCGCCCGGCGCCGGTCGGGGAGAATAGGGGGCGCGGCCGGCGGACAACGACGGTCGCGGAAGCCCGAGTCGTGCGGTATCTTGGTGAGTTCGGGCACGAAAAAGCGGCGCGATAAAAACGCCGCCGTTTTTAGATTAGACACCAGGGAGACGGGTTTGTCAAGCTCCGCCGCTGCCGAAGCGACCTCAGAACAGAGCCAGACCGACGATGTCGGCCGGGAGCAGGCCTATGTCTCGATGCTCTACGACCGGCTCGACGCCATGCGCGGACGCGCCAGGGAGCTGCTGACCAAGGCGTTGGGCGCGACCTCCAGCACCCACCAGGAGCGCTCACAGCGCGACCACACGGTGCAGATGTACGCCGACCAGGTGGCGGCGCTGGACGCCGTGGACAGCGGCCTGTGCTTCGGCCGGCTCGACCTGGCCGGCGAAAACGGTGCCAGCCAGAACGGTGGTGCCAGCCGAAACGGCGGTGCCAGCCAGAACGGCGGTGCCGGCCAGGATGGTGCCGGCGGCGACGGCCAGCCCGCGGAGGAGCACCGTTACATCGGGCGGATCGGCATCTTCGACGAGGACGCCGACTACGAGCCGCTGCTGGTGGACTGGCGCGCCCCCGCGTCCCGCCCGTTCTACCTGGCCACCGCCGCGGCGCCGGAGGGCGTACGCCGCCGGGCGCACATCCGCAGCGTCGGCCGCACGGTCGTCGCGGTGGACAACGAGGTGCTCGACCTTTCCATCGCCGCCACCGCCGACCGGCACTCCCCGTACGAGGGGCTGACCGGGGAGGCGACCCTGCTCGCCGCCCTCAACGCCGGGCGCACCGGCCGGATGCGCGACATCGTCGAGACCATCCAGGCCGAGCAGGACCGCATCATCCGCGCCGACCTGGGCGGCGTGCTGGTCGTGCAGGGCGGACCCGGTACCGGCAAGACCGCCGTCGCGCTACACCGGGCGGCGTACCTGCTCTACACGTACCGGCGGGAGCTGTCGAGCCGCGGCGTGCTGGTGGTCGGGCCCAACGAGACCTTCCTGAGCTACATCTCACAGGTGCTGCCGTCACTGGCCGAGACCGGCGTACTGCTGCGCTCCCCCGGCGACCTGTTCCCCGGCGTCTCCGCCCGGGGGCGGGAGAGCGCGGCGACGGCCGAGTTCAAGGGCCGCACGGTGATGACCGACGTGATCGCCGGCGCGATCCGGGACCGCCAGCGGGTACCCGACGACGCCCTGGAGATCCTCACCGACCGGGGCTCGCTGTGGCAGGACACTCTGCGGCTGGACCGCGCCACCTGCGAGGAGGCGCGCGAGCGGACCCGGCGGCTGGGCCGGCCGCACAACCTGTCGCGGCCGATCTTCGACACCGAGATCATCCACGCGCTTTCCCTGCAGGTGGCGGCGCGTATCGGCACCGACCCGTACGCGGACGACCCGCTGGGCGGCGACGACGCGCCGGGCGACGGGCAGCTGCTCGAGGAGGCCGACCTCGCCGAGATCCGCCGCGAGCTGCGGGCCGACCCGGCGGTGGCCACCGCGCTGGACTGGCTGTGGCCGATCCTCACGCCGCAGCAGCTGCTCACCGACCTCTACTGCTCCGCCGACCGGATCGCCTCCGCCGCCCCGATGCTGTCCATCGCGCAGCGGGCGCTGCTGTACCGGGACCGGTCCGGCCAGTGGACCCCGGCCGACGTGCCGCTGCTGGACGAGGCGGTCGAGCAGCTCGGCGTGGACGACCGGGACGTGACCCAGCTCGCCGAGCAGCGCCGCCGCCAGCGCAACGCGTACGCCGAGGGGGCGCTGGAGATCCTGCACGGCTCGCGCCCGATCGATCTGGAGGACGAGATCGACCCGGAGATCCTCACCGCCGCCGACCTGCTCGACGCCGGCCTGCTCGGCGAGCGGCACGAGGAGCGGGAGTACCTGACCACGGCGGAGCGGGCGGCGGCCGACCGCACCTGGGCGTTCGGGCACGTGATCGTCGACGAGGCGCAGGAGTTGTCCCCGATGGCCTGGCGGCTGCTCATGCGCCGCTGCCCGAGTCGCTCGATGACGCTGGTCGGCGACGTGGCGCAGACCGGCGACCTGGCCGGCACGACCTCCTGGGGGCAGGTGCTGGAGCCGTTCGTGGGTGACCGCTGGCGGCTGACCGAGCTGGCGGTCAACTACCGTACCCCCGCGGAGATCATGGAGCTGGCCGCCCGGGTACTGGCGGACATCGACCCGGACCTGCCGATGCCCCGCTCGGTACGGGAGACCGGCGTCCCGCCGTCGCTGGTGCGCATCGACCCGGACCGGCTCGCCACCGACCTCGTCGAGGCCGCGCGGCGGGAGGCTGCCCAGACCGGCGACGCGCGGCTGGGCATCCTCGTGCCGGAGGGCAGCCTGGAGTCCTTGGGCGCCGCGATCAGCGCCGCCATGCCGGAGGTCGCCGTCGGCGACGGGGCGGACCTGGAGTGCCGCGCGGTCGTGCTGACCGTGCGGCAGGCCAAGGGGCTGGAGTTCGACTCGGTGGTGGTGGTCGACCCGGAGCGCATCGTCGCCGGTTCGCCGCGCGGGCGCAGCGACCTGTACGTGGCGCTGACCCGGCCGACCCAGCGCCTGCTGGTGCTCTACCCCGGCGAGCTGCCCGCGATCCTCGCGGCGCCCGAGACCACGGCCGCGTGAGCGGCCTGCTGTCCGGGCCGCCCCCGGCCGGTACCGAGGTCCCGGCCGCCGTGGCGCGGCTGGCCGCAAGCCGGCCGGTACGCCCGGTGTGGCGCAACCAGCTGGGCGGGCTCACCTTCGAGATCCCGGGCGGCGGCACCGGCGACCGGTTCGTCAAGTGGGCGCCGGCCGGGTCGGGCCTGGACCTGGGGCGGGAGGCGACCCGGCTGCGCTGGGCGCGGCCTTTCACACCGGTGCCCCGGGTCGTGGACGAGGGGGCCGACGAGCACGGCGGGTGGCTGGTCACCGAGGCGCTGCCGGGCGACAGCGCGGTGGTGGAGCGTTGGCGGGCCGACCCGGGCCGCGCGGTCGACGCGATAGCCACCGGGCTGCGCCGGCTGCACGACGCCCTGCCGGTCGACGACTGCCCGTTCTCGTGGAGCGCCGAGGACCGCCTCGCGGTGGTCGCCCGGCTGGACGCGACGGGCCGGCTCGACCCGGCCCGGTGGCACTCCGACCACTCCGTACTGGGCAGGCGGGAGGCGCTGGCCCGGGTCAGCGCGCCGCCGCCGGTCGACCGGCTGGTCGTCTGCCACGGCGACCCGTGCGCCCCGAACACCCTGATCGGCCGGGACGGTACCTGGCTCGGGCACGTCGACCTCGGCTCGCTCGGCCGCGCCGACCGGTGGGCCGACCTGGCCGTGGCGACCTGGAGCCTGACGTGGAACTACGGGCCCGGCTGGGATCGCCGGCTGCTGGACGCGTACGGCGTCGAGCCCGACCTGGAGCGGACCGCCTACTACCGGCTGCTGTGGGACCTCGGCCCCTGACGGCCGGCCCGGGACGAGCCCGGCGGCGGGTTGCGCCAGGGAGTCACTCGGTGCCGGTGTCGATCCACCGGACGGTGTGCGCCTCGGTGAGGTCCGGCGCCTCCCAGCGCCCGACGAGCCGCTCGAGGACGGCGTCGGGTACCGGGTGGGCCCGGGCCCGGTTGCGCTCCCGCAGCACCCCGGCGGGTGCCTCCAGCGCCACCAGCTCGATCCGTGCCCGGTACCCGGCCGCCAGGCCGACGCACTGGTCGCGCAGCTGCCGCGACACGTTGGTGGCGTTCCACACGAACGACCGCCCGGCCCGCAGGTGCTCCCGGGCGAGCCGGTGCGCCTGCGCGACGACCGGGCGCTGGTCCTCGGTCGGTCGGACGCCGAACGTGGCGCGCAGCGCGTCCAGGCTCACCACCGGCCGGTCCCCCCGGTGGCGGGCGATCCAGTGGTCCTTGCCGGCGGCGGGCAGCCCGGACAGCACCGTCACGGTCAGCCGGCTGTCGTCGTAGGCGGCGTAGTCGGGGTCGCGCCCGGGCGTGCGGAAGTACCAGAACCGGGCGTGGTCGGAGGCGAACCGTCGCGGCCGGTCGAGGCAGCCCCGCTGCGCGCAGTACTCGGCGAACAGCTCGATGTTCTCGCGCACCTCATCGGCGTCACCGCACTCGCGGCCGAGGATGTCGGCCGTGGCTAGCAGCGCCAGGTCGTCGTTGCGGGCCACCAGACTGACCCGGAACACGATCTGGTCCAGGTCGGGCCGCTCCAGTGCCCAGAACGGCACCTGGTGGTGGCGCACCAACGCGGCCACGTGCTCGCGCCAGGCCACCGGTGCGCCCAGCTCCCACAACACCCGGCGGGCCATCAGGTCACCCCGCCGGGAGTGCCCGTGTGCGGTGATCCGCGCTTCCGGCGACTGGTCGGAGACCTGCGTGCAGTCCGGCTTCGCCACGTCGTGCAGCAGCACCGCGGCGAACAGCCGCACCCGGTCCGCCTCGTCGCGAGCCCGCCACCCGGGCAGCGAGGCCAGCGCCTCGCAGGCCATCCGGGTGTGCGTGGCGACGTCGCCCTCGGCGTGGTGGATCGGGTCCTGCGGCACTCCGGACAGCCGGCGCACCCACCCGAATGCCGCCACGATGTCCGCCCAGGGCACCGTCCAGTGCGGTGGCGCCGGGCACAGCCGGTCAAACGGCTCCATACATCACCGCCGGCTCGGCGAGCTGGTTGGGCACGATGGTCCGGTCCAGCCAGTGGCTGCCCGAGTCCAGAACGGTGGTCAGGAACCCGGACCGCACCCACTTGTACCGGCCGACCACCCGGCCGTCCTCCTCCAGCTTGAGGTACAGCCCCTCCATGTCGTCGGAGCGGTCGGTCTCGGCCACCACCCGGTCCGGATCGGCCCCGCTGGCACCGGCCGCCTCGACCAGCGCGGCCCGCCAGCCCTGCGTGCGGCAGGTCGACGGGCCGACCAGCGCGACGAGCTGCCCCAGGTCGGTGAACGCGCCCGTGCGCAGCACCGGCACGGAGCGCACCGGCGCGCCGGCCAGCAGTTCCCGGCGCCGCTGCGTGGACAGGAACTCGGCGGTCCGCCGGTCGAACACGTCGAACTCGCAGAAGTAGTGCGGCAGCGCGTCGTAGAACACGGTGTGCTTGGCGTACAGCCATTCGCCGTACAGCACGTACCGGTCGGACAGCCTCGGCCACAGCGCGTGCGCGACCGTCGCGGCCCACGCCTTGAAGGGGGCGAACTGCCGCTCCCGCGGCCCGCCGGACAGGTAGTGCCCGCGCGACTGCAGGCGCAGCTCGCCGTCGGCGGTGAAGCTGATGGCCGCGTTCGCACCGTCCAGCTTCTCCTCCACCACCAGAAACCGCCCGGCGAGCTGCGCGAACGGCACGGCGGCCAGGTCCTGGTCGCCCGGCTGGAGCCGCGAGCCCTGCAGGTGCGGGGTGCGCGGGTACTTGAGAAGCATGCTCACCGTTGTAAGGCATGCGCCCCGATCACCGCCAACGCATTACGGCCCGGCAGGGCGCACCGGGATTGTCGGACCCACCTGTCAGAATCGGCCGGCGAATGGATGTCGCGGAGCTCAGGGGGTCACCATGATGCGCGAGGCGATGGACGCCTATGTCGAGCGGGGCGAGATCCCCGGCATCGTCACCGCGACGGTGCGCGGTGGCGAGGTGGAGATCAACGAGTTGGGCACGACCAGCCTCGGCGGATCCGACGCGATGCGTAGCGACACGATCTTCCGGGTCGCCTCGATGACGAAGCCGGTCGTGGCTGTCGCGGCGATGACCCTGGTCGAGGACGGTGTGCTCGGCCTCGACGACGCCGTCGACGACCACCTCCCCGAACTCGCCGACCGCCGCGTGCTGCGCCGGCCCGACGGGCCGCTCGACGACACGGTGCCCGCTGCCCGACCAATCACGCTGCGCGACCTGCTGACCTTCCGGATGGGCTTCGGCATGTCGCCCGCCGTGCCCCTCGACGCTCCGATCATGGTGAGCGCCTCGGAGCGCCAGGTGAACGTCGCGCCACCGAAGACCCTGCCCGAGCTGACCGCGCGGGAGTGGCTGGCCCGCTTCGGGGAGTTGCCGCTGATGTTCCAGCCCGGCGAGCAGTGGGCATACCACACGAGCGCGACGGTCCTCGGGATCCTCATCTCCCGCGCGGCCGGCCGGAAGCTCGACGATTACCTGCGCGAGCGCGTCTTCGCTCCGCTGGAGATGCGCGACAGCGGCTTCGCGGTGCCGGCCGGCAAACGGGACCGGTTCGCGACGCAGTACGGGGTGGACCCGGACAGCGGGAAGCTCGTGGTCTTCGACGGCCCCGGCGACGATTCGAAATGGGCGCAGGTGCCACCCTCGCCCGACGGCGGCGCGGATCTGCTGTCCACAGTGGACGACTATCTGGCCTTCGCGCGGATGCTCGCCTCGGGCGGCGGCGAGATCCTGTCCCCGGCCTCGGTCAGCCAGATGATCACAGATCAGCTCGCCCCGGGGCAGTCGACGTTCGATCCCGGCACCGGCTGGGGGTTCGGCATGTCGGTCATGCGCTCGGGCGAGCACGCCGGGGAGTACGGCTGGAGCGGTGGCACCGGCACCTGCTGGTTCAACGACCCGGCCGCGGACCTGGTGGCCATCCTGCTGACCCAGCGCATGTGGGACTCGCCGCAGCCGCCACCGGTGGTGCGCGACTTCGTCGCCGCCGCCTACGCCGGCTGACCCGGTCCGGGTCGCGATCCGGGCGGGCCGGGTCGCGATCCGGGCGGGCCGGGTCGCGATCCGGGCGGGCCGGGTCGCGATCCGGGCGGGCCGGAATTCGTGACGACCGGGCCGGGATTCGGGCGGGCCGGATTCGCGACCGGCGGAGCCGCCCGGGTGCTCGGGCCCGGGCGGCCACCGGCCTGTGCCTACCCGATGGACATCGCGAGGTCCTTGGGCAGTAGGGACTTGACGTCCTCCAACTGCCCCTGGGAGACGTGCCGGCGCAGCGCGTCCATGACGGTCTCCACCAGCCGCTGTGCCCCGCCGTCGACGTCGAAGGTGAACTCCTGGCGGATCCGTGCCAGGAACTCCTCCTTGTCCATCTTCATCGGTACGTCGCTGGGGTCCCAGCCCTCGTAGTAGATGCCCCGCACCAGCATGGGAAGCTGCCCGGCGAACTGGACCGACTCGCCGACCGGCAGGCGGTCGCGCAGCACGTGAAGTACGGTGCGCAGTGCGGCGTATGACTGGTTCCGGCGCTCCTTGGGCCAGCCGTAGGACTGTTCGATGTCGTGCAGGATGTGGTTGGCCTTCTCCACCGTGGTGGAGAACGCGGCGTACCCGGTCTCAGCCATGGTTCATCTCCTCGCCTCGTGTGCCCACCAGGGCCTATACCCAGGCCGGGACGAGGGTCACATGGTCACGGCGCCGCGTCTGGCCGGACTCAGATCCGCCGGCGGTAGGCGCGGCCGGCCAGCGGCACGAACACCGCCAGCATCAGGGCGGCCCAGCCCAGCGTGTACAGCACGTCGCTACCCAGGTGGGCGTCGTACGGCCGGCCGACGAGCAGGCCGCGTACCGCGCCGGCCAGGTGCGAGGCCGGATTCACCTTCATCCACGCCTGCAGCCAGCCGGGCATCGCGCCGACCGGCAGGAAGGCGCTGGAGCCCAGGGTGAGCGGCATGATCACCGCCGTCGCCGTCATCTGCATCGCCGCCGGCGTCTTGGATACCAGGCCGAGCAGCGCACTCCCCCAGCTCACCGCCACGGCGATGGCCAGGATGAGGCCGAGCGCCACGGCCAGCCGCACCGGCCCGGTGCCGATCCGGAACCCGACCGCCACGCCGGCCAGCAGCGCGATGCCGACCGAGACGCACAGCAGCGACAGGTCCGCCACGACGCGGCCGAGCAGCGGCGCGGAGCGCGCGATGGGCAGGCTGCGGAACCGGTCGAACACGCCGTTGTGCAGGTCGGTGTTGAGGCTGACCCCGGTGGCGACGGTGGCCATCAGGGCCGACTGGGCCAGCACGCCGGGCAACGAGTAGAACACCGCCTGGTGCCGGTCGCCGCCGGCCGCCGCGCCGCCGAACAGGTACACGAACACGATGATCATCAGGACCGGCTGCAACGCGTAGCCGAGCAGTTGGCCGGGGCTGTTTTTCAGCGGTACCAGGCTGCGCCAGGCCAGCGTGAAGCCCTGCTGTACGAACGGCATCATGCCGGAGTCCTCTCCAGGTGCGCGGGACGGTCCTCCGGCCGCGCGGTGTCGGGCGTGGCCTGCGCCGGTCGCCCGGTCAGGGTCAGGAAAACCTCGTCCAGGCTGGGCCGGCGCAGGGCCAGCTCGGCCACGAGAATGCCGGCCGCGTCGAGCCGGCGGAACACCTCCGGCGGCAGGCTCAGGTCGTTCACCGGTACCGACAGCAGGCCCCGGTCCCGCCCCGGCGGGCGGCCGGCGATCCCGGCGATGATGGCAGCGGCCGCGTCGCACTGATCGGGCCGGGCCGGCCGGATCTCCAACCGCTGCCCGCCGATCTGGGCCTTGAGCGCGTCGGCGGTACCCGACGCCACCACGGCACCCCGGTCCAGCACGGTGATCGCGTCGGCGAGTTGGTCGGCCTCGTCCATGTACTGGGTGGTCAGCAGGACGGTCACCCCGTCGCTGGCCAGGCCGCGCACCACGTCCCACAGCTCGGCGCGGGCGTGCGGGTCCAGGCCGGTGGTCGGCTCGTCGAGGTAGATGATGCGCGGGTCGCCGACCAGGCTGGCCGCCAGGTCCAGCCGCCGACGCATGCCGCCGGAGTACCCCTTGGCGCCGCGCCCGGCCGCGCCGCTCAGGCCGAACCGGTCCAGCAGACGGGCGGCCCGTTCCCGGGCGCTGGCCCGGGACATGCCGAGCAGCCGACCGATCATGAACAGGTTCTGCGCCCCGGTCAGGTTCTCGTCCACCGACGCGTACTGCCCGGTCAGCCCTATCAGCTTGCGCACCTCGTCCGGTGCGCGCACCACGTCGTGCCCGCCGACCCGGGCGGTGCCGGCGTCGGGATGCACCAGGGTGGCCAGGATCCGTACGGCGGTGGTCTTGCCGGCCCCGTTCGGCCCGAGCAGGCCCAGCACCGTACCGGTACCGGCCACAAGGTCCACCCCGGCCAGCGCGGCGGTGTCCCCGTACCGCTTGGCCAGCCCCTCGGCCTCGATCGCGTAATCCATGGCTCCACGGTGGCGGCCGGCGGTGACGGCGCGCTGAGCCGCCGCTGACGCGTCCTGACACCGGCCGCGAACCGGGCCGCCCCGCGTCAGGCCGGCGCGTCGGGCGAACCGGGTGGGTGGGCCGGGTGGGCGGACCGGTGGGCGGGTCGGGCTCGGGTCAGATCAGGTCGGCGAGCCGGTTGAGCAGCGGGATGGCCGCGTCCAGGCGGCGCAGCTCGGCCTGGCTGTACGAGTCGCCGAGCGCCCGGATGAGCCCACCCATCACCACCTGCTCCCGGTCGCGCAGCAGCGCGCGCCCCGCCTCGGTGATCGCGATGACGGTCTTGCGCCCGTCCACCGGGTCCGGCGAGCGGCTGATCAGCCCGCGCCCCTCCAACTCCCGGATGACCGCGGCGATCGCCTGCGAGGTGACCCGCTCCCGGGCGGCCAGTTCGCTGGGCGCCGCCGGACCCTCCCGCTCCAGCCGGACCAGCACGGCGACCTCGGTGAAGCTCGGGCCGGCGCCCGGGGTGCTCGTGTAGATCTGGCGCAACCGCCGGGAGACGCGCCCGACGGCCACGCGCAGCTGCTGCGCGCGGACTACCGGATCGGGATCGGGGTCAGCCGTCATGGGTGAAATCTGGTCTACGACGGCCAGATTTTCAATACCCGCCGGGCCGAAGCGGCCGATCAGCGGCGGGCGGTGCGCACCCGGCCGGTCGCCCAGATCACCAACGCGATCACCGGCAGCACGCCGCCGAAGACGGTGACCGACAGCCACCCGGAGCGCTGGTAGAGCACGCCCGACACGGCGGAGGCGATGGCGCCCGCCACGAAGATCGAACCCATGAACACGGAGTTGATCCGGGCCCGGGCTTCCGGCCGCAGCTGGTAGATCTCCTGCTGGCTGAACACCTGGTGCCCCTGCACGGCCAGGTCCAGCAGCACGGCACCGGCGGCGAGCAGCAGCAGGCTGCCCCGCCCGAAACCGGCCACCGCCATCGCCACCACACCCAGCGCCAGCGCCACGCCGCTGAACCGGCCGCCGTGGCCGCGGTCGCCGAGCCCACCGGCCAGCGGCGCCGCGGCGGCACCGGCCGCGCCGACCAGCGCGAAGATCCCGATGCCGGTCTGCGACAGGTGATGCGCGTCGATCAATTCGTACGAGATCGAGGTCCAGAAGCTGCTGAACGCCGCGAACATCAGCGCCTGGCAGGCCGCCCGGCGGCGCAGGATCGGCTCGGTGCGGATCAGCTGCCCCACCGAGGCCAGCAGCTGCGGGTACCGCACGCTCGACGCCGGGCGCCGGCGCGGCAGCACCCGGACCAGGATCACCAAGACCACGAGCATCAGCACGGCGGAGATCACGTAGATGCTGCGCCACCCCCACTGCGCCGCCACCAGGCTGGCCACGGTCCGGGCCAGCAGGATGCCCAGCAGCAGGCCGCTCATCACCCGGCCGACCACGCGCCCCCGCTGGTCCGCCGGGGCGAGGTGCGCGGCCAGCGGGACCAGGATCTGCGCGACCACCGAGGTGAGGCCGATGAGCACCGACACCGCCAGCAGCACCCCGATGTTCGGAGCCAGGGCCGCGATGGCCAGCGCCGCGGCGGTACCCAGCAGCGTGCGCGAGGCCAGCGACCGGTTCTCCAGCAGGTCACCGAGCGGCAGCAGCAACACCAGCCCGAGGGCGTAGCCGAGCTGCGTCATGGTGACGATCAGCGCCGCGGTGCCCTGGCTGGCGTGCAGGCTGTGGGCGATCGGCGCGAGCAGCGGCTGGGCGTAGTAGAGGTTCGCCACGGTCAGCCCGCAGGCGAACGCCAGCACGACAGTGATCAGGCGCAGGCTGCGCCCGGATGGCTCGACCCCGGACGCGTTCGTCCCGGGTGCGTCCGGCGTCCCGGGTCCGTCCGCTCCGGGTGTCTGGACCCCGGAGCCGGCCGCGACCTGCCCGGGCTCCGCTCCCCGGCCGGAATCAACTGTCCTGGTAACCCCACCGCTCATATTGGAAACGGTACCGTTTAGAAATTACGTCTCCGTGAATGGAGGACCTGTCGTGACCGAGAACACCGTGCCCGGGCGCCGCGGGCGCCCCCGCAGCGCCCGATCCCGCCAGGCCGTCCTGGACGCGGCCGCCGACATCCTCATGGAGGGCGGGATGACGTCCTTCACGATGGAGGCCGTCGCGACGCGCGCCCGGGTGAGCAAGGCGACCCTGTACAAGTGGTGGCCGTCACGCAGCGCGGTTGCCATCGACGGCTTCTTCGCCCGGGTGCAGGAGACGGTCGCCATCGCCGAGTCGCTGCCCACCGAGCAGGCCCTGCTGTTCCAGGTGAACGCCGTGCGGGAGCTGTTCGCCGAGGATGCCTGCGGCCCGCTGATGCGCTCGCTGGTCGGCCAGGCGCAGTCCGATCCGGACATTCGTGACGCGCTGCGCGACCGGTGGCTGGCCCCGCGCCGCGAGGTCACCGAGCGGATCCTGCGCGAGGCCATCGCCGCCGGCCGGGTCCGGCCCGACATCGACCTGCCGCTCACCATCGACCAGCTCTTCGCGCCGCTGTACTACCGGATGATCTTCGGGCACGAGCCGCTGACCGAGGACTTCTGCCAGCGGCTGGTCGCCCAGGTGATGGCCGCGGTCGAGGTCCCCGCCGAGGGTTAGCCGACCAGGTCGGCGACCGCCTGCACCAGCCGGTCCACGTCCCCGGGGCTGGTGTAGGGCGCGATACCGGCCCGGACGCCGCCCTCGTCGCCCAGCCCCAGCCAGCGCGCGCACTCGATCGCGTAGAAGGTGCCCGCCGGGGCGTTGACCTTCGACGCGGCCAGCCGCCGGTACACCTCGGCCGGCCGGTGCCCGTCGACCGCGAACAGCACCAACGGCGTACGCGCGGCGGCCCGCCCGTACCGGGTGACCGCCGGGATGCCGTCGAGCCCGGCCTCCAGCCGGTCCAGCAGCCCCTCCTCGTGCCGGCGCACCGCCGCCATGCTGACCCGCAGCCGGGCCGCCCGGTTGCCGGCCGAGGGCGCCAGGCCGGCCAGGAAGTCCACGGCGGCGGCGGTGCCGGCCAGCGACTCGTACGGCAGGGTGCCCAGCTCGAAACGCTCCGGTACCGCGTCGCTCGAGGGCAGCAGCTTGTCCGGGTGCAGTTCCTCGAGCAGCGCCGGGGAGGCGGCCAGCACGCCCAGGTGCGGCCCGCAGAACTTGTACGGCGAGCACGCGTAGAAGTCGGCGCCCAACGCGCGCAGGTCCACCGACGCGTGCGGGGTGAGGTGCACGCCGTCCACGTAGCACAGCGCGCCGGCCTGGTGCGCCGCCGCCGCGATGGCCGGAATGTCCGGACGGGTGCCTAGCAGGTTGGACGCGCCGGTCACGGCGACCAGCCGGGTGCGCCCGGACAGCTGCTCGGCCACCGCCTCGACGGGCAGTTCGCCGGTCTGGCGGTCGAAGCCGACCCACCGCACCGTGGCGCCAACGGCCTCGGCGGCCCGCACCCACGGCCGGATGTTCGCGTCGTGGTCGAGGCGGCTGACCACCACCTCGTCGCCCGGCCCCCAGCGCTTGGCCAGCGTACGGGAGAAGTCGAAGGTCAGCTGGGTCATGCTGCGCCCGAACACCACCCCGGCGACCTCGGCGCCGAGCAGGTCGGCCATGGCCTGGCGGGCATCGGTCACGATGCCCTCCGCCCGGCACTCCGCGGTGGTCACCCGGCCCCGGTTGGCCACGGCCGCGATGAGCGTCTCGGCCATCACGGTGGCGACGTCGTGCGGCACCTGGGAGCCGCCCGGCGAGTCGAAGTGCGCCGCGCCCTCGGCCAGCGCCGGAAAGTGCGCCCGCACCACGTCGACGTCGTACCCGCGCTCGATCCCGTCCATCGTCCCGGTCCGCCCTTCCCGCGCTGATCCCGTTTCCGGTCGAGGCTACGGCGTGCGGCTCACACCCGCGAGGCCGAGGCCGCGTCGCCGGGGCACGGGCGAACACCCCCGACGCCTGCCGGGCGATCCGCCTCAGCCCTCGGCCACCCCCGGCGACGCGGCCTCGGCGCGCGCGGCCAGGGCGCGCACGCCATCGACCACGTCGCTGGCGGTCGGCGCGTGCTGCGGGTCGAGCAGCCACTGCAGCAGCACGCCGATCAACAGCGCGGACTGCACCCCGCCGATCCGGCGTTCCATCGCGTCGTCGACCGTGTCCTCATCGACCCCGGCGATCGAGGCGGCCAGGCCGCGCCGACCCTCCCGCTGCGAGGCGGCCAGCAGCTCGCGCAGCTTCGGGTTGTGTTCGGCCTGCACGAACGCCTCGATGGACGCCAGCCACAACTGCCGGTTCGCGGTGAACGAACCGATCATCTCGCGCCACATCGCCTCGTACTGCTGGCCGGCCGGTGCCGCCGGATCCATCGAGGCGTACAGCGCGCGGCCGACCTCCGCGCCCCACTCCTCCATGGCCTGCGTGAACGCCGCCATCAGCAGCGCCTCCCGGGAACCGAAGTGGTACCCGATGGCGGCGTGGTTGACGCCGGCGGCCGCGGCGATGTCCCGCACGGTGGTGCGCGACCAGCCCTTCTCCTTCAGGCAGCGCAGCGCCCCGGCCAGCAGATCCTCGCGATTTCCCATGGCGTGCATCGTAGCGCCGGCTTGACCATACGGTTCATCCGATCGGTTCATCCAAGCGGATTGACCACTTGGATAAAAACCCCTACGGTGGTCGGCACAGGCACCGGAACGCCGACACAAGGAGTCACCGATGAGCGGGAACACCAGGGCTTTGATCTCCGGCGCGGGCATCGCCGGCCCGTCGCTGGCCTACTGGCTGCGGCGCGCGGGCTACGCGGTGACCGTGGTGGAGCAGGCGGACGGCCCGCGGGAGGGCGGCAGCGCGGTCGACTTCCGCGGCGCGCAGGTGCGGGTGCTGGAGCGGATGGGCATCCTGGCCGACGTGCGCGCCCGGCAGACCGGCATGGGCGGGCAGACCGTCGTGGACGCCGACGGCCGGCCGATCGTCACCCTGCCGGCGCACGTGTTCAGCGGGGAGATCGAGATCGCCCGCGGCGAGCTGACCCGCCTGCTGCACGACCGGACCAGGGACGACGTCGAGTACGTCTTCGGCGACAGCATCGCCTCGCTGACCGAGACCGACGCGGGCGTGGACGTCGCCTTCCGGCGCGGCGCCCCGCGCACCTTCGACCTCGTGGTCGGCGCCGACGGCTCGCACTCGGTGGTGCGGAGGCTGGTCTTCGGCGACGAGCGCCGGTTCCGCGAGGACACCGGCCTGTGCGTCGCCGGCTGCCTCGTGCCGAACATCCTCGGCCTCGAAAGCGGCGGCGTGCTCTACAACGAGCCCGGCCTGGGCGTGCTGGTCGGCTCGCGCGACCACACCACGCTGGACCTGCAATTCGTGTGGACCTCACCGCCGCTGACCTATGACTACCGCGACGTGGCACGGCAGAAGCAGATCGTGTCCGGCGCGTTCTCCGCCGCCCGCTGGCGCACGCCAGAGCTGCTCGAACTGATGCGCGACGCCGACGACCTGTTCTTCGACTCGATCAGCCAGATCGCCCTGGACCGGTACTCGCGGGGCCGGGTGGTGCTGCTCGGCGACGCGGCCTGGTCGGCCGGCCCCGGCGGTGGCGGCACCGGCCTGGCCATGGGCGGCGCGTACACGCTGGCCGGCGAGCTGGCCACGGCGCGGGGCGACCACCGCGTCGCGTTCGCCCGCTACGAGCAGCACCTGCGTGCCGGCGTCGCGGCCGGGCACAAGCAGGCCAAGGGGGCGGCCCCGTTCCTCGCCCCGCTGACCGACAAGAAGATCGCGCAGCGCAACCGCGGCTACAAGTGGCTGTCCAAGCGGCCGCTCGCCAGCCTGTTCGCCCGGATGACCGAGAAGGCCGCGAACGCGATGACGCTCAAGGACTACCCCGTCGAGGCGTACAGCTAGGGGCTCAGCGCTCCTGGCTGCCGTAGGCCAGCTCGCTGGCCAACACGGCGGCGCCCACCACGCCGGCCCGGGAGCCCAACTCCGACATCACGATCGGCAGGTTCCCGGTGGCCAGGGGCAGCGAGCGCCGGTACACCACGCTGCGGATCTCGGCGAGCAGGACGTGGCCCAGCCCGGCCAGCCCGCCACCGATCACGATCATCGACGGGTTGATGAAGCTGACCAGGCCGGCCAGGACCGTGCCGACCTGGTGGCCGCCGTCGCGGATCAGCCGTACGCAGGTCACGTCCCCCTCGGCCGCGCCGTCGGCCACATCCCGCGCGCTCACCGCACCATTCGCGGCCAGTCGCTCGGCCAGGGCGGGCGACTGGCCCGCCCGCGCGGCGGCGAGCGCGTCGCGGGCCAGGGCGGCACCGCTGAACACCGCCTCCAGGCAGCCCACGTTGCCGCAGGCGCACGGCTGGCCGTGCCCGTCGAGCTGGATGTGGCCGATGTCGCCGGCGCAGCCGTCGGTGCCCCGGTACACCTCACCGCCGAGATAGATGCCGCATCCGATGCCGGTGCCGACCTTGAGGAACAGCAGGTTGTCCACCGAGTGCGCGACGCCGCCGTGGCGCTCGCCGATGGCCATGATGTTCACGTCGTTGTCCACCACCACGGGGCAGGAGTGCTCGCGGGCGAGCACGTCGCGCACCGGGTACCGGTCCCAGCCAGGCATGATCGGCGGGGATACCGGCACCCCGTCGCGGAAGGAGACCGGACCGGGTACCCCGATGCCTATCGCGTGCAGCTGCTGGTAAGCGCCGTCGGCCCGCAGTTTGGCCAGGATCTCGCCCAGCCGGTGCAGCACGGTCTTGGGGCCGGACCGGATGTCGACCGGCTCGCTGTGGCTGGCCACCGGCTCCAGCCGCCCGTCGGTGATCTCGACGTCGATCGAGGAGGCGCCCAGGTCGACGGCCGCGAACCGCAGGTCGGGTGACAGCTCGACCAGGGTCGATCGCCGGCCGCCGCGGGAGGCGGCCGGCCCGGCCTCGCGGACCAGGCCCGCCGCGATCAGCGCGTCGATCTCGCCGAGAACCCGCGCGCGGGGGTCGGCGAACTGGGCGGCGAGCTCGGCCCGGGACATCGCGCCGCGGTCCCGCAGCAGGCAGAGCAGGTGGTACGGGAGCGGACCGGACGCGGGCGGCGGTTCGGATGCAGCCATCGGACGCTCCACGGTTGGTACGGGCGGACCCTTCGGTGCCGGCGGACTGACTGGCGGGACGGACGCTAGACAAAATACCGTCGGGCCTGCCGACAGTTTCGCCCGACCGGTCAAAAGTTACCGGACGATGGTGAAAAGCGCCGCATGCTGCCCCGCCGCCGGCTGGCGCCCGCGCCGCCCGATCACGCCCTGGAAATCCGACAACCACGCCGAATGGGCGACAACCAGGAATTAGACGGACTTTCGGGTTGTGAGCGGAGAGGATGCGAGAGACAGACACGAACCAGCTGGCGTCCGGGGAGTGCTCGCCGGCGCCCGGAACCCCGCTCGCCGCGCTCCCTGGGGCCCGCGCACCCATCCCGATTCTCCCGCCGCCGTCCCCGACCGTCGCCACGGCGGCCACCGGCGCTCCCCCGGCGACCCCGTCACGGCCGGCCCACGAGGCCCGCGTGAACCGGATCTTGTTATTCGAACGAAGGAGAGTCCATTGCGAAGACCCGCATTGCACCTCGTCGGCCTGGGCGTGCTGCTCGCCGTTGGGGTCCCGTCCGCGCTGGCGTCGACCGCGGGGGTAGCGACCGCCGCCGCCGTACCGGTGGCAAAGCTCCCGTTCTGGGCCACTCCCGGTCAGCCGACCGAGGCCCAGACGATGCCCAGTGTCTCGACCGACTCGCTGCCCGCCGTCACTCAGGCGGAGGTCATCACCCGGGCGCAGAGCTGGCTGCACGCGCGCGACGGCGGCCCGCTGCCGTACTCGGTGTCGAGAACCTTCCAGGGGTACCGGACCGACTGCTCCGGCTTCGTGTCCATGGCCTTCGGCTGGGCGAAACCCGGGTACGTCACCTCGGAGATGGCCTCGCCGTCCATGACGACGCCGATCAGCAAGGACCAGTTGGTCCAGGCCGACCTGCTCATCAATCCGGGGATCGGCCCCGCCGGCCACGTGGTGATCTTCGACCACTGGGCCGACGCGGCGCACACCAGCTACTTCGGGTACGAGCAGAGCGGCGACGGCGGCACCCACTACCGGCAGATCCCGTACCCGTACTTCGACGGGTACGAGATGTCGCCGTACCGGTACAACCGCATGATCATCGGCCCGGTCACCCACCCGAACGGCGACTACGACGGCGACGGCAAGACCGACCAGTCGCTGTTCCGGCCGTCCGACGGCGTCTGGTACACCCGGTTGAGCTCCAACTTCGCGGTCGACGTGCTGCGTTGGGGCCAGAAGGGTGACATCCCGGTGCCCGCCGACTACGACGGGGACGGCAAGACCGACCACGCGCTGTACCGCAACGGCACGTGGTACATCCTCAACAGCGGCAACGGCAGCGTCACCGTGGTGCCCTGGGGCACGGGCGGCGACATCCCGGTGCCCGGCGACTACGACGGGGACGGCAAGGCGGACCTGTCGCTGTTCCGGCCATCCACCGGCACCTGGTACGTGCGCCGCAGCATCAACGCCAGCGTGCAGACGGTGGCCTGGGGCAAGCCCGGGGACATCCCGGTGCCCGGCGACTACGACGGGGACAAGCGCATGGACGAGGCGCTGTACCGGCCCTCGACCAACGCCTGGTCCGTGCGCCGCAGCTCGAACCCGGGCAGCATCCACCCGGAGGTCTGGGGCGTCGCCGGAGACATCCCCATCCAGGGGGACTACGACGGGGACGGCAAGACCGACCAGGCGCTGTACCGCCCGTCGACCGGCACCTGGTACACCCGTTACAGCGGCAACGGCACCGCCTCGATGCTCCCCTGGGGCACCGGGGCCGACCTGCCGGTCCCCGGCGACTACGACGGGGACGGCACCACCGACCAGGCGTTGTTCCGGCCGCCGACCGGCACCTGGTACACCCGGTTCAGCTCGAACCTGGACGTGTCGACCCTCGGCTGGGGGCTGTCCGGCGACATACCGGCGATGTAACAGCCCGATCAGTACCAGCGGGCCCCGCCCGGCCAACCCGGCCACGGCGGGGCCCGTTCGCCGCACCGGACCCGGACCCCTCAGCGCCGCCACGTCGCCCCGCGTCCGACCTGCCCGCGCCGCCCAGTCCCGGTGCCCGCGGCGGCCTGGGGCGGGTCAGTCGCGGCGCTCGCGCCAGACCCGCACCACGTCGTCGACGTCGAACAGGGGCAGCACCACCGGCGGGCCGTCGACCAGTCCGCGCTGCGCCTGGCGGATCCGCTCGTTGAGTTCGGTCACGTACCGCCGGACCGCCGCCTCGGTCGGCTTCTTCGCGACCTCGTGCATCAGGTCCTCGGCCTGCCTGCGCAGGCGCAGCGAGGTGGGCAGCACGCCGGTGATGTTCTCCCGCCGGACCCAGTCCTTGACCCACCAGTTCTCGTCGTAGGGCTCCCCGCGCCCGGGCAGCGGCTTGCCGGAGCCGGGCAGGTTGTCGAACTCCCCGCGCTCCTGGGCCTCCCGGATCTGGCGGTCGAGGGGCGATTCGTACTGGGCGGTCATCGGGTGCACCTCCTCCGACGGGGTACGCCGGCCCAACGGTACCCGCCCCTCATGATCCGTACTTCTGCACGATCGTGGTGAGCGCGGCGATCACCGGGCGCAGCGGCGCGGCGATCCCGCCGTCCTGGGCGAGGATCTGCCGGTCCGCGTAGGTCAGGTGGTACGTGAACAGGTCGCTGCCCCGGGCGCTCTGGGTGGCGGGCAGCGTCCCGAAGCCCGAGCCGGCCAGCATCCGGACCAGCTCCGCGCGCTCGGCCTCGGTCAACCGGCCCGACCGGCTCAATGGCGGGCGCCGCCGCTGGAGCGTGAAGCCGCCGTCCTCGCGGATCACCAGTCGGTCGGTCAGCCCGGCCAGGCCGCCCTGGCGATCGAACCGGATCAGCACGCCGTCGCCGGACGGGTCGGTCGCCGGTGCGCTTCCGGCGGGGGTCTGCGGCATCGGCGTGGGCGCGGCGCCCGGCTGCGGCGCGCCGGCACCGCACCCGGCGGCGACGCACCCGGCCAGCGCCAGGCCGGCGAGCAGCGCCCCACGCCCGGTCCCTCGTCGCATCGAAAACCACCAATCGCCTCGATGAGCGATTGTGTGCCGCCCGCGCGGGCGCCGTCAACGCGGCATGCCGGCCCCGGTGGTGCTGGCCGCGGAGCCGGCAGTGGTGCTGGCCGCGGAGCCGGCGGTGACGCCGGCCGCCGACGCCGCCGTCTCGCCGGCGGCCGGCCCCGCGCCGGGCGGCACCAGGAGCTCCGCCGCCGCCTGCCGGCAGGCCAGGCTGCCGCCCCAGGTGGCCACGTGCACCGCGCCCCACGCGGAGCCGGCCAACCCGGTCTCCACCACCACGCAGTCGTCGCGGGCGCCCACCAGCACCTTGAGCGCCTGGACCACCCACTCGTACCGGTGCGCGTCGCGCACCACGACGACCAGCGGCCGGCCCCCCGCCGGTGCCAGCGCGACCTGGTGCAGGTCGACCCCGTCGAGGAAATCCGCCTCCCCCAGCCGGACCCCCGTGGTGTCCGGCATGGCGTCGGCGAGCAGGTCGCGCAGGCCCCAGGGAACGTCGTCGCCGACCGCGATGTTGCTGGCCGGGGAGAGCTCCACCACGTGCGGCGGGGCCGACAGGGGCAACGGCTGCCCTCCGGTCGCGGCGGTGAGCCGGATGGCCCGCCGGGCGGCCGCGAGCCCCAGCCCGGCATCGCGCGGCGGCCGGTGCCCGTCGAGGTCGGCGCGCTGCCGCGCGGTCCACGCGGCGAGTTCGGCGACCCGGCCGGCGGCCTCGACCAGCCGCTGCTCCGGCAGCCGCCCGTCGACGACGGCGTCGACTATCGCGTCGCGCAGCGCGGTGGCCGTCCGCTCGTCGGCGTGGTCGCCGCCCACGCACACCGCGTCCACCCCGGCGGCCAGCGCCCGGACGGCCGCGCCGGCCAGCCCGTACGGGCCGGTCAGCGCCCGCATCTCGATCCCGTCGGTCACCACCAGTCCGGTGAAGCCCAGCTCACCGCGCAGCAGGTCGGTCATCACCCGCCGGCTGAGCGTCGCGGGCAGGTCCTCGTCGATCGCCGGCACCAGCAGGTGTCCGGTCATCACGGCACGCGCGCCCGCCGCGATGGCGGCCCGGAACGGGACCAGCTCGCACCGCTCCAACTCCTCCCGCCCGGCGGTGATCAGCGGGATCAGGTGGTGCGAGTCGGCGCTGGTGTCGCCGTGTCCCGGGAAGTGCTTGGCGCAGGCCGCCACGCCCGCCGACTGCTGGCCGGTGATCCAGGCGGCGGTGTGCCGCGCCACCAGATCGGGGTCCGCGCCGAACGAGCGCACCCCGATGACGGGGTTGTCGGGGTTGGAGTTGACGTCGGCGTCCGGGGCGTAGTTCAGGGTGACGCCGGCCTCGGCCAGGTCGCGCCCGACGTCCCGAGCCACGGCGGAGGTGAGGTCGGGGTCGTCCACGACGCCGAGCGCCCAGTTGCCGGGCCGGGAGCTTCCGGTGCGCGCCTCCAGCCGGGTGACATCGCCGGCCTCCTCGTCGATGCCGACGATGACGTCCGGGTTGGTCGAGCGCAGCACCGCGGTGAGCGCGGCGACCTGCTCCCGGCTCTCGACGTTGCGGCTGAACAGCGCGACGCCGCCGAGTCCCGCCTCCAGGCGGCGCAGCAGCCAGGGCGGCGGACTCTTCCCCTCGAAGCCGGGCTGCAGCACCGCGTCCGCGAGCCGTTGAAGTTCCGGGCTCCGGACGTAGCCGCTTGCCATATGCGCTCCTCGGGTGTCCCCGCCGTCGAGGCGATCCTGTTTCGCGAGTCAAATTCTCGGTGAGATCACGGAAACAGTCAAGAAACCTTGCAATTTCCCGACCCGCGCGTCGCGGCCCGGACGCGGGCGGACCGGGGCCGGCGCCGGGTCGTGGGCCGCTGCACGGGCTGCCCATCGGCCTCAAGGACCTGTGCGACACCGCCGGGGTGCCCACCACCGCCGGATCCGCGCTGCGCCGCCATCACGTGCCGGCGGCCGACTCGGCGGTGGCGGCCCGCCTGCGGCAGGCGGGCGCCGTGCTGCTGGGCAAGCACGCCACGCACGAGTTCGCCCGGGGCGGCACCACCAACAACCCGCACTTCGGGGCCACCCGCACCCCGTACGCGCCGGACCGGATCCCCGCCGGCTCGTCGGGCGGGTGGCCGAAGTCCTCCGGGTGGGCCAGGCGGCCGCCCTACCACTGCCCGACCCTCCTCCCCTGAACGGCCGATGACCCTTTTCAATTCATGTCGATGCCGGTACGGTCACGTCTAACTTTCAAGGTCACTTCGGTTGGGGGCACCCATGGCCGACCAGACCGTTCCAAACCCACCGGCACTGCGCGCGAACGCGATAGGTCTGCGCGAGGTCCTTTTCCAGAGCATCACGGACATGGCGCCGGGGGCCGCCGTCGCCGCCTCGATCCCGGCCGGAGCCGCCTTCGCGGGCGGCTCGCTGCCCCTGGCGGTGCTGTTCGCGCTCATCGCCTGCCTGTTCTCCGCGGTCAGCGTGGCGGAGCTGGCCAAGCACCTGCCCGCCGCCGGCTCGCTCGCGACCTACGCGGCCAACGGCCTGCACAAGACCGTGGGCTTCCTGGTCGCCTGGGCGTACGTGCTGGTCGGTGTGTTGATTTCGCCGCTCGTCCTGCTCCAGCTGGGATTCACCACCGCCTCGACCATCAACTCCGAATTCTCCGGCTACCCGGCGAACCTGTGGTGGCCGTGGACGATCCTCGGCGCGCTGATCGTGATGGCGGCCGGGCTCTACGGCGTGCGCGCCTCGGCGGGGCTGGGCACCATCCTCGGGATATTCGAGATCGGCGTGTTCCTTGTGCTCGCCGTGCTGCTGATCATTCATGCCGGGCATGCCAACACCCTGTCGGTCTTCGGCACCGGGCACACGCCCGCCGAACACCACGGCATCTCCGGGGTGATCGCCGGATCCATCTTCACGATCCTCGCCTTCGGCGGGTTCGAGGGCGCGACGCCGCTGGCCGAGGAGGCGCGCGACCCACGGCGCACCATCCGCCGCGCGGTGCTCGGCGCGACCCTGACCATCGGCATCCTCTACATCATCACCACGTACGCCGTGGACGTCGCGTTCGGGCCGGACAAGTTCGCCACCTTCACCAGTTCGGGCGCCTCCTCCTGGGAGGGGCTGGCCCGCCAGTTCTACGGGCTGTTCTGGTTCTTCGTCTTCCTGGCCATCGTGAACTCCACGATCGCCAACGCCAACGCGGGCGTGAACGTGTCCAGCCGCACCGCGTACGCGATGGGCCGCATCGGTGCGTTCCCCTACCGCCTGGCCCGCATCGCCCTGCGGCACCGGTCGCCGTACGTGGCGATCCTCGCGGTGAGCGCCGCGACCATCGCGGTGTCGCTGGGCCTGGGCTTCGCGTACGACCCGGTGACGGCATTCTCGGTGGTCGGCACCGGCATCGTGATCCTGCTGGTGGCCATCTACATCGTCACCAACATCACGTGCGTGGCGTACTTCCTGCGGCACCGTCGCGAGGAGCTGAACGTGGTCCTGCACGTGGTGATTCCGATCCTCGGCGTGCTGGCGTTCGTGCCGGCCTGGCTCACCGCGGCCGGGCTACCGGTGTTCTCGTTCGTCTCCACGCTGGCACCCCCGATCTCGTACGCGGGGCCGGCCGTGGCGGTGTGGATGCTGCTGGGCGTCGGGTACCTGACGTGGCTGTACCGCAGGCACCCGGACCGGGTGGCCGACGTGGCCCGGGTGCACCTCGACGAGCAGCCGGGCGAGCAACCGGCCGTCCCGGCGAGCCCGCTGGAGGCGGTGTGACACAGGCAGGGCTGCTGACGTTCCGGCCGAGCGTCGGGGACTACGCGTGGACGTTCGGGGGTGCCGCCCCGGTCGCTCGGGTGGCCCCCGGCACGGTACTGGAGCTGTTCACCGAGGATTGTTTCGCCGGCCGGGTTCGCGGGGTCGACGACCTCGTGTCGCGGGTGGTGGAATTCCCGTTCGTCAACCCGCAGACCGGACCGTTCTATGTGGAGGGTGCGCAGCCCGGCGACACGCTCGCCGTGCACTTCGTCTCCATCGAGCCTGCCCGGGACTGGGCCGCCTCCACCACCGTGCCGCTGTTCGGCGCGCTGACCCCGACCCACGCCACGGCGGCCCTGCAGGAAGCGCTGCCCGAGGTGGTCTGGATCTGGCAGCTCGACCGGGCGCGCCGGCTGTGCCGGTTCGAGTCCCGGTTCGGACAGTACACAGTGGACCTGCCGATGGATCCCATGCACGGCACGGTCGGTGTCGCGCCGGCGAACCTGGAGGCGCGCTCCTCCCTGGTGCCGGACGCGCACGGCGGCAACATGGACACCCCGGAGATGCGCGCCGGGGTCACCTGCTACCTCGGGGTCAACGTGGAGGGTGCGCTGTTCTCCCTCGGCGACGGCCACGCCCGGCAGGGCGAGGGCGAGACGTGCGGGGTCGCGGTGGAGTGCGCGATGGACACCGTCCTCATCGTCGACCTCATCAAGAACCGCCCGTGCCCGTGGCCCCGGCTGGAGTCCGACACCCACATCATCTCCACCGGTTCGGCACGGCCGCTGGAGGACGCGTTCCGGATCGCGCAACTGGACCTGGTGCGGTGGCTGGAGGCCGACTACGGGCTGCCCGCGCTGGACGGGTACCAGCTCGTCTCGCAGGCCGTCGAGTCACCGCTGGCCAACGTGGTGGACCCGAATTACACGTCGATCGCGAAGATCCGCAAGCAGTGGCTGCCCCGCTCACCCGCGATGGACGGCACGCATGCCCGGCTGCGCGAGCAGGCCGCCGCGTACCTCGCCGGGCGCTGACGAGCGGGGAGCACGGGCGCGCAGCCACCCGTACCAGCTCTCCAGGCCGTCTCCGCGGGTCGCCGACACGGGCAGCGGCACCAGCCCCGGCCGCACCGACGCGGCGGCCCGCTCGAACGCGGCGAGGTCCACGTCCAGGTGCGGCAGCAGGTCGACCTTGTTGAGCAGCAGCAGGTCCGCGCAGCGGAACATGTGCGGGTACTTCAGCGGCTTGTCGGCGCCCTCGGTCACCGACGCGACCACCACCCGGGCGCTCTCCCCCAGGTCGAACAGGGCCGGGCAGACCAGGTTGCCCACGTTCTCCACGAACAGCAGCGACCCTTCGGGGGGATCCAGCTCGCGCAGGCCCCGCGCCACCATCGCGGCGTCCAGGTGGCAGCCGGCCCCCGTGTTGATCTGAAGGGCGCGGGCGCCCGCCGCCCGGATGCGTCCCGAATCCAGCCCGGTGGCCTGGTCGCCCTCGATGACGAACACCGGCGCCCGCTCGGCCATGGCCCGCACGGTGCGCTCCAGCAGCGTGGTCTTGCCCGACCCCGGGGAGCTCATCAGATTGACCGCGAGAATGTGCCGGCGCGCGAACCACTCGCGGTTGCGCTCGGCGAGCAGGTCGTTCTTCTCCAGCACCCGCTGCTCCAGCGCGATGGTGGTAGGGGCGGCGCAGCCGCAGGTTCCACACATGTCAGGTCACCTCGACGGATCGGATGGTCAGGCTCTCGCCCCCGCGCACCTCGACGTCGGCGCTTCCGCAGGGACACAACAGGATCAGGTCATCGACGCCGAACTCGCCGCCGCACGAGCGGCACCGGGCCCAGCCGTCCGGCTCCTCGATGTCCAGCCGGGCGCCGGCCACCGGGGTACCGGCCGCGGCGAGGTCGAAGCAGAACCGGATGGCGTCGGGTACCACCCCGGACAGCTTGCCCACCGACAGCAGCACCCGGGTCACCCGGGCGTCGCCGCACCGCCCGCCCACCGTCTCGACGATGCTCTCGGCGATGGCCAGCTCGTGCATCGCTTGCGGCCCGGTCAGCAGATGCGCGGCAGTGGATCGCCGACCAGCAGGTCGACGATACGGGTGCCGCCGAAGACGGTGTTGAGCAGGACCAGGCCCGGCGGGTCGGCGGCGACCCGGCCGATGATGGCCGCCTGCTCGCCGCCCGGGTGTGCGCGCAGCACCTCCAGCGCCGGCTGCACGCCGTCCGGCTCGACAACCGCCACCATGCGCCCCTCGCAGGCCACGTAGAGCGGGTCGATGCCCAGCAGCTCAGCGGTGCCGCGCACCTGCGGGCTCACCGGTACGGCGGCCTCGTCCACCACCACCGACACGTCGGCCGCGCGGGCGATCTCGTTGAGTACCGTGGCCACGCCGCCCCGGGTCGCGTCGCGCAGCGCGCGCACCCCCGGCACGGCGTGCAGCAGCGCCGAGACCATCCCGGACAGCGGTGCGGTGTCGGAGGTGACGTCGGCGTCGATGTCCAGCTCGCCCCGGGCCAGCATGACGGTGATGCCGTGCTCGCCGATCGGCCCCGACACCAGCACGGCGTCGCCCGGCCGCGCGGACGCGGCGGCCAGCCGCACCCCCGGAATCATCGTGCCGATGCCGGCGGTGTTGATGTAACAGCCGTCCGCGCCGCCACGCTGCACCACCTTGGTGTCGCCGGTGACCACCTGGACGCCGGCCGCCGCCGCGGCGCGGGCCATCGAGGCCACCACCCGCTCCAGGTCCTCGACCGCGAAGCCCTCCTCCAGGATGAAGCCGGCCGACAGGAACATCGGGGTGGCGCCGCGCACGGCCAGGTCGTTGACCGTCCCGTTGATCGCCAGGTCCCCGATGTCGCCGCCCGGAAAGAACAGCGGCGAGACCACGAACGAGTCGGTGGTGAAGGCCAGCCGGGTCCCGCCGGCGACCAGTTCGGCGGCGTCCTCCATCCGGTCGAGCACCGGATTTCCCAGCCGTGGCAGGAACACCGCGTCGATCAGGGTCTGGGTGGCCTTGCCGCCCGCGCCGTGCGCCATCGTGATGCGCTCCTCGCGCAGCCGGGGCCGGGCCCGCCGGACCCGCTCGATGCGCTCGATCACCTGTTGCTCCCGCGCGACCTGACCGCGCGGCGCCTCCTGCTGTGCTACTTCTCCGTGCGCGACGCTCACACCCTGCTCGCTTCCCTCACCCGTTGCCGGCTGAACCGGCCGAAGTTGTAGTACGCCGCGCAGGCCCCCTCCGGGGACACCATGCACGTGCCGATCGGTGTCTCCGGGGTACACGCGGTGCCGAAGACCTTGCACTCCCACGGCTTGAGCACGCCCTTGAGCACCTCGCCGCACTGGCACGCCTTGGGGTCGGCGATGCGCACGCCGGGCACGTCGAACACGAGCTCCGCGTCGTACTCGGCGAACTCCTCGCGCAGCCGCAGCGCCGAGTGGTTGATGAACCCCAGCCCCCGCCACTCGAAGAACGGCCGCAGCCGCATGGTCTGGTTGATGGCCTGTAGCGCTATCGGGTTGCCGTCCCACGGCACCACCCGGCCGTACTGATTCTCCACCGCGCACCGGCCCTCGGCCAGCTGCCGCATCAGCAGATACACGGACTGCAGGATGTCCAGCGGCTCGAACCCGGCCACCACCACCGGTTTGCCGTAGTCGCGGGCGATGAACTCGTACGGGCGGCAGCCGATCACCGTGGACACGTGGCCCGGCCCGAGGAACCCGTCCAGCCGCAGATCCGGCGAGTCCAGAATGGCCTTGATGGCCGGGATGATGGTGACGTGGTTGGCGAACACGAAGAAGTTGCGCAGCCCCTCGGCCCTGGCCCGCAGCAGGGTCATGGCGGTGGACGGTGCCGTGGTCTCGAACCCGATCGCCATGAACACGATCCGCTGCTCCGGCCGCTGCCGGGCGATGGCCAACGCGTCCAGCGGCGAGTAGACCATCCGGATGTTGGTGTCCCGCGCGTTCGCGTCGAAGAACGAACCGTTGCCACCCGGTACCCGCATCATGTCGCCGAAGGACGTCATCAGCACGCCCGGCTGCCGGGCGATGTGGATGGCGTCGTCGACGCGGCCCATCGGGATCACGCACACCGGGCAGCCCGGCCCGTGCACCAGCGTGATGTTCTCCGGGAGGTAGTCCTCCAGGCCGTGCTTGTAGATGGTGTGCGTGTGCCCGCCACACACCTCCATGAACTTGTACTCGCGGCCGGGCTCGCACAGCTGCGCGATCCGCGCCGCCAGTGCCCGCGCCTTCTCCGCGTCGCGGAACTCGTCGACGTAACGCATCAGTGTTCCCCCGGCCATCCGTCGATGTTCGATTCCCGCAGCGCGGTCAGCTCGTCGGCGTAGGGAGTGCCGATGCTCTCCAGGAACGCGAGCACCGCCCGCGCCTCGTCCTCGGAGATCTTCGACAGGGCGAAGCCGACGTGCACCAGTACCCAGTCGCCCAGCCGCAGATCCTGGTCGGCCAGCAGGGCCACGTTGATTTTCCGGCGCACCCCGCTGACCATCACCACCCCGAGATCGGGCTGTTCGGCCACGGTGTCCACCAGCTCACCGGGGATGCCCAGGCACACCGGCCCCGCCTCCTCCGCCGACGCTGGCCACCGGCGGCGCCGTCACATCCGCCGCATCTTCAGGTACCGCTGGATCTCTGGCCACTGCGCGGCCACCGCGGTGGTGACCAACCCGACGCTCAGCAGCGCCGCGACCGACAGCATCTTCTTCACGTGCCTCACCAACCTTCCCGGCCGAACCGGTTCTCCCGCCGGGTTCCGGCGCACCGGCCGGACCCGCCAACAGCTCTCGCGCGAGCGACCGCACCAGGCCGGCGGCCGTGATCAGCGCGCCGCGCACGGGCGCGCTCAGGGCCACCACGACCTCCTCGTCGGGCCCGGTCACCGGGATCGACTCCGGCTCGCAGCACACCACGTACGTGGTCGCGGGCACCCCGCCCAGCTCGCGCGCCAGGGCCAGAACCCGCACCGGGTCCATCCCGTGCGTCTGCAGGTCCACCGGCCCACCCCGGGTCAGCCGCGGTTCGATGACGGTCAGGGTGCCGGGGACGTATCCGCGCGGCGACGCGTCGATCAGGATGGCCGCCCGGTAGTCGCGCAGCAGCGCGTACGCCAGGTCGAGGCCGCGGATACCGAAGTCCACCACGTCCACGCCGGGGATGGCCGGGCTGGCCAGCAGCAGCCGGGCCACCTCGCAGCCGAACCCGTCGTCGCCGAGGAACAGGTTCCCGATGCCGGCCACCAGCACCCGGGCCGTCCCGGGCGCTCCGGCACCGGCAACGGCCTGGACGGGCTCCACGTCGTCCGGCGTGTAGAAGAAGCGGTGCCCGGGCATGCGCGCGTCGCCGAGGTCGCGGCCCGGATCGTCGGACACCGTCACGGCCAGCTGGACGCGGCCCTCGTCGTCCTGCTCGATGGACTCCACCACGGCGGTGCGGCCGTCCAGCGCGAGGTCCAGGATGTCGCTGTGCCGCTGCGGCCGCAGCCGGACGAGGCTGCCCGCGCGCAGGCGGACCCCGCCGACCTCGATCGAATCGGGGCCGCGGCTGGCCATCCGCTCCCAGAAGGCCGGCCCGCTCACGCGGGGATCTCCCCGGCCCCGGATTCGAACGAGAACAGCCGCTCCGCCGGATCGCGCGGCCCCAACGGCAGCGTCGCGTCGGATGTCCCCGCCGGTACCGTCAGCGGTTCGAGCCCTCGCGCCTGCTCCGGCGGCGTGCCGATCGGGCGCAGCTCGCGCAGCCTGCCGTGCAGCCGCATGAGCTGCTCCGGCGTCAGCGCCGCGCAGCGGTCCAGGATCTCGCGGGCCCGCGGATCGCTGTCGCGCATCTCGCGGCGCTCCTCCTCGCCGAGGGTCATGATGCTCAACGTGAGCAGCTGGTCGATCTCGGTGGCGTCGAACAGATCGCCGGGGCTCTCCGGTGCGACCTGCGGGTAGTCGGGCAGGATGACCGGCGCCGACAGCATGGTGTGCCCGTCGCCCTCGGCGCCG
Source organism: Rugosimonospora acidiphila (assembly GCF_039543385.1). Lineage (NCBI taxonomy): Bacteria > Bacillati > Actinomycetota > Actinomycetes > Micromonosporales > Micromonosporaceae > Rugosimonospora > Rugosimonospora acidiphila. Next base: position 61,380 of record NZ_BAABJQ010000024.1, read on the forward strand.
ACCAGCACCGGCCAGGTGTCGATGTTGTCGCACTCGGCGGCGAGCGCGGCCAGTTCGGCGGGCGGGTCGGCGAGCGAGACCAGCCGGGCCCGTTCCGCGCGGATGATGGTGTGCGCGGAGACGAAGGTGCGCCGCAGGGCGCCGATCCGGTCGATTCCGCGCCAGTCGGTGGTGTTGACCACGCGCACGGTCAGCCGGTACGTGTCCGGCGCGACGGTCTCCGCCTGGATGTCGATCCCGCCGCGCAGCGCCCGCCAGTGGCGCACCACCGCACCCGTGCGCGGATCCTCATCCCCGGCCGGTGTGACCGGGCCGTCGCCCGGGTCGAGGAGCCACTCGATGTCGCTGCCGCCCTCGATCTCGACCGGTACCCGGTGCGGCACCACCGACAGCCCCGCCAGCGGCAGCGGCTCGCTGACCACCTCCCGCTCGGTGGCCTCCTCCCAGGACAGCAGGCGCCGGTTGCCGACGGACAGTTCCCGTACCGGCTCCAGCCGCCCCTCGCGCAGCCGGGACACGTCCCGCGCCACTACCTGCAGGAACCGCACCCGCACCTCGACCGACGCGCCGGGCTCGGCGGTCAGCAGGCACTGCGTCTGCACCACACACGGGCCGGCGTCGTAGGCCGAGCCGCACGAGCTCGGATACACCCCGCCTATCGTCCACCGGTGCTGATTCTTCAGCGCCGAGCGCCGGTACGGCCACAGCAGGTACCCCTCATAGAGCACCGCCTGGGCGACCTGGCGCACCACGTCCTCCACTGCTCACACCCCACCCATCGGCCGCTCGGCGGCCCTCAGCAGCGCGTCGATCGCGCTTTCCCAACTGGGCAGCGCGTTGCGTGCCCGAAATCCATACAGCCGGTCGAACACCGTCCGGTCGAGCCGGAGCCAGGTGCTGTCCGGGAAGTAGCGCCCCATCAGGTCCCGCCAGACCCGCACCGGCATCCGGTACGACGCCTCGGTGTCCCAGGGGATCCGGGCCGCCCGCAGCCCGTCATCGGTCGAGTAGAAGACCGTGCCGGAGAACAGGAACTCGAGCGGTACTTCCCCATCCTGAAGGGCGTGCAGGTACTTGCTGGCGACCACGTCGAAGTCGTACGTGCAGCCGACCAGGATGTCGGCGACCGTGTCGCCGTCGAACTCGGGCACCTGGGTGGTCGTCTGTGTCCACAGCAGACTCCCGACGGTGCGGCCCCACTGGTCGGGCGTGCCGAAGATCTCCACCAGCCGCTGCTGGTCGGCCGGCGCGTAGGGCCGCTGCGCGGCGGCGATGCGGAGCTGGGTGTGCAGGGCCACCGACCGCACCGGGTGGCCGCCCTCGGCGTGGATGTGCGCCTCGAACCGCAGCGTGGGCACCGCCGCGAGGTCGACCGGCGCGGCCGACGCGATGGCGATGCGTAGCGCGGGAGCGGCGTCGACGTCCGCGATGGCGCGGCTGGACGTGGTCACGATGGGTTTCCCTCAGGCCGGCGAGAGGTTGGGCATGCCCGGCGCGATGGGCTCGCGCGAGCGCGGATTGATGCCGGTGGAGCGGGCCGCCGTGGAGCGCCCGTCGGGCAGGTGGCCGCGCTGCTTGTCGTAGTTGCCGCGCGCGTTGCCGGCGCCGACTCCCTTGGTGTGCGACGGCGCGGACGGTTCCACGTCGGGCCGCCCGACCCTGATGTGTGCGCTCATGCTTTGCTCCCCTCTACCGTGTTCGCCGTGTTCGCCGTGTTCGCCGTGTCCGTCTGGTCCGGGCGCCGGGCCCGCACCGTGCGCGCCCGGTCGTGCAGGGTGGCGAAGAATGCCGCCAGCTCGTCTCGCACCCGGGTGCCGCCGGTGAGGCCCGACCAGTGCGTGCGGATCAGGCCGGCGAGCGCGTAGCAGTCGTCGATCGGCACCAGCCAGTGGTCCCGGGCGCCCTGCGCCCGGTTCACCAGCAGCGCCTCGATGTCCGGCTGCAGGCTGTCGAGCACCGGGTTGGCCAGCGCCAACTCCCGCCAGCTCGCCAGGTCCAGCAGCGACTCGACGGCGCCGGCCGGGCTCGGGTAGAAGGCCACGACCCGGCCGGCCCGGTTGTCGTGGAAGAAGAAGGCCATCTCCACCGGCAGGCCCAGCCCCACCCAGATGACGTCGTCGAGCATGAAGTCCGGCAGGTACCAGCGCCGGTCCGGCACCAGCCGGTACCGCTGGCCGCCCGCGGTGGCCCGGTCGAACAGCACGCAGCAGGCGCGGCAGGCGCATCGCAGCCGGCGTTCGGTCAGGTCGAGCAGGTGCCGATGCCCGATCGGGATGGCCTGGGCGCACAGCTGGCACCGCTCGCCCTCCACACTGTCCACTGTGGACTTCAGCCGCGGCGGGGTGGCACGCGGCAGTGGGCTGCCGGTGTCCGCGGGGTTGGCGAGCCGGTAGAGCCGGGAGGAGCGGATCGGCGACGTCATGCCGGCCCCGGATCCGGGTGCACCGGCGGCCGGGCGATGCGCTGGAGCAGGTGCTCGGCCGGAATGACGGTGGCCGGCCGGGCCACGTGCTCCACCTCCACCCGGGTGACCTCCGGGGCCGCCGCGCGTACCGCCTCGTCCAGGGCGGCGTTCACCGCGGCCCGCGACGACCCACACCCGCTCGTGCCGCTGACCCGTAGCCGCGCCGCGCCGGCACCTACCTCCACCAGGTCGGCCCGCGCCCCGTTCAGCCGCGGCTCCAGCCGCTCGATGGCCAGGCCGATCCGCTCCGGCACGGCCTGCGGGTGCAGGCCGTGCAGCAGGAGCAGGTGGGAGACCAGCTCGTCGGCGGCCAGTTCGGCGGTGAACGCGTCGCCGCCAAGCCGGGCCCCGGCTCCGACGATCCGGACCAGGCCCTCACCGTAGAGCGCGAGCAGCGCCTCCACCAGACCGATGGCGGTGTCCCGGGCCGGTTCGGGCAGTTCCTCGGCCCGCTCCAGCCGCTGTTCGACCGCGCGTACCCGCTCCAGTTCGCGCTCGCCGTCGTGCGCCATGCCGCCGCCCTACCCGCCCGCGCTGGTGCCGAGGGTGGGCGAGTGCAGCCGCTTGACCACCTGGCCGTCGCCGAGGTACATGTGCACTCCGCAGGGCAGGCACGGGTCGAAGCTGCGTACCGTGCGCATGATGTCGATGCCCTTGAAGTTCTCCCGGCCGTTCTCCTCGAAGATGTGCATGCCCGCCACGGCGTCCTCGTACGGGCCCGGCGTGCCGTACTTGTCGCGCGGGCTGGCGTTCCACGGGGTCGGCGGGTACGGGTGGTAGTTGGCTATCTTGCCGTCCCGGATCACCAGGTGGTGGGAGAGCACCCCGCGCACCGCCTCGTGGAATCCGCACCCGATGGCCTCGTCCGGCACGTCGAAGTCGGAGAACACCTTGGTGTTGCCCGCCCTGATCTCCTCGAACGCGCGTTCCACGAAGTACAGGGCGGCCGCGGCCGCGTACGCGATGAAATACACCCGGGCCCGGTCGCGCTCCAGGGTGTTGGACCACTGGGGAACCTTCCACTCCAGCTGCATCTCCGGGAAGGCGGCGCTGCGCGGCAGGTTGATCTGCACGCTGTGCCCGGTGGCCTTGACCGTTCCGATGTCCACCTTGCCCGACAGGGCCGTGGACCACAGCCGGGCCAGCGGTCCGCCGCCGGTGTCCAGCGCCAGATGCTCCTTGGTGGCCGGGTTGAACCAGCGGGGGCTCATCACCCACGAGTAGTTGCCGCCGTCCAGATCGCGCTTCTGCGGCCGGGGCAGGGTCGTCTGGTTCCACGGGTGCCGCTGGTCGACCGGGTTGCCCAGCGGGTCGCGGGTCACGAAGGTCTCCTCGCCCACCCAGTCGTCGTAGTACGAGCTGCCCAGCAGGATCCGGATGCCGAGGTTGATGTCGACCAGGTTCGTGGTCAGCAACTGGCCGTCCAGCACGATGCCGGGCGTCACGAACATCTCCGAGCCCCAGGCGTTCATGTTGCGGTAGTCGTAGTCGACGTGCGCCGGGTTGTTGAAGGCACCCCAGCAGCCGAGCATGATGCGCCGCTCGCCGACCTTCTCGTAGCCGGGTAGGGCCTCGTAGAAGAAGTCGAAGATGTCGTCGTTGCACGGCACGGCCTTCTTCACGAAGTCCAGCACCTTCAGCAGTCGCACCAGGTAGTCGGTGAACACCTGCGGGGTCGCCACGGTGCCGACCCCACCCGGGTACAGGGTCGAGGGGTGCACGTGGCGCCCCTCCATGAGGCAGAACATCTCCCGGGTCAGCCGGCTCATCTGCAGCGCCTCGCGGTACATCTGGCCGGTGAACGGGTTGAACGCGCGCATGATGTCGGCGATCGTCTTGAACCCGTGGATGTCGCCGTGCGGCGCGGGCGTCTGCTCGGCGCGGCGCAGCAGGCTCGGGTTGGTCTGGCTGACCATCTGCTCGCAGAAGTCGACGAACACCAGATTGTCCTGGAAGATGGTGTGGTCGAACATGAACTCGGCGGCCTCGCCGAGGTTGATGATCCACTCGGCGAGCGGCGGCGGCTTGACCCCGTAGGCCATGTTCTGCGCGTAGACCGAGCAGGTCGCGTGGTTGTCACCGCAGATTCCGCAGATGCGGCTGGTGATGAAGTGCGAGTCGCGCGGGTCCTTGCCCCGCATGAACACGCTGTAGCCGCGGAACATCGACGACGTACTCTTGCACTCGACGACTTCCTGGTTCTTGAAGTCAATCTTCGTGTAGATGCCCAGATTGCCGATGATGCGGGTGATCGGGTCCCACGACATGTCGACGAGTTCGCGCGTGTCCTCCTGCGCCTTGCTCGCCTTCATGGTCTGGCTCACCGTCGGTGTCCTCCTGTCGATCTGGGCCGGGCGGCGATCAGCGCGGCCACCGCGGCTGGTACCCGCTGGTCAGCTCCGCGCGGTTGTGGTGCCATCGGGGCTCCTCGTTCGCCGTCTTGTTGGTGATGGATCGCAGCCGGCGAATCAGCGAGCCGTAGGTACCGGCGATGGCGACCGACACCGTCGCGCCGGGCGGCTGATCCATGAACGGCATGAACTTGTCCGGGAACCCCGGCATGGTGCAGCCGATGCAGATGCCGCCAACGTTCGGGCAGCCACCGACGCCGTCCATCCAGCCGCGCTTGGTGACATTGCAGTTGACCACCGGACCCCAGCAGCCGAGCATCACCTGGCACTTCGGGGAGTTGTAGTCGCGGGCGAAGTCGCCCTGCTCGTAGTAGCCGGCCCGGTCGCAGCCCTCGTGCACGGTCTTGCCGAACAGCCAGGTCGGGCGCAGCTGCTCGTCCAGCGGGATGGTCGGCGCCACGCCGGCCGCCTGGTACAGCAGCCAGGTCAGGGTCTCCATGAAGTTGTCCGGCTGCACCGGACAGCCGGGCACGTTCACGATGGGCAGGTTCCCGGCGGAGCGGAAGTTCCAGCCGAGATAGTCGGCCAGGCCCATGCACCCGGTGGGGTTCCCGGCCATCGCGTGGATGCCGCCGTACGTGGCGCAGGTACCGGCGGCCAGCACCGCCCACGCCTTCGGCGCGAGCCGGTCGAGCCACTCCGGCAGCGTGATGGGCTGCCCGGTGGCCGGATCGTTGCCCATCCCGGACCAGTACCCGTCACCGTTGATCTTCTCGTTGGGGATGGACCCCTCGACCACGAGGATGAACGGGTCCAGCTCGCCCGCGGCGGCCTTGTGGAAGGCGGCCATGAACTCGTCACCGGTCTCGGCGGCCAGCACCTTGTTGTGCAGCACCACCTTGGGCAGCCCCGGGACCAGCCCGAGCAGCACATCCTCGATGCTGGGCAGTCCCGCGGCGGTCACCGAGACGGTGTCGCCGTCGCAGCTCATGCCCTCCGAGGTCCACAGGATGTGGACGGTCTTGGTGGGCGCCTTCGCCCCGTCGCCCGTCTGCGCCATCACGGTCATCGCGCCGTACCCCCGAGGTCAGTGGTCGCCGTCCCGGCAGGCCCGCCCCGGGCCAGGGCGGCGAGGGTGAGCTCCCACAGGACGTGGTAGATGGTGGTCTGCGCCTCCTGGATGCGGTGCACCGACGGCGAGTCGACCACGAACAGGTAATCGATGCTGGACAGCTTGGCCATCTTGCCGCCGTCGTGCCCGGCGATGCCGATGGTGAGCAGGCCGCGGGCGTGCGCCCCATCGAAGGCGTGCAGCAGGTTCGGCGAGTCGCCGCTGGTGGACAGCCCCACCGCGATGTCGCCGGGGCGCCCGAGCGCCGCTATCTGGCGCGCGAAGACCGCCTCGAACCCGACGTCGTTGGACAGCGCGGTGACCAGCGCGGAATCGTTGGTCAGCGCGAACGCGGGCAGGGCCAGTTCGGGCGCGCCGTCGCCAGCGCTCATGAAGAGGCTGGCCAGATCCTGCGCGTCGGTGCTGCTTCCGCCGTTGCCGAAGGCAAGCAACCGGGCGCCGGAGGCGAAGGCGCGGGCCAGTTCGGCCGAGCACGCCTCGATCCGGGCGGCCTCGCGCTCCACGATCCGGCGGCGCAGCTCGATGATCTCGTACGCCTTGTCCACAGTGGAGCGCCGCACCTCGGCCAGCAGCTCGGCGTGCCCGGCCAGCGGATCGCCCGGCCGCGGCGCGGACAGGAACGGGTAGAGCGCGTCCACGCCGCCGGGCTGTTCCTCCTCCGCGGCGGCCGTCATGCCGTCACCACCGCGATGGCCTCACCGGCGTGCAGCAGAACGGCGTCGCCGACCGAGGCGCGGACGAGCGCCACGCTGACCACCTCGGTACCGGCGCCGGTCTCGACCAGGGCCATGCCGTCGGGCAGCAGGCGCAGCACGGTGGCCGGGTCCGCCCGATCCGCGCACGTCAGACATCCCGTCTCCGCGTGCGGCGCGGCGGGATCAGGCCGCCGCCCGGGGGTCGTCGCGGTCATGACCGGCTCCCCGCCCCGACGCTCGGACGCCCCGCCGCCGTTCGGGCGCCGGGCAGGCCGGGTGCGCGCAGGAACACGTGGACCAGCTCCCAGAGCAGGTGGTACGCGGTGACGTGTACCTCCTTGACCACGCGCGGGTCGGCCGACCGGGCGAACAGCGGCACGTCCACGTCCGACCATTCGCCGGCGGTGTCCGCGCCGCCGAGCAGCGCGACGGTGAGCAGGCCGAGCCCGGCCGCCTCGCCCAGCCCGCGCCGCACGGTGGGGCAATCGCCGTCCGCGCCGATGCCCAGCGCGATGTCCGCCGGCTCGGCGATGACGCGCATCTGGTGGGCGAAGACCTCGGGGAGCCCGGCCCGCCCGGCGACCGCGGTCAGGGTCGCGACGTCGGCGGTCAGCGACACGGCCGGCAGCGCCGGCTTACCGATGATCACTGGGTGCATGAACTCGACGGCCACGTGCTGGGCGTCGGTACCGGGCCCGCCGCTGCCGAAGACGATCAGCTTGCCGCCCCGCTCGAACCGGTCCGCCATCCGCCCGGCCGCCTCGATCAGGAGCCCGGCGTCACCGGCCAGCGCCTCCACCGGCCCGACGCGCCGGGCGACGAGTTCCCCGGCCGCGGGAACGTCGTCCGGTGTCCGCATGGCAAGGTCGCTTTCTCGCGGCGTGAAGTGGGTGTATCCCGGACATTACGCCTGAGCGACGGAGCAAAACGGTAAACGGGCGAAAACTAGCCACAACACCCGCTATCCGGCAGGTCGGACCGCCAGTTGGGTGAGCGCCGGCAGCGGTACGCCGAGGGGACGCACCCGCTTCGTGGCGATGTCGACCGGGTACAGCCCGCCGCCGGCCCCCGCGACGAACAGCATCCGGCTATCCGGCGACCAGGCCATGCTGGCCGGGTCCAGGGACGACTCCACCGGCACGTCGAGCCGCGACTCGGCGCCGGACGCCAGATTGAACAGCTGGATCGTGAGGGAGCCACCCGCACCGGACTCGAAGACGGCGGCCGTGCGGCCGTCCGGCGAGATCAGGCCGCCGCCGTGGTTGGTAGCGTCCACGGCGGCGTGCAGGGTGTGGTGCGAGCCGGTGAGACGGTCGATGACCACGGGGCCGCACCGGTACCGGCTGTCGCACTCCATGGTCAGCCAGCGGGTCGGGCCGGCGGCCAGCAGGTCGCCGTAGGTGATCCGGCGCAGGCCGTCCGGGCGTGCGGTGTAGACGCCGGCGGTGCCGGTGTAGATCAGGTAGCCCGCCCGGTCGGAGTCCGCCGCGTAGTCCCCACCGGGCAGCGCGACGGATTCGCCGGTGGGCTGGCCGGCGGAGTCGACCAGGATCATCTTCCTGCCGTCCGCGGCGGCCGGCACCCAGACGTGCTCCTGGTCGGGGCCGGGCAGGGCGGGCCCGCCCTGGCTCAGCGCGCCGGCCAGCGGCTGCGCGGGCCGCCCGTCCCGTACGACGAAGCCCGGCACGCCGTCCAGCGGCCGGATCATCGCCCAGTCCCGGCCGACCACGAACGACGCCGGCCCGCTGCTCTGGATGGGCGGGACGTCCGTGCGGGTCACCCGGCCCCGGGCGAACTCGATCCGGACCACCCCGGACGGGCCGCGCCCGAACAGTTCCCAGCCGGCGGTGATGCCGAGCAGCGGATGGCCGACCTGGCTGACGGCCGGCGCAGGGGTGCTGCCGCTCGGCGACGCACCCGGCGGCCCAGCGGCCGGCATCCGCGATCGCCCGGCCGGATCGGCCGGTCCGGTGGCCGGGCCGCCCCCGCCGCGCTGCGACTGGACGGCGACCGCCGCGAGTACGGCCCCGCCCGCCAGCCCCAGCGCGAGCCATTTGCGCCACACCCGCCTCGGGCGGCCGTCGCGCAGCCCGCCGAACTCGATGGTGTCGAGCTCGATCTCGTGGCCGCGGACCGGCCGGTGCTCGCCGCCCCGGCCGCCCTGACCACCCCGGACGTCGTCGTCACGACTGTCACCACCGTCCATGGCGCCATCATGGACCCGACCGCCCTGGTTACGGGAGGCGCGGGCACCCTCGCTGTGCAGCACTTTCGAAAATTGTCGGATCGCCACGGCATCATGCGTCCATGGCTGAAGACGCACTCGCACAGTTCGACCGCGCCGCGGCCGTGGCCGACGCGGTCATCGCCGCGACCACGCGCGCCACCGCGGCTGACCGGCTGGCGGCGTTCGCCGGGCGGAAGGTGGCTTGACACCACCGACCGGAACCCGGCTCACCGCCGGCCGAGATCGGTCAGCGCCGGCCTAGGGATCGGTCAGCGCCGGCCTAGAGATGGGTCAGCGCGCCCCACGCCGTGACAGCGTCAGCGCATCGGCCCCGCGCGGGATTCGGACCGCCGGTGGTCGTCAGTGCCGGGCCGCGCCGGCTGGCGGCTCGGCGTGCGGCTGGTCGAGCCCGAGCCGCCTGCGCACCTCCGGCCGGCGCAGCGGCGGCAGCGCCTTCGGTTCCTGGCGGCGGGCGGGCAGGCCGGCGAGCAGCCGTGAGGTGATCTCCGCGACCTCGCGTACCGCCTCCTGCACGGCCTCGGCCGTGGCACCGGTCGGCCGGGCGATGCCGGTGACCTTCCTGATGAACTGGGCGGCGGCCGCCTCGACCTCCTCGTCGGTCGCGGGCGGGTTCAGGCCACGCAGCTCGGTGATGTTGCGACACATGCCCCCAACATAGGGCCCCTCGGCGCAGGAAAACGCAGAATTTTCTTTGCAAAATATCCTTTGCGAATTACGGTGAGCGCATGGACGACGAGAAGTCCGGGACGCTCTCGCCGGTCGGGCCCGGTTCGACGCCGGCCGCCCCGCCCGACGGCTGGCCGGGCTGGTTCGACCCGTCCGTCGACCTCATGCTCACCCCACGACGGCTGCGCGGCCTGACGCATCCGGTGCGGGTGCGGCTGCTCTGGCTGCTGGAGACCGACGGCCCGGCCACCGCCTCGCAGCTCGGCCGCCGCATCGGCGCATCGAGCGGCGTGACCAGCTACCACCTGCGGATCCTCGGCGAGCTGGGGTTCGTGGAGGAGGACACCGCGCGAGGCACCGGTCGCGACCGCTGGTGGCGCCCGAAGTACCGGGGCTCGGGCCTGACCCTCCGCTCCCCCGACGATCCGCCCGACCCACAGAACATCGAGGTCGCCGAGCAGTACCTGCGGATCGTCGTGCAGCAATATCACGAGCGCATGCTCGCCTACGTCAACAGCCTCACCGGCCGGCTCGACGAGCTGCCCACGCTGCCGTGGACGTTCCACGAGAACAGCATCGAGCTGACCCACGAGCAGGCCCGGTCGCTCGCCGAGGAGGTCGCCGCCGTGGTCCGGCGCTACCAGCGCGAGCCGGACCAGCGCGAGCCGGACCAGCGCGAGCCGGACCAGCGCGAGCCGGACCAGCGCGAGCCGGACCAGCGCGAGCCGGACCAGCGCGAGCCGGGCGAGGGTGCGGTGCGCGCGATCTTCCAGTTCCAGCTGCTGCCCTACGACGCCGTCGACGGCGGCGTCCGGCGTGACGGTGAGGCCCCGTCGTGACGCGGCGCGCGCCGTTCGCCGCGCTGCTCGGCGGGTACGCGATCTCGGTGGCCGGCACCTCGATGTCTGCGGTGGCCATCCCGTGGCTGGTGCTGAGCACCACCGGCAGCGCGGCCACCACCGGCCTGGTCGCGTTCGCGGAGATGGCTCCCTACGTGGTCGCCCAGGCCCTGGCCGGCCCGCTGGTCGACCGGGCCGGGCTGCGGCGGGCGTTCGTGTCGGGCAACGTGCTGGCCGCCATCGCGGTCGGCGCAATCCCGGTGGCACACGCGACGGGCGTCCTCACCCTGCCGACACTGCTCACCCTCGTCGCGGTGGCCGGAGCGGTACGCGGCACCGCCGACTGCGCGAACGGCGCGCTGGTCCCGACCACCGCCTCGCTCGGCGGGATCGCGCTCGAGCGGGCCGCCGGCCTCAACTCGGGCGCCAACCGCCTCGCGCTGCTGGTCGGCGCGCCGCCGGCCACGGCCGTGGTCACGCTCGCCGGATCGCCGCTGGTGGTCGCCATCGACGCCGCGACGTTCGCGGCCGCCGCGGCGATGGGCGCCATCTGGGTACGCGTGCCCCGGCAGCCGACCACCGCGCCGCCGGACCGCACGGCACCCGATGGCACGAGATCGGACCGCACAGCGACGGGCGGCACGGCGACGGGCGGCACGGCGCTGGGGCGCTACGGCCGCGACCTGGCGGCCGGCCTGCGGTTCATCCGGACGGACCGGCTGTTGCTCGGCCTCATCACGATGATCGCCGTCACCAACCTGCTCGATCAGGGGCTGGCCGCGGTGATGCTGCCGGTGTGGGCGCGCGAGCGGTTCGGGTCGGCCGGCGCGCTGGGCGTCCTCGCCGGGGTCGGCGGCCTCGGCAGCGTGCTGGGCAACCTGCTCGGGGCGTGGCTCGGGCCCCGGCTGTCCCGGCGGGCGCTGTACAGCGTGGGCTTTCTGGTCGGCGGTGCGCCCCGCTTCCTCGTTCTCGTACTGGCCGGCACGCTGCCCTCGGTCATCGGGGTGGTCCTGGTCTCCGAGGTCTTCGCGGGATCCCTGAACCCGGTGATCGGGGCGACGGCCTACGAGCGGATCCCCGAGAACCTGCGGGCCCGGGTGCTCGGCGCGGTGCGGGCCAGCTCGTGGATCGGCGTGCCGTTCGGGGGGCTGTTCGGCGGGTACGCCATCGAGGCGCTGGGTACGCGCCCCGCCCTGCTCGCGTTCGGCACTGTGTACCTGCTGACCACCCTCGCGCCGTTCGTCTTCCCGGCCTGGCGGCAGCTGCGTCGGCCCGATCCGGCCCCGGTCGGCGACCGGCACCCGGCCGTCGCCTGAGCCCCGGGGCGCGCTGGCGGATCTCCGGACGGCTACTGACCGGTGAGCGCCTGGAGCCCGAGGCTGCCGACCGCCACCAGCACCGACAGCATGCCGCCGAAGGCCAGCGGGCGCAGTCCGGCGCGGCGCAGCTCGCCGAGGCGTACCCCGAGCCCGACGCCGGCCAGCGCGACCGCGATGAGGTACCCGGCCAGCCGGGTCAGCCCGCCCTGCCAGCCGGCCGGTACGAGGCCGGCCGAGTTGGCCGCCGCCGCGAGCAGGAACAGCACCAGGAACGGCGGCACCAGCCGCCAGACCGGCGTCCGGGCCGGCGGGTCGGCGGGCACGGTCTCGGTGACCGTGCCGGTGCCGGTGACCGTGCCCGTGCCGCTGCCGGTGCCGGCCCCGGTGAGGGTGGCGGCGCCGGTGTCGGTGTCGGTTCGGACAGCGGTGGCGGGCCGCGGTACGGCGGCCGGGCGGCGGGCCCGCAGCGCGGCGCCGAGTACCACAGGGATGATCATGAGCGCCCGGGTCAGCTTGACCGTCACCGCGTAGCGGCCGGCCTCCACCCCGTACGCGTACCCGGTGGCGACCACGCTGGAGGTGTCGTTGACGGCGGTACCCGCCCACAGGCCGAAGGCGTGCTGGCTGAGGCCCAGCAGCCGGCCCACCGGCGGGAAGACGACGGTGGCCGTGATGTTGTAGACGACGATCGTCGACACCGCGTACGCGACGGCCACCTCGTCGGCGGCGACCACGGTGCGCAGCGCGGCGATGGCGGATGCCCCGCAGATACCGGTACCGGCGCCGATCAGCGTGCGCAGCGGATCGGGAATGCGCAGCAGGCGTCCGAGCAGCCAGGCGGCCAGCAGGCACAGGGCCAGGGTGCCGAGCATGACCGGCAGCGAGGCCACCCCGGTGTGCAGGACGGCGCGCACGGACAGGCCGGTGCCGAGCACCACGACCGCCGCCTGCAGCACCTGCCGCCCGGCGAATCGGGAACCCTCGTGCAGGAACGCCCCGCCCCGCCGGCCGCCCGCCGAGCCACCGGAACCCTCCGAGCCACCGGAACCCGCCGAGCCACCGGAACCCTTTGCCGCGCCGGGGCCGAGCCGGTCGGCCACGGTCCGGGTGAGCAGGCCGAGCAGCACCGCCACCACCGGGGCGCCGAGCCGCGGAACCGCCGTGCCCGCGGCGGTCGCCAGCCCGCCGATAACCGCCGCCACCAGGATCCCGGGTAGCAGCGCGCGCATCCGCCCGCTGGTCATGCCGCAAGTCTTTGCCGGTCTGGCCCTTCAGGGTAGTGGCGAAACCGATATGACGTCATAGGCTATGCCTATGGCTGAACGCCACCACCTAGCCCCGACCGAACTGCTCGCCCTGGACCCGCTGGCCCTCGGCCTGTTCGTCGACGCGGTCGACCTCGGCAGCCTGTCCGCCGCCGCCCGCCGGCACCGGATCAGCCAGCCCTCGGCCAGCCAGGCGATCGGCCGGCTGGAGCGCCGGCTCGGCGTGTCCCTGCTGCGACGCGGCCCGCGTGGATCTCGGCCCAGCCCCGAGGGCGAGCGGCTGGCCGGGCCGGCCCGCGAGGTGCTCGCCGCGCTCAACCGGTTCGCCGCCCAGGCCGACGCGGTGCGCGCCGGGGCGCGCGGGCGGATCCGGGTGGCCGCCAGCTACACCAACGCGGAGTACGTGCTTCCTGCCCGGGTGGTCGGTTTCGGCGCGGTGCGGCCGGATGTCGCGGTCCGGCTGACCGTGGCCAACACCGACGAGGTGGTCGCGGCGGTCCGGGCCGGCGAGGTGGAGCTCGGCTTCGTGGAAGCGCCGGGCACCTTCGCCGGCCTGCGCACCCGGCGCATCGGGCGGGACGAGTTGGCGGTGGTGGTCGCGCCCGACCACCCCTGGGCCGGCCGGGACGACCTGCCGGGCAACGTCCTGGCCCGCACCCCGCTGCTGCTGCGCGAGCGGGAGTCCGGCACCCGGCGCACGTACGAGGAGGCCGCCGCCCGGGCCGGGTACCGGGTGGCCGAGCCGTACGGCGTGATGACGTCCACGGCGGCGCTCAAGGCGGCGGTGCGCGCCGGGCTCGGCGCGACCGTGGTGAGCCGGCTGGCCGTCCAGGACGAACTGCGCGACGGGAGCCTGGTCACGGTGCCGGTCAGCGGGCTGGACCTCGGCCGGGACCTGCGCGCGGTCTGGCTTCCCGGGCAGCACGGCCGGCTGGCCGCCGAGTTCATCCGGCACGTGGTCGGACACCCTGATGGCGGCTGACCGGGTCATCCTCACGTATCGTGGTCGGCATCGGCGCCCGGAAGGGACACAGTGAGCGCTCACGCAGGTAGGGACGGGTTCACGGCCGGGGGCGGTCGGACCGCCTCGCGAGCCCCCGTGATTCACGATGTCGCCCGGCTGGCCGGCGTCTCCCACCAGACCGTGTCACGCGTGCTCAACGATCATCCGAATGTGCGGGGAACCACCCGGGACCGGGTGCTGTCCGCCATGCGCCAGCTCAACTACCGGCCCAACGCGCTGGCCCGGGGGCTGGCCAGCCGACGCTCCCGGACTGTCGGGGTGGTCGGCTTCGACACCCGACTGTTCGGCCCCGCCTCCGCGCTGCTGGCCATCGAGCAGGCGGCCCGCGCCGCCGGGTACGCCATCACGCTGAGCAGCCTCGCCGCCGAGGACGCCGGCTCGGTCCGGCGCAGCGTGGAGGCCCTGGCCGACCAGTCCGTCGACGGGGTCATCGTCATCGCGCCGCGCGAGGACTCGGCGCGAGGGGTCAGCGAGTTCCAGGGCGGCCTGCCCATCGTGGCGGTCGAGGCGGGGTACGCCGGCGGGGACGTGCCGGTCGTCTCGGTGGACCAGTTCACCGGCGCCCGATTGGCCACCGACCACCTGCTGGAGTTGGGGCACCGCACGGTGTGGCACGTGGCGGGCCCGGCCGACTGGCTGGAGGCGCAGGAGCGCGTCGAGGGATGGCGCGCGAGCCTGGCCGACGCTGGGGTCCCCGCTCCCCCGCTCATCCGCGGCGACTGGAGCCCGGCGTCGGGCTACCGCGCCGGGCTCGATCTGGCCGCCCGGCCGGGCGCCAGCGCCGTGTTCGTGGCCAACGACGAGATGGCGCTCGGGCTGCTGCACGCCCTGAGCGAACGCGGGGTGCGCGTGCCACAGGACGTCAGCGTGGTGGGGTTCGACAGCATCCCGGAGTCGGAGTTCTTCATCCCGGCACTGACCACCGTGCGGCAGGACTTCGACGAGTTGGGCCGGCGCGGTCTGGAACTGCTGGTCGACCTGATGGACGATTCGCCCACGCACGAGGAGTTCCGCAGCCGGGTCACGCCGTCCTTGATGGTGCGCCGCAGCACGGCGCGGTACGGCGGCGGTGACCGCGCACCGCGCTTCTCCGCCGCCTGACCGCCTCGGGTTCCGCGCGCCGCACGGTCGCCTCGACGCCGCCTCGGGTTCCGCACCCTCGCGAGCCAGCCCGACCCAAGCTCGCCGACCCGTCCGGCACGAGTTGACAGTAATCGATATTACCGCGAACAATGGCGACGACTCTCCACATCCAGTAATCGTCCATGATGGACGGTGAGAGAGAAGGCCACATGCATGCCACGTTGAGCAGTTCGCGACGGTACCGGCGGCGGGCCCTGGCCGCACTGGCGGCGGTGTTGCTCGGTACCGCCGGCGCCGTCGCCGGCACCCTGGCCGGATCGGGAGCGGCACAGGCACACACCGCAACGGGGCGTTCGGCGCCCTCGCCGGCCGGCGAGGCGGCACCGGCCCTGAACAACGGCCTCGCGCGCACTCCGCCGATGGGGTGGAACGACTGGAACGCCTACGGCTGCAACGTCTCCGAGGCCCTGGTCAAGCAGACCGCCGACAAGATCGTGTCGTCCGGCATGGCCGCCGACGGCTACCAGTACGTCAACATCGACGACTGCTGGATGCAGCACAGCCGGGACGCCAGCGGCAACCTCCAGCCCGATCTCACCAAGTTCCCGGACGGCATCTCGGGTACCGCCAGCTACGTGCACTCCAAGGGCCTGAAGCTGGGCATCTACGAGGACGCCGGCACCGCCACCTGCGCCGGCTACCCGGGCAGCCTCGGTCACGAGCAGCAGGACGCGAACACCTTCGCCTCCTGGGGAGTCGACTACCTCAAGTACGACAACTGCAACAACAACGGCAGCACCACCCAGCAGCAGTACATCGCCCGCTACTCGGCGATGCGCGACGCGCTGGCCGCCACCGGCCGGCCGATCGTGTTCAGCCTCTGCGAATGGGGCGTCAACTCGCCGTGGACGTGGGGCGCCGGCGTCGGCAACCTGTGGCGCACCACCGGCGACATCGGCCCCAGCTTCTCCAGCATGCTGTCCATCTTCCACACCAACGTCGGGCTCGCCACCTACGCCGCACCCGGCGGCTGGAACGACCCCGACATGCTGGAGGTCGGCAACGGGATGTCGGCCACCGAGGACCGCACCGAGTTCAGCCTGTGGTCGGAGATGGCCGCGCCGCTGCTGGAGGGCGGCAACCTGGTCAGCGCCAGCGCGACCACCCTGGCGACGCTGACCAACCAGCGGGTCATCGCGGTGGACCAGGACACGCTGGGCCGCCAGGGCGCCATGGTCACCTCCACCGGCGGCCTGGACGTGATGGCCAAGCCACTGTCCAATGGGGACGTGTCGGTGGTCCTGTTCAACGAGAATTCCTCCACCGCCACCATCACCACCAGCGCCTCGGCGATCGGTAAGACGGGCGCGTCCAGCTACGGGCTGACCGACCTGTGGTCGGGCGCCACCAGCAGCACGACCGGCACGATCAGCGCCTCGGTACCCGGCCACGGCGTGGTCATGTACCGGGTGTCCGGCGGCACCACCGGCGGCGGTACCGGCGGGGGCTCGACCGGCATCCTGCGCGGTGTCGGCTCCAACCGCTGCCTGGACGCCTACGACAACCAGACCGCCAACGGCACCAAGGTGGAGATCTGGGACTGCAACGGTGGCGCCAACCAGCAGTGGACGCTGACCTCGTCCGGCCAGCTGATGGTGTACGGCACGAGGTGCCTGGACGCCTACAACAACCAGACCGCCAACGGCACCAAGGTGGAACTCTGGGACTGCAACGGGCAGACCAACCAACAGTGGCGCATGAACGCCGACGGCACCATCACCGGTGTCCAATCGGGAAAGTGCCTCGACGTGACCGGTGGCGCCACCGCCAACGGGACCCAGATCGAGCTGTGGACCTGTAGCGCCGCCAGCAACCAGCGGTGGTCGCGGACCTGACCCCCCGCGTGCCCGGCCGGCCGGTCGCCGGCCGGGCACCGCAGGCGATCACGGGAACCGCTGGTACGCCGGCAGGGTGAGGAACTCGGCGTACTCCTCGGCGAGGGCCACCTCGACGAACAGCGCCCGGGCCGCCGCGTAGCCCTCGGCGTCGCCGAGCTTGTCGCACTCCTCGCCCAGGATGCGCTCCACGAGTTCGCGGGTGACCGTCTCGCCCGTGTCCAAAGTGGTCGGATTGTGGATCCACTGCCAGATCTGGGACCGCGAAATCTCGGCGGTGGCGGCGTCCTCCATGAGGTTGAAGATGCCCACCGCGCCGCTGCCGGCCAGCCAGGAGCGCAGGTACTGCAGGGCGACGGAGACGTTGCTGCGCAGCCCGGCCTCGGTGACGCCGCCCTCGGCGGAGGCCACGTTCAACAGCTCCCGCGCGCTCACGGACACGTCGTCGCGCTGCCGGTCGAGCTGGTTGGGGCGCTGTCCGAGGTGCTCGTCGAACACGGCGCGGCAGACCGGTACCAGGTCGGGGTGGGCCACCCAGGAACCGTCGTACCCGGCGCCGGCCTCGCGCTGCTTGTCCTGGCGCACCTTCTCCAGGGCGGTCGCGTTGACCTGCTCGTCGCGGCGGCTCGGGATGAACGCGGCCATGCCGCCGATCGCGTGCGCGCCGCGGGCATGGCAGGTCTGCACGAGCAGCTCGCTGTATGCCCGCATGAACGGCGCGGTCATCGTGACTGAGTTACGGTCGGGCAGCACGAACTCGGCCCCCCGGTCGCGGAACTTCTTGATGAGGCTGAACAGGTAGTCCCAGCGGCCGGCGTTGAGCCCGGCCGAGTGCTCGCGCAGCTCGTACAGGATCTCGTGCATCTCGAACGCGGCCGGGATGGTCTCGATCAGCACGGTGGCGCGGATCGTGCCGCGCGGGATGCCCAGCGCGTCCTGGGCGAGCAGGAAGGCGTCGTTCCACAGCCGCGCCTCGGCGGCGGACTCCATCTTGGGCAGGTAGTAATAGGGTCCCTTGCCCAGCCGCAGCTGCCGCTGCGCGCCGTGCACCAGGTACAGCCCGAAGTCGAACAGGCTCGCCGACATCGGCTCGCCGTCAACCAGCAGGTGCTTCTCGGTCAGGTGCCAGCCGCGCGGACGGACCACGATGGTGGCCAGCTCCTCGTCGGGGCGCAGCGCGTACGCCTTGCCCTCCGGCGACTCGAAGTCGATCCGGCGGTCCAGGGCGTCGGCGAGGTTGAGCTGACCGCCCACCATGTTTTCCCACAGCGGGGTGTTGGCGTCCTCAAAGTCGGCCAGCCACACCTTCGCCCCGGAGTTGAGCGCGTTGATGGTCATCTTCCGGTCGGTCGGGCCGGTGATCTCGACCCGACGGTCGACCAGGCCGGGGGCCGGCGACGCCACCCGCCAGCTGGCGTCCTCCCGGATCTCTCTCGTCTCGGGTCGGAACTCCAGCGTGCCGCCCGCGCTCAGCTCGCGCTGGCGGTCCTGCCGGGCCCGCAGCACCTCCGTGCGGCGCGCGCCGAACTGCCGCTGCAGGGCGCCGAGCAGCTCCAGGGCCTGCGGCGTGAGCACCTCGTCGAACCGGTCGGGCCGCGGACCGGTGACCGTGATTCCCTGTATGTTCTCCACACTACGGAGGTTATTATCCTCATCGCGGAAAGACAATGCATCGCGGGCGGCGAGGCGCCGCGGGCGGGTGAGAGCGAGGCGGTGGGCGTGACGGCGGCGACGGGCGGCGAGGCGGGCGCGGCCGGGGTGCAGTCGGTACGCCGCGCCTTCGAGCTGCTGGAGTTGATCGCGGACGCCGGCGGGGCGCAGGGCATCAGCCAGCTGTCCACCAGCTCCGGCCTGCCCGTGCCCACCATCCACCGGCTCCTGCACACCATGATCGCGTCGGGGTACGTGCGCCAGGGCGCGTCGCGCCGCTACGCGCTCGGCCCGCGACTCATCCGCCTCGGCGACCTGGCCAGCCAGTCGCTGGGCGCCTGGGCGGTGCCGCTGCTGGCCCGGCTGGTCGAGGCGACCGGCGAGACGGCGAACCTGGCCATCCTGGAGGGCGGCGAGGTGGTCTACCTGGCCCAGGCGCCGAGCCCGCACTCGATGCGGATGTTCACCGAGCCCGGTCACCGGGTGCTGGCGCACTGCACCGCCGTGGGCAAGGCGCTGCTGGCCGGCCTGCCCCCCGCCGAGGTGGTCGAGGTGGTGACCCGCACCGGCATGCCGGCGCTCACGCCCCACACGATCACCGACCCGGACACCCTCCTGTCGGCCCTGGACGAGTGCCGCCGCCAGGGGTACGCGGTGGACGACGGGGAGCAGGAACTCGGCGTGCGGTGCGTCGCCGTGGCGGTTCCGCATCCAGGTACCCGCACCGCGATCTCCATTTCCGGTCCGCAGGTCCGGGTCGACGACGCCGCGATCGCCGCGGCCGTGCCCGTGCTGCGGGAGGTCGCCGCGCAGCTGGCCCGGCACTTCGCGGACGGCCACGCCGCACCGTAACCGCCGGGCGCCCCCAGGCCGACCGGGCCCGCATAGTCGACCGGCACGCCTGGTCGACTATGCACGCACCGTCGACCCGGCACGCCTGGTCGACCCGGCCCGCACCGTCGACCCGGCACCCACGGTCGACCCGGCGCACCTTGTCGAGCGGGGCTCGCGGCCGGCACGGG
This sequence comes from Rugosimonospora acidiphila, assembly GCF_039543385.1. Classification (NCBI taxonomy): domain Bacteria; kingdom Bacillati; phylum Actinomycetota; class Actinomycetes; order Micromonosporales; family Micromonosporaceae; genus Rugosimonospora; species Rugosimonospora acidiphila. The sequence goes on from NZ_BAABJQ010000024.1 coordinate 81,033, forward strand.
CGGGCGGATCGGGGCCGATCCGGGGGCCGCGAGCGCCCCGACCGGGTAGCGTCCGATCACGTGGCGTCCGGCGATCACCCGGTGCCCGGCACGACGGGCGCGGGCCGGGGGCCGGACGGGTAGCCCGCGGATGCAGACGTTCCTGCCGTACCCGGACTTCGCCGAGTGCGCCCGGTCCCTGGACCCGCTCCGGCTGGGCAAGCAGCGGGTCGAGGCGCTCCAGGTGCTGCGCGGCCTCACCGTCGCCGGGTACGGCTGGCGCCACCACCCGGCGGTGAAGATGTGGGCCGGGTACGAGGAGGCGCTGGTCAGCTACGGCCTGGCAGTGTGCCGGGAGTGGATCTCCGGGGGACGCGCCGACACCGTGGCCGGCAGCCTCGTCGCCGACCTGCGGGAGCGCTGCGCGATCGGCCAGGCCCGCCAGCAGCCCGACCTCCTGGCGGCCGGCGACGTGCCGCCCTGGCTCGGGCGGGAGGACTTCCACCTCAGCCACCGCTCCGCGCTGCTGCGCAAGAACCCCGACTTTTACCGGCCGCGCTTCGGCGAGGTACCCGATGTGCCGTACGTGTGGCCGATGTCCGACCGGCCGCCGTCCTGCCCGGGTACCGTCCCGTAGCCCCGGCCGCTCGGGGGCGGGTCAGGCCGCTCGGCCGCCCGGGGGGCGGCGCAGCACCGCCTCCTCGATCCGGCCGGTTCCGCCCCTGATCCGGATGAGGTCCGAGGCGGCCAGCGCGAGCAGGATGGCACCGACCATCGTGGCGGCGTACAACGGCGGCAGGAGCACGGCCGGCACCGCCGCCGCCCCGAGCACCACCAGCCAGCCCAGCCGGGTCCAGGACGCCCGGCCGAAGACCTCGTACTCGAACGCGGTCCGCCCGAGCAGGAACAGGATCGGGCCTCCGAAAACGGCGGCGATCCAGCCCACCGGCGTGTGCCCGTCGGGCCTGCGGATCACGATGTCGAAGCCGGCGGCCGTGACGACGATCCCGACCACCATGAACAGGTGGGTGAACGGTGCCCAGCGCGAGGACCGGCCCGGGTTGCGCACGACCACGGTTTGCAGCAGCGATCCGGCGTGGTGGACGTAGATCTGCCAGAGCAGCACCGTGATCGCGAAAGCCACAATGAGCGCGGCGGTGCGCATGCCGGTGAACTCCAGCCGGGCGAACTGGAGGACGGCAACGAGGATCATGTCGCCGAGGGCGAGGATCATGAACTGCTGGTACCGCTCGCCCAGATGTTCGGTCGCGGCCTCGTACTGCTGGCTGAGCACCCGGCCGAGCCACGGCGTCGGGTACCGGAGGGCGTTGAACACCAGGTCGATGGCGAGCGCGAAGCCCCACAGCAGGGCCCGCGCCGAGTCGTGCGCGAACCCACCGATGATCCACGGCACCGTCGACACGCAGAACCAGAAGAGGAACCGCCCGGCCCGCTGCCGCACCCGGCCGCCGCCGGTCAGGGCGGTCATCAGGATCACCCCTCGCACGACGTGACTTCCCGTGTACGCGCAGGCGAAGACCAGGCCACGATCGCCGAACGCGTTGGGCAGGGAGGCCGCCATCAGGATGGTGCCCACCATGACGGCGCCGAGGATGAGTTGGATGGGCCGCCGCTGGGGGTCGTAGAAGTCGGTGGTGATGGCGGTGATCGACCAGACCCACCAGACGGCCACCAGCGGCAGGATCGACCGCAGCGCCCCCGACCAGGTGAGCTCGCCGGCCAGATCAGACGAGGTGAGCGCGAGGGCCGCCACATACACCAGATCGGAGAACAGCTCCAGCAGCGTGGCGCGCTGCGACCCGCCGGGGCTACGCAGCAGGGTCGGCGGGTGCCGTTCGGTCGTCATGACCTCGGCGGGTCGCCGGCACCGGAGCGTCGCGGCCACCGGCGCCGCCGCCGGATGGTGGTGGCCGGGCGCATCCCTTCACGGTACGCAGGGCGGCCGGCGCGACGCCGGAAAACCGGCGACGCCCGGGCTACCTCGAACGCTTCTCGTGCGCCTTGATCCGGGTGGCGGTGCGCCCGATGTGGGTCCGCATGATCGACTCGGCCAGCTCGGCGTCGCGTGCCGCGACGGCCTCCACGAACTCGGCGTGCTCCGCGCAGCCCTTGCGCCCGGCCAGCGGAGCCATGGCCTGCACCTCGAGCAGAGACATGAGCAGCGGGCCGTGGAAGGTGTGCACGAGCATCTCAATGGCGGCGTTGTGGGTGCACCCGGCCAGCCGCGTGTGGAACTCCGCCGACATCTGCATGCTGTACTCGCCGGCCTTGACCGCCTGGGCGTGCCGCTTGGTCAACGCGCGTAGCTCGGCGATGTCGTCGTCGGTCGCGCCGCTGACGATCAGCGGAACGATGCCCAGTTCGAAGACCAGCCGCGCCTCGGTCACCTCGGCAGCGGTGATCGTGGACAGCGACACCAGATCCGCCAGGCCGGTGCCGACCTGCCGGGAGGTCGGGGACGTCACGAAGGCGCCCCCGCGAGCGCCGACCCGGATCAGGACCAGGCCGCCCGTTTCGAGGATGCGCAGGGCCTCGCGGACCGTCACCCGGCTCACCCCGAACTGCTGGCACAGCTCCCGCTCGCTGGGCAGCCGGTCGCCGGGGCGCAGCTTGCCCTCGCGCAGGAGCCCGCGGATCTGCTCCACGATGGCCTGGGACGCGCGCGAAAGGTTGACCGCGGTGAACATAGCCTCGCCGCGTTCACCCGCGCGATCCAGGCCGGTTACCAGGGACACCCGCGCGTTACCGTCGTCGCGCTTCACTCGCGGCGAGGTGCCCTGCCGGTCAACTGCTCGCGTTACCATCCGTGGATTGTCGCATAGCCCGGCACCCCCGGCGCGCTGGCCACGCGGTCGCGCACGGTCGCGAGTGGTCGCGGACAGTCGCGACGCCCCGCTGGCCGCGTCACCACCGGCATCGATGCCCGAGGATCGGTGCGCGGGGCGACGACCCGGCCGGCCGGCGGGTTCGGTCTGCCGACCGCGCGGCCGGTACACCACACGGCCGGCGGCGCGGCGTCACAAACTACGTGCGTGCGCACACATGTGCGTCGACCGTCGCCCGGGTCACCGGTGAACCGACCGGCGATCCGCCGGGGCGCGGTCGGGTGTGCTCACCCGAACGCCCAGGCCAGCGGCCTCCGGGACACTGGACATCGGCTGCTACCGTCGTCGGCGGCGTCTTGCGGCAACGGCGGAAGGGGGCGCGCGGTGGGTCTCATGGACAAGATTCGCGGCGAGTTCATCGACATCATCGAGTGGCTGGACGACAGCCGCGACACCATCGTCTGGCGCTTCCCCCGCTACGACAACGAAATCAAGATGGGCGCCAAGCTCGTCGTGCGCGAATCACAGACCGCCGTTTTCGTCAACGAGGGCAGCATCGCCGACGCGTTCCAACCCGGCACCTACACGGTCGAGACACAGAACGTGCCGATCCTGACCACGCTGAAGGGCTGGAAGTACGGCTTCCACTCGCCGTTCAAGGCCGAGGTCTACTTCGTCAACACCCGCCAGTTCACCGACCTGAAGTGGGGCACGCAGAACCCCGTGATCGTGCGGGACCCGGAGTTCGGGGCCGTACGGCTGCGCGCGTTCGGGGCGTTCTCCGCCCGCGTCGTGGACGCCGCCAAGCTGCTGACCGAACTGGTCGGCACCGACCCGCAGTTCCGCACCGAGGAGATCCACGAATACCTGCGACAGATCGTGGTCGGTCGGTTGGGCTCCGCGCTGGCCACCGCCGGGGTGCCGCTGCTGGACCTCGCCGCGCATCAGGGCACGATCGGGCTGACCCTGGCCGGGGCGCTGAGCGAGGACCTCGCCGACATCGGCCTCGAGATTCCCAAGTTCATCATCGAGAACATCTCGGTGCCGCCCGAGGTCGAGCAGGCGCTGGACAAGCGCGGCCAGATGGGCATCCTGGGCGATCTCGGCCGGTACACCCAGTTCCAGACCGCCAACGCCATCGAGGACGCCGCGAACAACCCGGGCGGCGGTGCCGGCGCCGGCTTCGGACTCGGCCTGGCCATGGCCGCCGGGCAGCGGCTGGCGGGCGGCCTCGCCGCGCCGGGCGCCGCGAACCCGGGTGGTACGGCGGCGGGTAGCGCGGCGGCCGGTGGCCCGGCCACGCCTCCCCCGCTGCCGGCGTCCGAGCAGTGGTTTGTCGGGGTCGGTACCGAACGGCAGGGCCCGTTCGACGTCTCCGCGCTGGCGTCCCGGCTCACGCCGACCACGCTGGTGTGGAAGGCCGGCATGGCCCAGTGGGCGCAGGCCCAGCAGGTGCCGGAGTTGGCCGAACTCCTGCGCAACACGCCGCCACCGCTGCCGCCGGTCGACGAGGCGCCGCCAACCGGTGCCCCCGCCCAACCGCCGACGCCGGCCTGACCGGGGCGACGGGGATGACCGAGAACCCTCCGGCCCAGCGGTCGCGGGACGCGCAGACCTATCCGTGTGACGGGTGCGGCGCCCGGGTGGAGTTCGCGCCCGGCACTACCGTGCTGCGCTGCCCGTACTGCGGGCACGAGCAGCAGGTGGTCGCGGTCGGCCGGCAGGTGCGCGAGCACCCGTACGAGGAGTTGGCGACGCTGCCCGCCAAGGCGCACGGCGCCCTCGGCGCGCACGCGCTGGTCTGCCAGAAGTGTGGGGCGCGCACCGACAGCGACGCGTTGGCCGGGCGCTGCCAGTTCTGCGGGGCGCCGCTGATCGCCGACCCGTCCGCCGGGGAGCAGATCGTGCCGGAGGCGGTCCTGCCGTTCGCGGTCGACCGCGACGGGGTGCGTACGGCGCTGCGCCGCTGGGTCTCCTCCCGCTGGTTCGCGCCGTCGACCCTGAAAAAGGTCTCGGAGGCCGAGTCGCTCAAGGGCACCTACCTACCGCACTGGACCTACGACGCGCACACCGAGACCCGCTACACCGGCGAGCGCGGCGAACACTACTGGGTGACCGAGACCTACACCGTGACCGTCAACGGGCAGGCCCAGACCCGCACCCGACGGGTCCAGAAGACCCGGTGGCATCCGGCGAGCGGGCGGGTCGAGCGGGACTTCGACGATCTGCTGGTGCCCGGCACCCAGCGGATGGCCGAGCAACAGCTCGAACGGTTGACGCCGTGGCCGCTGGCGGAGGCGGTCGCGTTCCAGCCGGAGTACCTGGCCGGCTACGACGCGCTGCGCTACGACGTCGAACCCGACGACGGGCTGCGTACGGCGAAGCAGAGCACCGAACCCATGATCCGCGACGACTGCCTGGGCGCGATCGGCGGCGACGAGCAGCGGCTGCACTCGGTCGATACCGCCTTCTCCGGCATCACGTTCAAGCTGATGCTGCTACCGGTGTGGCTTGCCTGTTACCTGCACGCCGGGCGCACCTACCAGGTGGCGGTGAACGCGCGCACCGGCGAGGTGATCGGACAGCGGCCGTACAGCCCGGCGAAGATCGCGGCCGCGGTCATCGCCGGACTGGTGCTGGTCGTGCTGGTCATCCTGCTGCTGGTCCACTACCACTGACCCGGCCCAGGCTCCGGGCGGCCCGACCGGGCAGGTGCCGCCACACCCCGATGCCGGCACCCACCGCGAGCATCGCCCCGGCGCCCCACCACACCGGTGCCGCCAGGCGGGCGCCCGCCGAGTCCAGCAGGACGCCGTACGCCACGGCGACGCACGCGAGCACGGCGAGCACCACCGGCAGCCCGAACAGCACGTCACGGCCCCGGCCGCGGATCACCGCGCCGGGCGACCGGTTTGGGTCGTCGCGCGAGCGCCGGACGCGCGACGACCCAGACCGGTCGAAAGATCGGCGGCGCGCAGCAGGGCGGCGACCGCACCCATGCCGAGGGTGAACTCGCGCACCTCGACGGCCACGTCCGGCGGGTCGAGCCGGACCACCAGCAGTGTCAGGGCGGCGGCGAGCACGACGCCGAGCACCAGGCCCGAACCGAACCGCCACGCGGCCGGCGCCCGGCGGAGCCGGTCGTGGCCGCTTGCGCGGGATGTAGGCCCAGGCCTGGTCGCGGGAGTAGCGCGCGGCCGGGATGCCGAGACCGATGACGTCACACCCGACGCGGTCGCGGCGGCGCTGGCCGACGGCGGCGATGAGCTCTTTGCCGCCGCACGTCCACGAGCCGGTCGCGGACCTCGGCCCGCACCTCGACGGGCCGGTGCGCGAGCAGCCGGTCCCAGGCCGGCTTGTCACCCCCGGGTTGACGTGTCAGGCCGCCCAGCATGAGCAGGCATCGGACGGTTATCAACCCGGGGGTGACTCGAACGAGCCCCTTGACCGGCCCGCGACGACGTCACATACTCGGATCCGACTAATTGGATCCGAGTTTATGGGAGTACCCGGTGGACGGAGGACGCCCGGCCAATCCGCTGGCGCTGGCGGTGCTCGGCCTGCTGCTGGAGCGGCCGATGCACCCGCACGCGATGGCGACCACGCTGCGGGAACGGGGTCTCGACCAGGCATTCAAGGTCACCACTGGATCGCTGTACGACGTGGTGCGGTCGCTGGAGCGGGCGAACTGGATCTCGGCGCAGGAGACCGCGCGGGTCGGCGGGCGTCCGGCGCGGACGGTCTACGCGCACACCGCGCGGGGCCGCGACGAGTTCGTCGCCTGGCTCGACGAGCTGATCCGGGTACCGGCGAAGGAGTACCCGAAGTTCATCTCGGCGATCAGCTACCTCGGCGCGCTGGGGCGGCAGCCGGCCCGCGACGCGCTGACCGAGCGGGCCCGGTGCTTGTCGGCCCAGGCCGAGCAGGCGCGCGCGGTGTGGCGCGAGGTGGTCGACTCGGGCCGGGCGCCGCGGCTGTTCATGCTGGAGGCGGAGTACGGGCTGCGGATGATCGAGGCCGAACTGACCTGGGTGGGGCAGCTCATCGCCGACATCGACGAGGGCAGGCTGAGCTGGCCGGCGGCCGGCGCACGCCCCGCGCACGACAGCGGGCGGACGGCGTGAACGACCTCGACGTGCTCGTGGTCGGCGCCGGGCCGGCCGGCCTGATGCTCGCCTGCGAACTCGGGCTCGCCGGCGTGCGCGCCTCGGTCATCGAGGCGCACCCGCGCCGGCTCGATTTCTGTCGGGGTTTCAACCTCAACGCGCGCAGCCTCGACCTGCTCGCACTTCGGGGCATCGCCGAGGAGTTCCTGGCCGAGGGCCCGACGGTGCCGGCCACCACGTTCTCCGGGCTGGGCCGGCCGCTGGATCTGTCCACTATGGACACCGACCACCGGTACGCGCTCGGCATCGCGCAGACCCGCGTCGAGGAACTGCTCGAACAGCGCGCCGGCGAGCTGGGCGTACCGGTGCGCCGGGGCCGCCGGCTCACCGGGCTGCACCAGGATGCCGGCGGGGTCACCGCCACGGTTCGATCGGTCGGGCTCGACGAGTCCGACGCCGCGCCACGACCCAGGCCAGCCGAGGGTGCCGACGACCGGCTGCGCGCCGGGTACCTGGTCGGCTGCGACGGTGGGCGCAGCACCGTGCGCAAGCTCGCCGGGATCGCCTTCCCGGGTACCACGGCCACCCGGTACACGCTGCTCGGGGACGTCGCGCTGGCCGACCCGGCGGCCCTGCCCTTCGGGCCGACGGTCACCGGCAGCGGGGCGGTGTTCGTCATCCCCCGACCGGGTTACGTGCGCATCCTCACCGCCGAGCCCGAGCCGCCGGCCGACCGCGACGCGCCGGTGACCCTGCCGTACCTGCAGGAGACCGTGGACCGGGCGCTGGGCCGGCACGTGCGGCTGACCGAACCGCGCTGGCTGACCCGGTTCGGCGACGCCGCCCGCCAGGCGCAGCGGTACGTCGAGGGGCGCATTCTGCTCGCCGGCGATGCCGCGCACATCCATCCCCCGGCCGGTGCGGTGGGCGTCAACGTCGCGATCGACGACGCGATGAACCTCGGCTGGAAGCTGGCCGCCACGGTGCGCGGCTGGGCACCCCACACGCTGCTGGAGACGTACCACTCCGAACGGCATGCGGCCGGCGAACTGCTGCTGCGCAACACCCGGGCGCAGGCGCTGCTCGGCGGGCGCGACGACGGATGGGAGCCGGTACGCGAGCTGTTCGCCGACCTGGCCGCGCAGCCGGCGGGCACCAAGTACCTCGCCGAACTGGTCACCGGGGTCGGCACCCGGTACCCGATGCCTGCCCTCGACGCGCGGCCCCACCCCTGGCTCGGCCGGATGGCGCCCAACCTCCGCCTGACCGACGGCACCGCGACCACCGGCCTCGCCGGGATGCTGGCCGGCGGCCGGGCGGTGCTGCTCGACCTCGCGGACCGGCCGGAACTCCGAGCCGCGGCGGCACCGTGGCAGCCCCGGCTGGCCGTGCACACCGCCCGCTGCGCCGAGCACCCGGAGCTGTCCGCGATGCTGGTCCGTCCCGACGGGCACGTCGCGTGGATCGACACCGCGCACGTTCCGGCGCACGGCACCGGCGCCAGCGCGACCGGCGGCACTGCCGATCCGGGGAGGGCGCTGCGCCACGCGCTGGGTGTCTGGCTCGGCGAGCCCGCCCACGCGCCCGACCCGGCGGTGTGATCCATCCCGCAGCCTCGGCGGGTCGGGTCGGCCGGGGCGCGGGTGATACGTTCGCCCGTGTCCATCTCCGATCCTGCCGGGGAGGTCCCCCGCTCGCTCGCCCTGCTCGTCGCCGGCGCGTTCTTCATGGAAATGTTGGACGGCACCATCATCGCCACCGCCGCGCCGAGCATCGCCCGCTCCTTCGGGGTGGCATCGGCGGACATCGGCGTGGCCATGACCGCGTACCTGCTCACCCTCGCCATCTTCATCCCGCTGTCCGGCTGGCTGGCCGACCGGCTCGGGGCGCGCCGCGTGTTCGCCACGGCGATAGTGGTGTTCACGATCTCCTCGGCGCTGTGCGCCGCCTCGGTCAACCTGCCCATGCTGGCCGGGATGCGTGTGGTGCAGGGCATCGGCGGGGCGATGATGGTGCCGGTCGGGCGGCTGGTGGTGCTGCGCTCGACCGACAAGAGCCACCTGATCCGGGCGATCGCCTACCTGACCTGGCCGGCCCTGGCCGCACCCGTGGTGGCACCGGCGGTCGGCGGGTTGCTGACCAGCTACCTGTCCTGGCACTGGATATTCCTGGTCAACGTGCCGCTGGGCGTCCTCGCGCTGGGCTTCGCGCTGCGGGTGGTGCCGGACCTCCGCGCTCAGGTCGCCTCCCGGCTGGACGGGCCCGGGTTCGTGCTGTCCGCCGTCTGCCTGGCCTGCGTCGTGTACGGCGCGGCGGTACTGAGCAACCAGCGCATCCCGGTCGCGCGGGTGGTGGTGCTGGCGGCCGTCGGGCTGGCCTGCGGGGCGCTGGCGGTGTGGCACCTGCTGCGCACCCGGGCGCCGCTGCTGGACCTGTCCGTCTTCGGGGTCGCCACGTTCCGGCTGGCGCACGCCAGCGGGTCGCTATTCCGCATCGCCATCAACGCCGTGCCGTTCCTGCTGCCGCTGGAGTTCCAGGACGGCTTCGGGTGGACGCCGGTCAAATCGGGCCTGGCCGTCGTCTTCGTGTTCTTCGGCAACATCGCCATCAAGCCGGCCACCACGCCGCTGTTGCGCCGGTTCGGGTTCCGCCCGGTACTGGTGGTCTCCACGCTGGCCGCCACGCTGACCATCGTGGGCTGCGCGCTGGCGGGGCCCGGCTGGCCGTTCCCGGCCCTGGTGAGCGTGCTGTTCGCCAGCGGCGTGTTCCGGTCGCTGGGCTTTACCGCGTACAACACGGTGGCCTTCGCCGACGTCGACGCCGCACGGATGAGCCACGCCAACACGTTGTCGTCCACGCTGCAGCAGCTGGCCACCGGCCTCGGCGTCGCGGCCGGCGCACTGTGCCTGCGGCTCGGTCAGGCGCTGCCCGGTACGGCGTCGGCGGGCACGACGCCGTACCGGGTGGCCCTCGCCCTCATCGCGGCGATGATCTTCGGCGGCATGGTGGCCGCGCTGGGCATGTCCCGGGACGCGGGCGTGGGCATCGGCGGCGGCGCGGGCCGCCGCCCGGCCCCGGCACGGCCCGCGCGGGCGCCCGCCACCAACTAGACAAGCACGCGGCGCGCGGCGACCAGCGGCATACCGGAGGCCACCGCCGTTCCGGGGCCGTGTCCCGCAGGCCGCCGCCGGTGCCGGCCTCGTGTGGTACGCCTGCTAAGGGGGCATTCCGGCGGAAATGGTGATCCGATGGCGGCGCAGGACGACGCGGGGCAGGACGAGTCCACCGGCCCGCGCCGCCCGGAGTTCCTGGAACTGTTCTTCGACCTGGTCTACCTGCTGGCCCTCATCGCGCTCGCCAGCAAACTGATCAACCGGCTCAGCTGGACGAGCGCCGGCGAGACGCTGATCCTACTGATGACCTTCACCCTGATCTGGGCGCTGACCGCCTGGGCCGCCGACACCTTCGACCTCAACCGGCCGACCGTGCAGGGTCAGATCATCGCGGTGAGCTTCGGCAGCCTGGTGATGGCCGCGTCGGTGCCCGGCGTATCCGGCAGTCACGGGCTCGTCTTCGTCATCGCGTACCTGACCATCCACTTCGGATCGAGCCTGTACTACATCATCCTGCTGCGCGACCCGGCCCCGCGGACCAGGAGCGTGCGGATCTTCACCTGGTTCTGTACGACCTCCCCGCTGTGGCTCACCGGCGCCATCCTCGGCGGGTGGACGCGCTGGGTGCTGTGGGCGGCGGCGATCACCATCGAGTACATCGGCGCCTCCCTGGGCTTCCCCACCCGCAGGCTGATCCACCCACCGGTGCTGCAGTGGCGGCTGGCCGGCGAGCGCGTGTCCGAGCGGTACCGGCAGTTCCTGATCATCGCCTTCGGGGTGGCCATCTTCGGAGCCGCCTCGGAGTTGACCGATCAGCGATTCACCGCGAGCCGGGGCGCGGCCCTGCTCGCCGCGTTCGTGACCGTGATCATGATGTGGCGGATCTACATCCACCAAGCCGGGGAGAAGCTGACCAGCGCCATCGCCACGGCCACCGACCGGTCGCGGTACACGCAGTTCGCGGCGGTGGCGCACGTGGTCATGGTGGCCGGGGTGATCGTCACGGCGGTCAACTCCCAGCTCGTGATCAGGCGGCCGTCCGGCGACACGCCCCCGACCTGGGCAGCGGTCCTGCTCGGCGGTCCGGCCCTGTTCCTGATCGGGCGCGGGCTGCTCGACTACACCGTCTTCAGCAGGGTGTCCTGGTCGCGGCCCGCCGGACTGGCCGTGCTGGGCGCCGTGGCCGCCGTGGTGCACCTGCTGCCGCCCGTGCTGGTGTCCACCGCCGGCACGCTCACCCTGATCGGCGTCGCGATCTCCAACCTGCTGGCGATCCGGGCCACCCCGCCCCGGCCGATGGCGCCCCCGATCGGGTGACTCCACGATCGTGGCCGGCCACGATCGTGGCTGTTCACGATCGTGAAGCCGCACGATCGAGTGACGGCGGGTCGCCGCCGGCCGGGCGTGTCGCGCCCGCCGGCAGCGGATTGGGCAAGCCCGAGCAGGGCGCAGGCCGAAGCAGGGCGCAGGCCGAAGCAGGGCGAAGCCGAGCGCGGGAGGCCGAGCCGGCGAGGCGGGGTCAGGCGGAGGGGGCCGGGCGCACCCGGCCGGACTGCCGCGACGTCGCCAGGTCCGACACGAAGGTGCCGATCAGCACCAGGTCCGCCCAGATCGCCGGGGCCAGGGCGGGCAGCGGCTCGATCCACGGCAGGATGCCGAACAGGAGCACGATGGCGATCAGCCGCGACCAGAGGATCACGCCGGACACCGCGCGCTCGAACAGCCCGGTGCCGAACAGCACCAGCGCGGGCCCGACGACCACGGCGAGCGCCTCGGACACCGGCAGGTCGCCCAGTGGCCCGCGGGCGACATAGGCGTCGCCGGCGGAGATCGCCACCACCCCGGCCACCATCATCAGGTGCGAGTACGCGGTGACGATCCCCGGACCGACCCGGTCCATGGACCACAGCGCCGGGGGCGCCAGCAGCCTCCGGGACTGGCGCGCGTAGATCAGGAAGAGCAGCACGACGGCGGCGAACGCGGTCACCAGCGTGGTCCACTCATCGCGCTCGAACCGGGTGGAGGTGAACTTCAGCCCGTTGGACAGGATCACCTCGCCGAGCGCGATGATGAAGATCTGCCGGTGCCGCTCGGACACGTGTACGCCGATGAAGATGCGGCTCTCGCGGTGGGTGCGGCCGAGCCCCGGGGTGGGCCAGCCCAGGCTGGCCGCCAGGTAGTCGACGCCGACGGCCAGCGCCCAGAGGATGAGCCGGATCGAGGCGTCCGGGACGAACGCGCCCGCGAACCACACCACCGCGGTCAGTCCGAACCAGAACGCCACCCGCACGCTGCGAGCCTGCTGGCTCGGGTAGCCCCGGGCGCCGCCGATCAGCACGCTGGCCCTGGCGAAGATGATCGTGAAGTAGACGACCACGAAGACCCAGCCGTTGTGCGCGAACGCGGTCGGCACCGTCAGCGCCATCACCAGGATGCCGAACATGGCCACCAGGACCACCACCTGGATCTGTGCCCGCCGCGGGTCGAACAGATCCGTGAGCCACACCATCAGCTCCCAGATCCACCACATCGCCAGCAGCATGACCGCCGTGCGCAGGACGCCGATGGCGTTGTAGTTCGTGTCCAGCTCGTGTGCCAGCCGGCGGAACGCGAAGATGTAGACCAGGTCGAAGAAGAGTTCGAGGAACGTCGGCTGCTCGGGGTCGCCTGCCTTGCGGGCTATCCGCGGCAACCTTCCGGTGGTCACCAGTCAGACCTCCTACGCCCCTTTTGTACCATCCGTTCGGGCGAGGACGGCCTGCCGCCGACTCAATCCACCAGGGCGGAGTACACCAACTGGTGCAGCTGCGGTCGCAGCGGATGGGTACCCGAGGGCACGACCTGCGTGAACAGCATGGCCGTCAGCTCCTCGGCCGGGTCGACCCAGAACAGGGTGCTCGCCATCCCGCCCCAGTAGTACTCCCCCGGGCTGGCCAGGGTCCGGCCCGGCACCGGGTCGCCCACCACCGCGAAGCCGAGCCCGAAGCCGATCCCCTCCTGAGTGGTCTCGGCGAACCCGCCGGTGCTCAGTGCGCCCAGGTCGCGCCCGCCCGGCAGGTGGTTGCGGGTCATGTAGCGCAGCGTCCGGTTGCCCAGGATCCGCTGACCGTCCAGCTCCCCGCCGCGCAGCAGCATCTGCGTGAACCGGTGGTAGTCCGCCGCGCTGGACACGAGGCCCGAGCCGCCGGCGAACGCGGCCGGCGCCCGCAGCGCGTACCGGCCGAGGGCGTCGTAGCGCACCGCCGCGCCACCACCCGGCCGATAAGCGCCGCCTTGCCGATCCGGCCCAAGTGCCGGCTCGCGATAAGCGCCGCCTTGCCGATCCGGCCCAAGTGCCGGCTCGCGATAAGCGCCGCCTTGCCGATCCGGCCCAAGTGCCGGCTCGCGAGCAGCGTAGAGCGCGGCCAGCCGGCCGGCCGCCTCTGGATCCACCCACCACCGGGTGTCGGTCATCGCGAGCGGCCGGAGGATGCGCTCCTCGAACACGGCGTCCAGCGACTGGCCGGTGACGACCTCGATGACCCGGCCCAGCACGTCGGTGGCCACGGAGTACCCCCAGGCGCTGCCGGGCTGGAACAGCAGTGGCAGGGCGGCGTAGCGCTCGCAGAGCGTGGCGAGGTCCAGCTCCTCCGACGGGCCCAGGTCGAAGCCGGCCTTCCGGTACAGCGCGTCGACCACCGAGGTCTGCATGAACCCGTAGGTCAGGCCCGAGGTGTGCGTCAGCAGGTGCCAGAGGCGGATCGGCTCGGTCGCCGGAACGGTGAACGGGCGCAGCGCCGAGCCCTTGTCGTAGACCCGCACGCCCTCGAAGGCGGGGATGAACCTGCTCAGCTCGTCGGTCAGCTCGAATCGCCCCTCCTCCCACAGCGCCATCGCGGCCACACTGGTCAGCGGCTTCGTCATCGAGTAGATGCGCCACAGGGTGTCCTCGGCGACCGGCAGCCCGGCCTCGCGGTCGCGCTGCCCGTAGGTCGAGGCGTGCACCACTTCGCCGCGCCTGGTCACCACTATCTGCCAGCCCGGCAGCAGGCCGTCATCGACGTAGCGGCCGAAGTGGGAGTCGATGCGGGACAGCCGGCGCGGGTCGAAGCCGAGCCGGGCCGGGTCGGCGGTGGGGGGCAGCATCTCGGGCTCCTTCGAGGGGGTGAAAGGGAAGGCCGATCGCTACCGGATGGTAGCTCCGCCGAGCCGCGCCGACGGCGTATCGCGGTCGTAGCGCCAACTTTTTTGGGTTCGACTCGTATTATTGACAGAACTGAAAAAAGTTTCTAGCGTCCTTGCCCATGAAGCCAATCGCTGTGCAGTTGTACTCCGTCCGTGAAGAGTTGGCGGCCGATCGCGCGGGCACGCTACGGCGACTCGCCGACATCGGCTACGGGTCGGTCGAGCCGTGCGACCTCGCAGACGATCCGGAAGGCTTCCGCGCCCTGCTCGACGAGACCGGGCTGGCCGCCTGCTCCGCCCATGCCCCCGTGCTGACCGACGCGCGGGAACAGGTCGCCGCGGCCGCCGCCACGATCGGCATCGACACGGTCATCGTGCCGTTCATCCCGCCGGACGAGTTCGCCGACGCCGACGGCGTACGCCGCTCGGCGCGCGCGCTCAACGAGGCCGCGACCTGGGCCGGCGGGCACGGCCTGCGGCTGGGGTACCACAACCACCACTGGGAGCTGTCCTCCCTCATCGACGGCCGGCCGGCGCTGGAGGTGCTGGCCGATCAGCTCTCGTCCGAGGTCTTCCTCGAGCTCGACGTGTACTGGGCCGCCGTGGGCGGCGTGGACGTGCCCGAGCTGCTGGCCAGGCTCGGCGACCGGGTGAAGTACCTGCACGTGAAGGACGGCCCGGCCACCAAGGAGGACCCGATGACCGCGGTCGGCGCCGGTACGCTGCCGATCCCGGACATCCTGGCCGCCGCGCCCCGGGACGCGTGGCGGGTGGCGGAGCTGGACCGGTGCGCCACCGACATGCTCACCGCGCTCGCCGAGTCTTACGCGTACCTGAACGGGCTGGAGAAGGAAGCGGCATGACGGTCGGGATCGCCCTGGTGGGCTGCGGCACCATCAGCCACGAGTACCTGCGCAATCTGACCACGTTCCCGGATGTGCGCGTCGTCGCGTGCACCGACCTGGACACCGAGCGGGCCAAGGCGGTGGCCGCCGAGTACCACGTGCCGGAGGCCGGCGAGCCCGAGCTGGCGCTGCGCCACCCGGACGTCGAGCTGGTGGTGAACCTGACCATCCCGGCCGCGCACATCGACGTGTCCACCGCGGCGGTGCTGGCCGGCAAGCACGTGTACACCGAGAAGCCGCTCGCCATGGACGCCGACGGCGGCGCGGGGCTGCTGGCCGCCGCCGCCAAGACGGGCGTACGGGTCGGCTCCGCCCCGGACACCTTTCTCGGTGCCGGCCTGCAGAGCGCGTACCGGCTCATCGCGCGGGGCGACATCGGCACACCGCAGTCCGCGCTGACCCTGATGCAGAGCCCCGGGCCGGAGAGCTGGCACCACAGCCCGGAATTCCTGTTCCAGCCCGGCGCCGGTCCGCTGTTCGACATCGGCCCCTACTACCTGACCGCGCTGGCCGCGGCCTTCGGAGGGGTGACCCGGGTGGCGGCGACCGCGCGCAAGGCGTTCGCCGAGCGGGTCATCGGGTCCGGGCCGCGAGCCGGCACCCGGTTCCGGGTCGAGGTGCCCACGAACGTGTCGGGCCTGCTGGAGTTCTCCGCCGGCCAGGCGGCCACCACCATCTTCAGCTTCGACTCGCCGCTGAGCAGGCAGGGTTTCGTTGAGATCACCGGCACCGACGCGACGCTCAGCGTGCCCGACCCGAACCGGTTCGACGGGCCGCTGCGGCTGCGCCGCGCCCGCGAGGAGGACTGGACGCCGGTGGAGACCGTGGGCGCTCACGTCGGGCGGGGCATGGGCGTGCTGGACCTGGCCCGCGCCATCCGCACCGGCGCCCCGCACCGGGCCGACGCGGCCGGCGCGCTGCACATCGTCGAGGTCATGGAGGCGCTGACGGCCTCCGCCGAGACCGGTCAGTTCGTGGCGGTGAACAGCGACTTCCCCACCCCGTCCCCGCTGCCGGAGGACTGGGACCCGTACCAGCGCACCCTCTGAGCCGAGACGACGCCGGCGGGCTGGAGGCACCGGCCCCGTGATGGCAGGATGCTTCCGATGGAGACTGTCCTGCCGTCCGGGGTCGCCGCGACCCTTGGCCGGGCCCGCCGGGTCGTCGTCTTCACCGGGGCCGGCATCTCGGCCGAGAGCGGTGTGCCGACCTTCCGCGACGATCTGACCGGGCTGTGGGCCCGGTTCGACGCCGAGCAGCTCGCCACCCCGGAGGCGTTCGACGCCGATCCGGACCTGGTCTGGGGCTGGTACGAGTGGCGCCGCGCGCGGGTACGCCTCGCCCGGCCCAACCCCGGACACCTGGCCACGGCCGCCATCGAGGAGCTGGTCCCCGGCAGCGTCGTCGTCACCCAGAACGTCGACGACCTGCACGAGCGGGCCGGCTCCCGGGCCCCGATCCACCTGCACGGCAGTCTCTTCGCGCCCCGCTGCGTGACCGAGGCGGGCCACCCGGCGGCCTTCCCGGACCCGGCGGCCTCCCCGACCGCGGCGGCAGTTCCGGGCGCGGACGCGAGTGCGGGCGCGGCTTCCGGAGACGGCGAGGTCGCCGATCCGGGTGACGGCGAGCGGATCGCGCCGCCCCGTTGTGCGCGCTGCGGCGCGCCCGTGCGGCCCGGCGTGGTGTGGTTCGGTGAGGCGCTGCCCGAGGCGGCGCTGACCGCGGCGGTCGAGGCCGCCGCCGCGTGCGACGTGCTGCTGACCATAGGCACCTCCGGCGTCGTCTACCCGGCGGCCGAGATCCCACGCGTCGCGGCCCGCTGCGGCGCGACCGTCGTGCAGGTCAACCCGCGGCCGACGCCGCTGGACGAGATCTGCGCCGTCAACCTGCGCGGATCGGCGGCCGAGATCCTCCCGGCCCTGGTCGAGGCCGCGTGGGGTGCGCGGCCGGGCCTCACGGCCAGCCGGCCCCCGGCACGTCGACCCGAACGGTGAGCACCCGGCCGCTGCCCGGCGTCACCGGTTCGGGCTCGGTCATGCCCTGCCAGGCGGCGGCCACGATGAACAGCGTCGTACCGTCGGGGCCGCCCAGCGCGCAGGCGAAGCCCCCACGATCCAGTTCCACGGTCCGCAGGACCTGCCCGCCCTCGGCGACGCGCACGCACCGCCGGTGCGGCACGTCCGCGTACCAGACGGCGTTCTCGGCGTCCAGGCAGATGCCGTCCGGCACTCCACCGGGCAGTTCGGCCCAGACGCGCCGGCGGGACAGCCCGCCGTCCGCGTCGATGTCGAAGGCCACCAGGTGGCCGCGGTACGAGTCCGCGACGATCAGGGTGGCGTTGTCGGGCGTGACGGCCATGCCGTTGGGGAACGCGATGTCTTCGGCCACCTGACGCGCCGAGCCGTCCGGCGTGGCCAGGAAGACGTGTCCGGGGCGCGGTGCCTGGCCGGCCGTCGGGTCGAAGCCGGGACGGTTGACGTAGGCGTTGCCGCGACCGTCGGCCACGATGTCATTCCAGCCCGGCTGGCCGAGGTCGGCGTGCGTGACCAGGCCCCCGTCGGGCTCGCGGCGCAGTAGCAGCCCGTCCGCCGACGAGACGATCACCAGCCGATCGTCCGGGAGCCACGCCACGCACAGCGGGAGCGACGCCACCCGCGCGACCACCTCGGCGCGGCCGGACAGGTCGACGGCGAGGACCTCACCCGCCGACCAGTCGGAGACGTACAGCCGGTCGCCGTGCCATCTGGGCGACTCGAGCAGGCCCCGACCGTCCAGCAACGTCCGCGCCTCGCCCATCCGCATCACCCTCTCGCTCCGGCCACCGGCACGGTACCGGCGTCCCCACACCCTTACGAACGAGCACCGGCCGGATCGACAACCTCCGGCCGGTCTGGAGTAAACCGCTTGAGGCGGGTCGACGGCTCCGGTAGCTTCCTGGGGCCCCAATCGATCTTGCAGAGAGTGGGTTCCACGTGGCGCCGCGTCTGGTGACTCGGGACGATCTGGCCCCGCTCGCGCGGGCCGCGCTCGGCGGCGGGCGCCGGCTGGACGCGGTGGAGCGGATCCGCGGTGGCACCCGCAAGGGCGTCTACCGGCTGACGATGGACGACGCGACCACGGTGATCGCTTATCTCTGGGAGGACTCGGAGAACTACTGGCCGGCGGCCGAGGGCGACGGTGACCTGGCCGATCCGTTCTCCGCGGGCGTCGGAGTCGACCTGTTCGAGTCCGCGCACGCGCGGCTGGAGTCGCTGGGTCTGCGCGTTCCCGAGGTCCGCCTGATCGACCGCTCCCGCGACCACTACCCGGCCGACGTGGTCGTCCTGGAGGATCTCCCCGGCGAACACCTGATGGATCGGCTCGCCCGCGACCCGGTCGCCACTGAGCCGACGATGGCGCGGCTGCGCGAGGCGCTGGCGGAGATGCGGCGGCACCGGGCGCCGGCGTACGGCAAGGTGGCCCTGGTCGACGGCGGCGGGCGCTCCCGCTGGCCGTCGTGCGAGCGGGCCGCGCTCGACTTCGGACTGCGCTGTCTGGCCGAGGCCGCCAGCCGCGACCGGAGGATCGCGCGGGCCCGCGGCCGGCTGGATCAGCGGCTGCGCGAGCTGGCAGGCGCGGTACGGCCTCGCACCGAATACTCCGTGGTGCACGGCGAACTCGGGCTGGACCACGTCCTGGTGGATCGCGACGGCCATCCCGTCCTGATCGACATCGAGGACCTGTTGTACTTCGACGTGGAGTGGGAGCACGTGTTCCTGCGCATCCGCCTCGGCCGGGACTACGAACGGCTGGCGGTGGACGGGCTCGACGAGGACAGGCTCGCGCTCTACCTGCTCACCCAGCGGCTCTCGCTCACGGCGGGGCCGCTGCGGCTGCTCGACGGCGACTTTCCCGACCGGGAGTTCATGGCGGGGATCGCCGAACACAACCTGAACCAGGCGCTGGCGCTGGTACCCACGGACGGTCCGGCCGAGCCGGGGCGGCCGCGCTAGGACCGGGGACGTGCCCGTTCACGAGGTGGGCGGCGGGCACGTTTCCGGGAGCGTGACCTGTCCCGGCCGCTGGTTGAACGTCGTCAGGGTGAACCACTCGTCCAACTCGGGGTCGAACAGGTTCTGGAAGCCGAACTGCAGCACCTGCACCCACTGGCTCGGATTGTTCTGGTCGACGTAGACGTCCCCCAGCGCGATCGGGAACCGGGGCTGTTCGCCCGGTACGGTCGATCCGCC
This sequence comes from Rugosimonospora acidiphila, assembly GCF_039543385.1. NCBI lineage: Bacteria > Bacillati > Actinomycetota > Actinomycetes > Micromonosporales > Micromonosporaceae > Rugosimonospora > Rugosimonospora acidiphila. The sequence continues at coordinate 100,375 of NZ_BAABJQ010000024.1, forward strand.
GACCACGCCGACCCGCCAGTGATCGACGTACCGGTCCTGGGCGCCCTGCAGGATCTCCGGTCCCACGAAGCGCGCGGTCTTCAGCTTGTCGTTCAGGATCTGGCGGTTGAAGAACCCGGGGATCACGTCGCACGGGCGCGGCGGGTCCAGCGGGATGTTCGGCCACTTGTAGGTCAGCGTGTAGAGCGTGTTGTGGTAGATCAGGTTCGTGAACCAGATCGGATACTGCGGGCCGCCCGCGGTCATCTGGCTGTCGCCGTCCCTCCCCAGCCAGGTGAAGGGGACGTCGATGCCCAGGTCGCGGACGATGTACCGGCCGCTGCCCTGGAAGTTGGCCGGGAGCAGCGGGGGACGCGGCTCCTCGAACCCGATCGGCGCGCCGCCGGCCCAGGCCGCGCCGGCCCAGGCCCGGCCGGGCAGCGACGGGGCGAAGGCCAGACCCGCCGCGATCACGGCGACGGCGATCAAGCCCCTGGCCCCCGCCGCGGCCCACGTGCGGACCGCTCGAATCGATGCCATGTCGTCTCCCTGTGTGAGCGCCGACGGACCCCGCCGGTAGCCCGGATACTCCCGACAAAATCGTAAGACGGCTGAATGTGAAACGTACGCTGATTCGAGCTGTATGACCCGATATGGTGGGCGCGTTCCGCAGGACCGATCCCGCCAGGGCACTGACCGATCTCGATCGACACGCGGTCACCCCGATGGGTAACCTGTGGCGCCATGGGTACCGGCGCGGCGCGCTACCGGGAAGCACTCGACCTGTCCGGATCCGTCGTGGACGGGGTGGCCGCCGACCGCTGGGGTGACCCGTCACCGTGCCCGGGCTGAACGGCCGCCGCCGTGGTCGGACACGTGATCAACGGCTCCCGGGTCATCCTTGCCATAGCGCTGCGGGAGCCGCCGGTCCCGCCCGCGAGCGACCCGGCCTCGATCGCGGGTGTCGATCCGCGGGCCGCCTGGCACCGGCGCCGGGCCGAGATCTCCGCGATCGTGGACGGGCTCGATCCCGGCGCGGCGGTGTCCGGCGTACCCGGCGTGACCACCATCGACGACGGCCTGGGGCGGGCGGTGATCGAACCGCTGGTACACGCCTGGGACCTGGCCGTGGCGACGGCGCAGCCGATCGACCTGCCCGACCAACTGGTCGGGCCGCTGCTCGCCGGCCTAACGCCGGTGGCCGGATCGCTGCCGGCCAGCGGCATGTTCGCCGATGGGGTGCGGCTGCCGGGGGACGCTCCGATCGCGGACCGGCTGATCGCTCTGGTCGGGCGCCGGCCGCGGCCCTGAGACGCCGCCGGCAGCGGCAGCGCCGCCGGCAGCGGCAGCGCCGCCGGCAGCGGCAGCGAGGCCGAGCGCGGCACGCAGCGCGACGGCGCCGTCGAGGAGTGCGGCGGAACGAGCCGCGATGCTGGCGTCCCTGGCGGCCAGCGCGGTGGCGACGTCGTCCCACCGCCCGGTGTGCCGCAGCAGCGGCATGAGGCCCCGCAGGGGCGCGACGCGGTAGCCGGCCATCCGCAACTGGTGGACGATCCGCGCGTCCCGCACCTGACTCGGTGTGTACCGCCGCGGGCCCCGCGCGCAGTCACGGTCGGGGACGACGAGTTCCTCCGCATCCCAGTGCCGCAGCGTCGAGGGGCGCACGCCCAGGGCGGCGGCCAGTTCGGAGACGCCCATCGAGTCCGCCGCGCGGACGTCCTCGATCGGCTCACCGGAGACCGCCCGGACCGCCTCCTGGGCCTGGCTCAGTTGCGTGCGCTCGGTGTGCAGTCGGGCGTGCGCCGCGTCGAGGAGAGCGAACACCCGCGCGGCGGGCGCCTCGTGCACGGCCCGGACGATCCGCTTCGCCTCGATCGGGCCGGTGCCCGACGCGAGGGCGCGGTAGGCCAGCGCGGACTGGACGTGCAGCTCTCCGTAGACCCGATAGCCGGCGGCCGTCCGCTCGGCCGGCGGCAGCACCCCGTCGCGTTCGAGGTTGCGCACCTGTTGGACGGAGTACCCGGCCCGCCGCGCGACGTCGATGGTGCGCAGACCCGCGGAGTTGAGACCCGACACCCGAAACCCCCCGGTTTTCCTCGCCCTCCGGCATCCAAAGCCTCCATAAGGACTTTAATGCCACGCTGGAGCGCATGACCATCGACGAGATCATCGGCTTCATCGACGGCCTCGGCGGCGTCCTGATTCTCAGGCCGGCACCGGGGGACGGCTCGCCCGAGATCAGCTGGGGCGACGCGTTCTTCTACTACGCGCCCGACGGCGTCGTCCCGACGAACACCCAACCCTTCGCGACGATCGTGACCAAGGACTACCCCGGCGACGACGCGTCCCGGCTGGACCGGCCCGGCGCCTTCCGGGTGAACCTGGCCGCCGGGAGGGAGGCGTTCGCGCGGTGGACCGGCCACGCGCCGCGCGAGTCCGCCGCCGGCGGCGTGGGCGCTCCCGGCGCGGGCCCCGGCACCGAGGCCGGCACCGACACCAGGGACGACCCCGCCTGCCTCGCAGCCCCGACCGAGTCCGGCGCCACCGGCGGCGGCGACGACACCGTGATCGCGCACCCGGTCTACGGCGCCCTCGGCTGGCTGGCCGTGGCCAACCCGGGATCGCGCACCGAGCGGGCGACCCGCGAACTGCTGCGCACGGCGTATCTCCTGGCACGCTTGCGCTACGAGCGGCGCGCCGAGCGGTCCGGGTCGAGCTGACCGGAGCGGCCCGTACCGTCCGGGCACGCCGGCGCGTACGATCTGGCCGGGGAGCCAGGCCATGCGCGCCGCCGCGGCGCGGCCTTCGGACTGGCCTCGGAAGCCCCGGTCCCCGGGAGCCGTTGCCCCGCCCTCTCCTCTCCGGCCGTCGTTGTCGATGCGGCATTCGCTGTGCGCCAATCCATTTTTCCCGATTGGAGCGTCCGATGAGGACACTTGCCCATCGCCGCGCCCGCCTGGTGGCGGCCGCACTGCTGACCGCCGGAGGGATGGCCGCCTTACCCGCCGCCATGTCGCCGGCCGCCGCGGCACCCGCCGCGCACGCGGCCACGGCACCCGCCCCGGTCACCGTCACCGTCAACCCGAAGGCCGCGCTGGCCACCGTGCCGAGCACCGGGCTCGGCGTCAACGACGCCGTCTGGGACAGCCAGCTGGGCACCACCGGCGTGTCAGACCTGCTCAAGACCGCCGGGGTGCAGATGATCCGGTACCCGGGCGGCTCGTACGGCGACATCTACCACTGGCAGGACAACACCGCGCCCGGCGGGTACGTGGCCCCGGACACCGACTTCGACACGTTCATGGGCTCCGTCCAGCGGGTCGGCGCGCAGCCGATCATCATCGCCAACTACGGCACCGGCAGCCCGACCGAGGCGGCCGACTGGGTGCGGTACGCCAACGTCACCAAGGAGTACGGCGCCAAGTACTGGGAGATCGGCAACGAGCTGTACGGCAACGGGTACTACGGCTCCGCCTGGGAGGCTGACAACCACGCGGACAAGAGCCCCGCCGGGTACGCGAACGAGGTGGTGGCGTACGCGGACGCGATGAAGGCGGTCGACCCGACCATCAAGGTGGGTGCCGTGCTCACCATGCCGGGCGGGTGGCCGGACAGCGTGGTCGCCGCCGGGGACTCCGCCGCCTGGAACCAGACGGTCCTGTCCATCGCCGGCTCGAAGATCGATTTCGTGATCCTGCACTGGTACCCCGGCGGCTCGGGCGCCGCCGACGCGCTGACCAAGCCGGTCCAGCTCGACGACGCCGTGTACCTGGTGCGGCAGCAGATCGCCCGGTACGCCGGCGCGAACGCGGCCAACCTCGGCATCGCGCTGACCGAAACCAACGTCGGGTACGGCCAGAACACCCAGCCGGGCGCCCTGTTCGCCGCGAACACCTACGCCGACCTGTGGGAGGACGGGGTGTTCACGGTCGACTGGTGGGACGTGCACAACGGCGCCGGCACGGTGTCCACGGTGGCTGGTCAGACCGATTACGGCGATTTCGGGCTGCTGTCCAGCGCCACCTGCGCGTCCGACGGTACGACCTGCGAGCCGCCGATGAACACGCCCTTCGCGCCGTACTACGCCCTGCGGGTGCTGAGCACCTTCGCGCACCCCGGCGACCAACTCGTCCGGGCCGCCACCGACCAGCCGCTGGTCGACGCGCACGCGGTGCGACGGGCCAACGGCGACCTCGCGGTGATGCTGGTGAACAAGGATCCGGACAACTCGTACCCGGTCGACCTCGGCTACGCCGGGTACACGCCGGCCGCGGGCGCGCCGACCGTCTACTCGTTCGCCAACGGCGGGAACGCGATCACGACCGCCCAGACCGGCAGCGCCACCGAGCAGACCCTGCCGCCGTACTCGCTGACCGTGCTCGTGCTGCACCCGTCCTCGGTGGCGCGTGGGGTGCCGGGGGCGCCCGGGGCACCCCGGGCCGGCGCGGTGACCGACCGGGACGCCACCATCACCTGGCCGGCGGCCACCGCCGGAAGCCACCCGATCGCCAAGTACGAGGTGTACTGGCAGAACGGGGCCACCAGCGAGGAGTTCGGGGAGACCCCGGGCACCTCGTTCACCGTGCACAACCTCATGCCCGGCACCCGGTACACCGTCAACGTGGTGACCCGGGACACCGCGGGCAACGTGTCGTGGTCCTCCCCGCCGCTGGAATTCACTACCGGCACCCCGGCCGCCAGCGCCTGCGCCGTGCATTTCGTCGACACCAGCGACTGGGCCAGCGGCTACGTGGCCAGCGTCGACGTCACCAACACCGGGCCCAGCCCGATCAGCGGCTGGACGCTGCGCTTCACCTGGCCAACCGAGTGGCAGAGCGTCAGCAGCGGCTGGAACGGCACCTGGACCCAGACCGGTACCACGGTCACGGTGACCAGCCTCGACACGGACGCGGCGCTGGCCGCGAACGGCGGCACCACCAACATCGGTTTCGTCAGCGCCTACAACGGGCCGGATGTGCCGCCGGCCGTGTTCACGCTCAACGGGACCGTCTGTACCAGCACCTGACCCTTTCCCGGTGGGTGCCGGCGCCCGGCTCGCGGGGCGGGCGGCGGCACCCTGGCCGGCCGGTCGGGTCGCCGCAATCTATCCGCCGGTGCTATGGCGCGGGCGTGCCGGACGGGGTAGAAACACATCGACCCCTTCCTTTACGGCTTGACCCAAGTCGGCACCTTGGAGAGAGCGCTCTCCGAGGTGCCGGGGGTCTCGCCGCCGTCCAGATAGGCAGGTCGCATGAGAACGCTTCACGACAAGGACGACGCCCCGGAGCAGGCGCCGGCCCGCGCCGGCATCACCCGGCGCGGCCTGATCGGGCTGGCCGCCTCGGCCGCGTCGGTCACCGCCGCCGGGCTGGTCGCCGCCCCCGGCGTGGCCAGCGCGGCGACCGGGCGGGGCCCGGACCGAGCCGGCCACGGTGGCGGCCACGGCGACCACCAGCCGGACTTCGGCCCCAACGTCTTCGTCTTCGACCCGTCCACGCCGGCCGACCAGATCCAGGCCAAGTTCGACGCGCTCTTCGCCCAGCAGGCGAGCAACGAGATGGGTACCGCCCGGTACGCGGTGCTGTTCAAGCCCGGCACGTACACGGTCAACGCCAACCTCGGCTACTACACCACGGTCGCCGGGCTCGGCCTGTCCCCGGACGACGTCGACATCCACGGCGCGGTGCGCGTCGTCGGCCAGCCCGACCCGACCTCGGCGGCCGGCATCTCCGCACTGATCAACTTCTGGCGCTCGGCGGAGAACCTGTCGGTCACCCCGGACGGCGGGCTCGACCAGTGGGCGGTGTCGCAGGCCGCGCCGCTGCGGCGGGTGCACATCCGCGGCATCCTCCTGCTCGAACCGGGCAACGGCGGCTTCTCCAGCGGCGGGTACATCGCCGACTCGAAGATCGACGGGCTGGTCATCAACGGCTCCCAGCAGCAGTGGCTGACCCGCGACAGCGAGTTCGGCGGCGGCTGGAGCAACGGCGTGTGGAACCAGGTGTTCTCCGGGGTGACCGGCGCGCCCGACCAGAGCTTCCCGAACCCCACCTACACCACGCTGCCCGAAAGCCCGGTGACCCGGGAGAAGCCGTTCCTGTACCTCGACGGCGCCGGGCGCTACCGGGTCTTCCTGCCGGCGCTGCGCCACGACAGCTCGGGCACCACCTGGTCGGCGGGCACCGCGAAGGGCTCGTCGCTGTCCATCGACGACTTCTACATCGCCAAGCCCGGCGACAGCGCGCTGCGCATCAACCTGGCCCTGGCCCTGGGCAAGCATCTGCTGCTCACCCCCGGGGTCTACCACCTCGACGCGCCGCTGTCCGTGAGCCACCCGAACACCGTGGTGCTGGGCCTGGGCATGCCCAGCCTCACCCCGGACCGGGGCACGGCCGTGCTGAAGGTCGCGGACGTCGACGGCGTGCGCATCGCCGGCGTGCTCGTCGACGCCGGGCCCCGGGTCTCGGACACCCTGGTCGAGATCGGCACCGAGCACGGCCACCGCGGCCACGCGCACAACCCGACGTCGTTGCAGGACGTGTTCTTCCGCATCGGCGGCCCGTGGCTGGGCCGGGCGGGGACCAGCCTGGTGATCAACAGCGACGACACGATCATCGACAACATCTGGGCCTGGCGCGCCGACCACGGCAACGGGGTCGGCTGGACCCAGAACACGTCGCAGACCGGCGTCGTCGTCAACGGCGACAACGTCACCGCGTACGGGCTGTTCGTCGAGCACCACCAGAAGTACCAGACCATCTGGAACGGTGAGCACGGACGCACCATCTTCTACCAGAGCGAGATGCCGTACGACCCGCCGAGCCAGCAGGCGTGGCGCAACGCGGCCGGCAACGGCTGGGCGTCGTACAAGGTGGCCGGCGCGGTGCGCACCCACGAGGCGTGGGGCCTGGGCGTCTACTGCTTCTTCAACCAGGGCGTCGACATCCGAGCCGACCGGGCCATCGAGGTGCCCGAGCGCTCCGGCGTCCGGTTCCACAGCCTGATCTCGGTGTTCCTCAGCGGCAGCGGCGGCATCGAGCGCACCATCAACGACGCGGGTACCGCGCTGATCGGCGCGTTCGGCACGAGCACGCTGGTCAGCTACCCGTAACGGCTGGTCTCGCGCCGGCCGGGCCCGATCGGGACCCGGGCCCGGCCGGCGCGTCCGCCCCTCGGGTCCGCTCGCCGCGGGTGTCGAACCCCGGCGCTCGGCGGACCGACCGGGGCCTCGCCGGCCTGAGCCGAACCGACGGCGAACAAATCGGCCGATCGGCGGAGCGGCGATTCGACGGGGTCGGTGGGCGCCGGGGCGGACGCCGGCGCGAACGCGAGCAGGGCACGCCGACGGTGCGCGCGCCCGCGTGACCCGCCCGTGTCTTCGCCGTGGCCTGGACCGTTGATTCGGTGTGTCGTTCGCCTCGCCGACCTTCCTCTGGTTCTTCCTGCCGGCGGTACTCGGCCTGTACTGGGTGCTACCCGGTGTCTGCCGCAACGCTCTGGTGGCGGGGGCGAGCCTGGTCTTCTACGTCTGGGGCGCCGGGGCGTTCGTCGCGCTGCTGGGCGCCTCGATTCTCGCCAACTACGCGGCGGGGCTGGCCCTGGAGCACGACCGGGTCCACGGGCGCTCCCGCCGCGGGCGGACCGTGCTGGTCGGCGCCGTGGTCGCGCAGCTGGCCCTGCTCGCGGTCTGGAAGTACGTCGCCTTCGCCAGCGGTCAGCTGCACGAGGTCTTCACGCGGGTACCGGTGCTGCGCATCGCGCTGCCCATCGGCATCTCGTTCTTCACCTTCCACGGGCTCAGCTACATCCTCGACGTGTACCGGGGCAGCCGCTCGCCGCAGCGCAGCCTGGTCCGGTTCACCATGTACATCGCGATGTTCCCCCAGCTCATCTCCGGCCCCATCGTGCGGTACCACGAGATCGCCGATCAGCTCGGGCAGACCTCGCACAACAAGCTGGAGGACCTGTCGGCCGGCTTCCCGCGCTTCGCGCTCGGGCTGGCGAAGAAGGTGGTCATCGCCGATTCCATCGCGCCCATCGCCGACGCCGTCTTCGGCGCCGACCCGGGCACGCTGGACTGGCGCACCGCGTGGATCGGCGCGCTGGCCTACACCGTGCAGATCTACTTCGACTTCTCCGGGTACTCCGACATGGCCATCGGGCTCGGGCGGATGTTCGGGCTCACCCTGCCGGAGAACTTCGACCGGCCGTACTCGTCGGTGTCCATAACGGACTTCTGGCGGCGGTGGCACATGTCGCTGTCCCGGTGGTTCCGTGACTACCTCTACATCCCGCTGGGCGGCAACCGCGGGTCGGCCGCGCGCACGTACCGCAACCTGGTCATCGTGTTCGTGGCGTGCGGCATCTGGCACGGCGCCAACTGGACCTTCCTGATCTGGGGCCTCTACCACGGCGCGCTGCTGGTGGTGGAGCGGGTTACCGGGCTGGCCCGGCTGGACCCCGACCGCTACCTGGTGCCCCGGCGCGCGGCCACGCTGGTGCTCGTCCTGGTCGGCTGGGTGTTCTTCCGGTCCGGCTCGCTGGCGCAGGCCGCCGGCATGCTGCACGTGATGTTCGTGCCCCGGCTCGCCGCGACCTCCACGCTGCTGACCGACGCCGGCATCGGCCACCAGGCGGCGGTGCTGCTGGGCGCCGGGCTGGTGGCCTTCCTGCTGCCCCGGCGCTTCGTGATGGGGCGGCTGCTCAGCACCGGTACCGGAACGACGGCGATGACCGCCCGGTACGCCTGCAGCCTGCTGGCCATCGGCTACGTGTCGGTGCTGGCGGCAGCCGGAACCTTTAGCCCCTTCCTCTACTACCAGTTCTGAGGGCCGATCAGCAGATGACGGTGTCGGAGAAGACCCACGAGTCCGAGCGGACGGCGAACCTCACGCCCGCCCGGCGCCGGACCGTTCGCCGGCACCGCCGGCCCCGGCGCACGCGCGTCAACACCGCGTTCGCCGCCGGCCTCGCGATGCTGTTCTTCTTCGGCCCCAATGCCGTCCGGCTGTTCGGCGCGCACGCCGCCCCGATCGAGAACCGGCCGCTGCGCCCGTTCCCCTCCCCTTCGGCGGGGTGGCGGTTCCTGCCCCGGCTCGACGACTGGGCCGTGGACCACCTGCCGCTGCGCGACGCGGCGGTGCGGGCCAACGGCTGGGTGTCGGAGCACGTGTTCCGGGAACTGTCCACCCGCGACGCCGGCTCCCAGGAGGTGCTCGCCGGGCGGGACGGGTGGCTGTTCTTCAAGGACGACATGCGGCTGCGGTGCTCCCCGGCCCAGCCGCTGGACGCGACGCTCGCCCAGCTGGACCGGCTGGCCGACCTGGTCACCGGGCTGGGCCACCAGTTCGTGGTGGTGGTACCTCCAGACAAGAGCGCCATCGAGGCCGGGATGCTGCCGGCGTCGTACCCGGGCCGGTCGTGCAGCGTGGCGGCCAACCACGCGTTCTGGAGCCGGATCAACGGCGCGCCGCCGGTCGGGTATGTCGACGCGTACGGGCCGATCGCGCAGGTGGCCCGGCAGCAGGGGCACGCCTACTACCCGACCGACACGCACTGGTCCCCCACCGCCGTCGCGGCCTACACCCGCGCCCTGGTCTCCCGCCTCGACCCGGGCCTGCTCGCGAGCACGAAGTTCACCACGAGCGGATCCCAGCTGAAGACCACCGACCTGACCAAAATGATCGGGATGCCGAAGACCGAGCGGGAGCCCGCGGTCCAGGTCCGCCGCGGCGGCGTTACGGTGCACCGGGTGAGCGAGACGATAGCCGGGTACCCGGCGGCGCACAGCACCGCCACCACCGCCGGCGCGCCGCTGTTCACCCCGAAGACCCTGATCCTGGGCGACTCATTCACCGAGCAGTCGATGGAAACGCTGGCGCCGTTCTTCGCCGACCTGACCTACGCGAACTGGAACCTGGCGGATACCGACCCGGGTACGGCCGCCCGGCTCATCCGCGACTCGCCGGTGGTGGTCGTCGAGGTGGTGCAGCGGGAATTCGAGGGCGGCGCCTCGCCCCTGCTGGTCGCGCCGATGCTGGACGCGGTGGCGGCCCAGCTCCCCACCCCGGCAGCGCACCCCTGACCGCCATGCGTCCGCCACGGCCCGAAACCCACCAACTCCCCGCCCCGTCGAGCGGCGGAGCCCGCGACGTCGCGTTCACCGGCGACGCCGCCGACCAGAAACCCCCGACCCACGAACCGTCGCCGCACCAACCCTCGCCGCACCAACCCTCGCCGCACCAACCCTCGCCGCACCAACCCTCGCCGCACCAACCCCCGACCCACCAAAGCCCGACCCACCATCCCTCGACCCACGACGTCATGGACGGCGGATCCACCGGCGAAACCTCGTCGGACCCCGCCCCACCCGCACCGGTGCCCCTCCCGGACGACCGCTCCGCCCGGATATCCGCACAGCCACGCCCGCCCGGCCCGCCCGGTCTCGCGCATCACCGTCGAGAGGCACCGCCCGTGACCACGATCCTGGACCGCGAGAAAACCCAGCGGATCCCCGTTTCCCGTTCACCCGGCTCGCGGCACCGACGCGCCGGCAGCCGCTTCCGGCCCGAGGTCCTGGCCGGGCTGATCGCGCTCGCCTGGGCGCTGCCCGCCGCCACCCACCTGGTGGGCGCCGACCTCCTGCTCCCGCCCGTCGTGCTGGTCGCCACCGCGAGCCTCCTGCGCGCCGGCCGCGGCCTGCTGGATCGCCTGATGCTGGCGCTGTTCCTGTTGTTCGGGGCCGCCTGCGCCGGCGGCCTGCTGCTGTCGGTCTGGCCGTGGGGCCTGGCCCCGGTACCGGTGGCCGGCTCGGCCCTGACCCTGCTCGCCGTCCTGGGCACGGTCACCCGCCGGCGCCCGCGGCTGCCGCGCCCGACGATCGCCGACGCCGCCAGCGTGGCCGCGGCCGGGGTCATCGCGCTCTACCTGGCAAGGCCCTACCTGCGGTCCGACCTGGCCGGGCGGATCGGGCTGGCGATGGCCGGTGAGGACCTGACCCGGCACGTGACGGTGTTCGACGGCATCCGCCAGGTGCACGGGTACCTGTTCCTGCACAGCGACGAGGCCCAGCGGTACGTGTACTCCGGGATGATCCGGTACCCGCAGGGCTTCCACTTCGTCAGCGCGCTGCTCGACGGGTTCCTGCCGCAGCACGACGCCTCCGCCGTCACCGCGTTCAACCACCTGATCGGGTTCCACGTCGCCGGTTACGGGCTGATGGCGCTGTCGATCCTGTGGGCGGCCCAGTGGGTCGGCGGTCGCCTGCTGTCGAGTTACTGGCGGTGGGTGCCGGTGGTCGTCGCGCTCTCCGCGCTGCTGATCAAGGGTGAGCTGACGGCCGACTTCGTCGACGGGTACCCCAGCGAGATCGCGGGTATGGCGCTGATGGCCGCGCTGATCGCGGTGCTGGCCCGGCCGGTCGCCGCCAGGCGCACCCAGCTGCTGATGGTGGGCAGCCTGCTGGTGGCGCTCGGGTTCACCTACTACCTGTTCCTGCCCGGCATGGGGCTGGCGGCCGTGGTGTGGCTGGTGATGCGCCGCCGCCGGCTGCCCCGGCTGGCGTTCACCGTACCGGTCGCCGTCGTCGCCGGCGGCCTGGCGCTGCTGCCGCTGGCCATGGGTGTGCTGGGCGGTGGGCAGACCGAGTCGCTCAAGGCGGCGGCGGGCGCCCACAACAGCCGGGCCGCGCTGATCGCGCTGACCCTGGCCGTGGCGGCCGGGGTGCTCGGCGCGGCCGGCCGGTGCCCGGCGGTGTGGCGGCTGTACCGCTGGGCGGCCCTGAGCCTGCTCGCCTTCGCGTTCCTGCTCGGCGCGTACCAGAAGCTGACCACCGGACACACCGGCTACTACTTCGAGAAGTCGCTGCATGGCGCGCAGGTGGTGTTGCTGATCGGGTTGGGGTCGCTGGCCACCCTGCTGCCCGTACCGGTGGCGCGGCGCGCCCGGTCGCGCATCGCGCTGGCCCTGCCCTCACTGCTGCTGGCCGCCTCGATCGGGGCCGGGCTGGGGCTGGTGCGCGGGGACTCGCCGTACCGGCCCATGATGAGCGGGCCGGAGGGCAACTGGGGCGCGGCATGGGAGTCCGGCAGGATGGCACCCAAGCACCTCGGAGCGCTGGCCACCCAGCTCATCGCCGCGTACCGCACCCACCCGGGCACGGTGACTCTGCTGCTGTCCGACGACGCGTACTCCAACTACTCGGTGTCCCTGTTCGCGGCGACGCTGGAACGCAACGCCGGTACCCCGATCTCCCGCGGCTTCTACATCGGCCGCCTCCCGGGCGCCTCCCCCGACGCCATCCGCGACATGATCCTGCGCATCGGCGTGCCCATCACAGCGGTGATCACCAGTACCCGGCTCCTCGGCGTGGTGAACCAACTGCGGCTCGACGACCCCGGGCAGCGGATCGACTCGATCGACCTGACGGGGTCGCCGGCACAATGACCGACGGGCTGCGCCGACGCCCAGGTGACGGGCACCGGACGTCGGACACGCCATCGCTGCGTATGATGCGCCGATGCATTCGGAGTACCCGCCGGAGTTGGCGGCCCTGACCCCGGCCCGGCCGGACGCGTACCGGAGCTTCCCGTACGGGCCGGGCGACGACCAGTTCGGCCAGCTGTGGCCCGCCGCCGGCGGCACGTCCCCGGCACCGGTCGTGGTCCTGGTGCACGGCGGTTACTGGCGCGCCCGGTACCGGCTGGACCTCATGCACGCCGCGGCCGCCGACCTGAGCGGCCGGGGGTACGCCGTGTGGAACATCGAGTACCGCCGGGTCGTAGCGCGGGCGGGCGCTCCGGACGCGACGCCGGTGGGCTCGCCGAGCGGCGGCTGGCCGGGAACGTTCGTGGACGTGGCGGCCGCGTTCGACGCGCTGGCCGACCTGGCCCCCGAGCACGCGCTGGACCTGGGCCGCGTGGCCGCCGTCGGGCACTCGGCCGGCGGGCACCTGGCCCTGTGGGCCTGCGGCCGGCACCGGCTCGCCGGGCAGCCGCCGTTCACGCCGCCCTGGGTCACGCCGCCCCGGGTCACGCCGCGGCTGGTCGTGTCGCTGGCCGGGGTCGCCGACCTGCGGATGGCCGCCGCGCTCGGGTTGAGCGACGGCGCCGTGCGCGGGCTGCTGGGTGGCGGCCCGGAGGAGGTGCCCGACCGGTACGACCTGGCCTGCCCGACCCGCCTGCTGCCCCTGGGCGTACCGCAGGTGGTCCTGCACGGCACCGAGGACGTCGACGTGCCGATGGACCTGAGCACCCACTACGCGAAGCTGGCCGGCGACGAGTGCGAGCTGGTCGTCCTGCCCGGCGTCAACCACCGGGCGCTCATCGATCCGGCGAACCCGGCCTGGGCGGACGTGACGCGGGCGCTGACCCGGCTCTAGGCCGCGTCGCGCCGCGCGACGGGTCGTCCCGCTCCCCGCCCGGATCCGATCCTCGGCTGCCGGCCGGTCGACGTGGATCGGGTCGACCGGCCGGCGTTCACCGTCAGCGCACCGGCTTGGTGCCGCTACTCGAATACAACAGGTGGCTGGCCAGCACGAGCGCCGGATCCCCCAGCATCGCGAACACACCGTCCAGTTCGGACTCGGACATCCCGGCCGCCAGCAGCAGCGGATAGGTCTGCCCGACGCTGGCCGCGACGAGTCGGCCCCCGACCTCGCCGCCAACCCAGGACTGTCCGGACACCGTCGTCCGCACCCCGGTCAAACCCTCGGCCATCATCCGGCTGTGTACCCGCCGGGCCCACGTGCGGTCGGTGCCTCCGCCCGCGAACACCTTGTTGCCCAGCAACTCCTGGAACCTGTCGTACAGCTGCTTGGTCTGCGGGTCGGGCGCGGCCAGCACCATGTCGGTGCGCGACGCGTCCCAGTCCTCGACCAGCAGGACGCCGCCCGGCTTGAGGACCTCGTCGGACACCAGCCAGCGCAGGACGTCTTCGCGCCGCGGCACGTGCTGGAGCATCAGCCGGGTGTGCACGAAGTCCACCGGCCCGTGCGGCAACGGCTCGAAGCGCGTGACGTCACGCTCCAGCGTGGTGAGCCGCTCGTGCGTGGGGATCCCGTCCGGATGGAGGTCGATGGCGGTGACCCGGCCCTGTGGCCCGACCTGGTCGGCCAGCCACACGGCGAAGCTGCCGTGGCCGGCACCCACCTCCAGACAGTTCATGCCGGTGAGGCTGCCGTCGAGCAACTCCAGCGTCCGGGTGCGGCTGCCGGGGTCGAGCAGGGCGGCCAGGGACTCGTGGTGCTGGTTGGCGTACTCGTGCCGGTTGTCCAGCACGTACCGCGACGGCTGCGTCATAGCCTGCACGCGGAACTCCTCTCTCAGGCGGCGTTCGGCTTCGGCACCAGATTGAAGGCGACCATCTCGTTGGGGTCGAACGTCTTGGTGAACAGCCCGGCACCCTGCAGGATGGCGATGCCCCGGGCCACCTTCGTTTGGTCCATCGTGCCGATCTGCGCACCGGAGCCGCAGTACGGCTTGAGCAGCTTCACCTCCGCCGACGCGGCGGCGACGGGCTGCGCCGGGTCGTACTTGTGCAGGATGTCGGCGGTGCCGTCCGGGTCGTCGAGCGAGGCGGCCAGGCTCTTGTTGTACGCCTTGTTGAACCGGCGCACCAGGTCGGGCTTGCCCTTCACGAGCTCGTTCGTGGCCACCAGCACGTTGCCGTACAGGTCACCGAGGTACTTGCTGTACGGCAGGGTGGTCACCGTGTCGTTGACGTTGGCCGTCTTGAGGCTGGCGTTGATGGCCGGCACACCCACCACGAACTGCCCGATGCCCTGCGTCTTCTTGCTGACCAGGAATCCGGGCAGCTGCGCCGGGGTCTGCGCCGACTGGAAGTGCACGTTGGCGATCTGCTCGTCGGTCAACCCGGCCAGCCGCGCGTACGCCGGGAACAGCGTCTTGGGCACCGCGCCGTTCTGCACGCCGACCGTCTTGTTCACCAGGTCGGCCGGGCCGGTGATGTGGCTGCTGCCCAGCGTCATGATGGCCACGGTCGTACGCTGGTTGATCGCGTCGACAATCTTGAATTTGGTGTCGGTGCCCTTGCCGTAGTCGACGATGGCGCCGGAGTAGTCGATGGCGGCGAACTGCGCCTTGCCGCTCTCAATCTCCTGCAGGTTCAGGGCACCGGCCTTGCCGGGCTCGATCGTCAGGTCGATGCCCTCGGCCTTGAAGTAGCCCTTGGCCTGGCCATACCAGGCGTAGGCCTCGCGGCCGTAGTCGCCGAGGCCGGTGATGTACGTGACCTTGTCGAGGGACTTCTTCCCGGGGGCGGCGGAGGTCTTCGACGAACTGCAGCCGGCTATCAACCCTAGAACCAGAAATCCTGTTGCGATTGCACGCAGACGTCTCACGACGAGTCGTCCCTTCAGCGGAGGGGTCTGGGGGCTTTACCGGGGCACAGTGTAGGTTGATCGCATTCCCCACTCAACATGATGGGTACCGGCCACTCTCCGCACATCCCATGCAGACTCGGCCGAATGGCCGATGACCAGGAAGGAAGCGCCTCCCACCCGCGCGGCGGGCGCGACTGTGCGCGACCAGCGCGTGCGGATACCGCGCACGTCGCCGTAGGGGATGGGGCCGCGTGCGCGGATATCGCGGCGGATGGCAGGATCCCTGAGCAATGCCCCGGCTCCACCCCCCGTCCGGTCCTTACTCGACACCGGGAGCGAAGTTGGACGTCATCTCCGATCCGCAAGTGCGTCAACCTCAGGGCCTTGACCTCGGCCAATTCCGATTGCGCGACTTCGTCGAGGGACTCGCCGGCTCCGATGAGCTACAGATTGTCGACGATCCCGTCGACCTGGCCGACGTCGCCGAGGTCTTCGAGGGCAACCCCCGCGCGGTGTGGCTGCGTCAGGTGGGTCCGGAGCGCGCGGAACTGGTCGGCGGCGTCGTGGGCAGCCGCGCCCGGCTGGCGCGCGCGTTCGGCGTCGCCCCGGGCGCCCTGCTGCCCGAGGTGCTGCGCCGGCTGCGTAACGCGCCGGAAATCGTTGAGGTGGGCCAGGATCAGGCGCCCGTCCAGCAGGTGGTGCTCACCGGCGCGGACGCGGACCTGACCGCGCTGCCCGTGCATCTGCAGCACGGGCTGGACGGCGCGCCGTACATCTCGGCGTCGGTGGACTACGTGCTGGATCCGAAGACCGGCTGGACCAACGTGGGCATGCGCCGGCTCATGCTGCGCGCCCCGCACACCACCGGCATCGACCTGGTCTCCCCCAGCGACCTGCGGGCCATCTACGAGGCCGCCGCGGGGAACGGACGACCGCTCCCGATCAGCTTCGTGGTCGGCTCGCACCCCATCGACCAGGTGGCGGCGACCATGCGCCTGCCGGTCAACGAACTCGGCCTGGTGGCCTCGCTGCGCGATGCCGCGCTGCCGGTGGTTCGGTGTGTCACCAACGACATCCGGGTGCCGGCCGACGCGGAGTGGGTGCTGGAGGGATACCTCGACGAACGTGGCCACGCCGAGTCGGAGGGCCCGTACGGCGAATTCCTCGGGTACTACGGCGCGGTCAAGCGCAACCCGGTCTTCCACCTGACCGCCGTCACCCGCCGCCACGACGCGCTGTTCCAGACCGCGACGATCGGCGGGCGGCACATGCGGCACACCGACACGGCCGTGCTGTCCGGGCTGCGCACCGAGGTGATGGTGTGGCGCGCGCTGGAGACCGCGGTGCGCGAACCACTCGCGGTGTGCGCCACGCCCGCGAGCGGCGGCATGTTCAACGTGCGCATCGCGCTGCGCCAGCGGGTGCCGGGTGAGGCGCGCAACGCGATCCTGGCGGCGTTCGGCTGCCTGGCCAACGTGAAGAACGTGTTCGTGGTGGATCCCGACATCGACGTGTTCTCCGGCGAACAGCTGGACTGGGCGCTGGCCACCCGGTTTCAGGCCGACCGCGACCTCATCGTCGACTCCGGACTGCGCGCCCTGCCGCTGGACCCGTCGCTGGCCGCCGGTTCCCGGGCCGGCGCCAAGGCCGGCTTCGACCTGACCTGGCCGTTCGGTTCGGGTGAACGCATCGAGACGATGGTGCCGGAGCCGCCCCGGTACGCCGGGCCGCGCCGCGAATCGGTGCGCGCGGCGCTCGCCGACGGCCCCAAGTACTTCGCCGAACTCATGGCGGCGCTGGGCAGCCGGGACGGCCGCGAGGTCGTCCGCGAACTGGACGCGCTGCGCGCGGTGCCGGGACTGGCCCGCGATGCCATGGGCCGGTACTCGATCGCGGGCCCCACGCCGCTCCCCGGTCCGCAGTAGCCTGTGGCCGCACACAGGGGAAGCGGTCGTCGGCTTCCGTCATCGCAAACACCGTCGTCGCAACGGGAGATGCCCATGCTCATGAAGAGCAAGAGCGTGCCGCGGGAGCCCGGGCTCCTCTACAAGGTGGGATTGCCGGTCCTCGGCCCGGTCGCCTTCGTCGGGCTGTGGTGGCTGCTCATCGTGGTCTTCCACATCCGCGCGTTCTTCCTGCCCGCACCGCCCGACATCGTGACCGCGCTCGTGCACAACACGTCGATTCTCATGTCGGCGGCCTGGGTGACGCTGCGGGAGACGCTCATCGGCTTCGCCATTGCGGCGATCGGCGGGCTGCTGGTGGCGCTGGCCCTGACCACCTCACGGTCGGTGCGGCGGGCGGCGATGCCGGTGCTGGTCACCATCAACGCGGTGCCGAAGCTGGCGGTCGCGCCGCTGCTGGTCATCTGGTTGGGATTCAACCAGACGCCGAAGATCGTGATGGCCGCCCTGCTGTGCTTCTTCCCGGTCATCCTCGCCTCGATGACCGGTCTCATCTCGACCCCACCGGACTTCGAAGAGCTGGCCCGTTCGCTGTCCGCGTCCCGGTGGAAGACCTTCACCAAGGTCCGGCTGCCCGGCGCCCTGCCGCAGGTGTTCGTCGGGCTGAAGGTCGCGGCCCCGCTGGCGGTGGTCGGTGCCGTGGTGTCCGAGATTTCCAACGCCACCCAGGGTCTGGGCTACGTCCTGGCCGCGGAGGCGGCGCAGTCGGAGACGGCCATCGCGTTCGCCGCGGTCGCGCTGCTGACCATCGAGAGCATCGGCCTGTACTACGTCCTCGTGGGCCTGGAGCGGCTGTTGATGCCGTGGGCCCGGGAGGCGCTCGCCTGAGGGTCCTCGCGCGGCGGCCGATCCGCCGGCCGCCGCGCGAGGACCTCCGCTACCCGCGCACGGGCAGGTCGACGAAGTCGAGCACGGTCTGGTACCAGGTCTGCGCGTTGCCCGGCGACAGGATCCAGTGGTTCTCGTCGGTGAACTGCAGGAACCGGTGCGGCAGCGCGTCGGGTTCGCCGTCGAACCGGCTGGCCAGGTCCCACCACAGCCGCAGCGCCTCGCTGATCGGCACCCGGTAGTCGCGGTTGCCGTGAATCACCAGCATCGGGGTGCTGATGCGCTCGACGAAGTTGTGCGGCGAGTTCTCCGCGTACCAGTCGGGGTGATCGGCCGGCGTGCCGAACAGGCCGCTCTTCCACTCCGCCGCGTCGGTGGTGGTGTGCTGCTGATCCAGCGCCCACAGGCCGGCGTGCGTGACGATGGCGCCGAACCGGTCGGTGTGCCCGGCGACCCAGTTCGTCATGTAGCCGCCGAACGAGCCGCCGAGGCAGGCGGTGCGGTCGGCGTCCAGCTCAGGGCGGGTCAACACGTCGTCCAGCAGCGACTCGATGTCGGACCACACCAGTGCCGCGCGGTGCGGCCAGGCGCGAGCGATCCAGCCGGGGCCGTACCCGGTGGACAGCGCGGGGTCGGGCATCAGTACGGCGTACCCGCGGGCCACCGCCACCCACGGGCACCAGCGCCAGCTCCAGGCGTTCGTCGAACCGAACGGACCGCCGTGGATCCACACCTGCACCGGCGCCGGATCCGCCGCCGAGGCACCGTGCGGCACGGCGAGCCAGCCGCGCACCTGCTGGCCGTCGGGTGCGGTGACCCACACGTCGGTCAGTGTGCCCGGCAGCGCCGGCGCCGGGTCGGGCGCGGGCAGCTCGACGAGCGTCCCGTCGCCGCTCAGCCGCACCGGGTGCGGCGGACGGCCCACGGTGCTGCGCAGCGCGTACACGCTCTGGCCGGTGTGGTCGACGCAGAGGCTGGAGTAGGAGGCGTCGTCGGCCAGCGTGCGTACCGCCCAGGTACCCGCCGTCACGGCGAGCACGGCGCCCCGGCCGTGCAGGTCACCCGAGACGATCAGGGTCGCGCCATCGCCCGACCAGGCCAGCTCGGTCGGGTAGACGTCGCCGAGAGGCACCTCGATCGCGGCGGCGCCGGGGCCGGCGTCGGTGGCCAGCACCACCAGCGCGTACGTCATCGGGGTGTCGTATTCGCCGTGGTCCTCGCGGATGGCCGCGACCTGCATGCCGTCGGGTGACAGGGCCGGCGCCGAGTACCCGTACCCGTCCTCGGCGGTCAGCGCCCGCAGCGTCCCGGACTTCACCTCCAGCAGAGCCACGCCGCGCCCGAGCCGGCCGTCCCGCTGCCGCGACCGCGTGCGCAGGGCGGCCACGGACCCGTCCGCGCTCACCGACACCGTGGTGTCCACCAGTTCCTGGCGGCAGCCCGTGGTCAGGTCGCGCGGCTCGTCGCCCTCGATCGCGAACAGCCGCGGCCACACGTCGCCCAGTTCGTGGTCCCACAGCCGGATCGGGAACCCGTCGTGCAGGATGTGGGACAGCCGCCGGTCGGCCCGGTCCCGGCGGGCCCGGCGGTCGGCGTCCGCGTTCGGCGAGCCGGGCAGGCGGGCGCCGCGCACCAGCACGGTGCCGGAGTCCCGGGCGACCAGCGGCGCGGACACCCCGCCGGGAGTGCCGGCCACGACTCTGGCCTCACCGAACGCGGGCAGCTCCCACAGCACCGGCTCGTCGTCCTCGCCGTCGCCATCGCCGGCTGGCCGCCCCGCGCCGCGGTCGGGGCGCGCGGAGACGAACAGCAGCGCGCCGTCGGGCCGGAACGCGGGCTGGCTCTCGCCCTTGTCCGACCACGTCAGCCTGGCCGGCTCGCGGTCCCCCTCGGGATCGATGGACCACAACGCCGAGGTGTACCGGCCGCCCTTGGCGTCCGGCTCCTGGCGCACCGCCACCAGGTGCGATCCGTCGGGGCTGAGGACCAGACCGGTCAGCCGGCCGAGGGCAGTGAACTGTGCGGGGTGGAATACGTCTGTCACGTGGACCAAAGCTACTCGTGCCGCTGATCGCGGAGCTGGGCCAGCACAAGCGGATCGATTTTGCCCGATACCAGGCGTTCCTCCAGGTTCTCGATGCCCGCCCACCCGGCCAGCGCCTCGTCCAGGTCGGCGTGCGCGTGGCCCAGCTCGGCCAGCCGACCGGTCACCTCGTCGGCCAGCGCCCCGGACAGGTCCAGCAGCGTGTCCGGGTCGGGCCGGCCGAAGTAGAGGCGGTGCAGGTCGAACAGCCGGGACAGCTCGGCGATCGGGTCGGCGTGGTCGTCGACGCGCAGGTCGACCTCGACGTCGCCGGTGCCGCCGTACCCGTGGCCCCGCCGCACCACCAGCAGCGCCGCGCTCTGCCGGCCACGCCGGTCGCCGCCCGCCGCGTCGCCCGCCGACAGCGCGCCGAGCAGCCGCTCGGCCAGCGCCGCGCCCGGATCCCCCGCCAGCCAGGTCTGTTCCATCCGCTCGACCACCCGCGATCCGGCCAGGATGTTGCCCTGGATCGCGTACCCGTCCCCGGCGCGCCCGCCCGCCCAGTCCATGCACTGCGAGCCGGTGTAGGTGGCGCCCGAGCCGCTGGCACCCACCACGCCGAGCTGCCGCTCGTCCCGGCCCGGGTCGGCGGCGGTCAGGCCGGCCACCACACCGGCCGCGTCCACCCCGGTGCGCAGCAGCGCCATTCCCTGCGGGCGGTACGCGAAGTTGCCGTACGCCTGGGTCGCCAGTGCGCCGATGTCCGCCTCGGCGGTCGGTACCACGCTGCCGACGGCCAGGAACTTGCTGGCCACGGCGACTCCGTAGGACCGCCCGTCGGCCGAGCGCGCCACGATCGAAAACGTCATGCGCAGCAGGGTACGACGGCCGAGGGCACTACCCACCCTCCCATGATCTGGCAGGAACCCTCGACCTTGTGCCCGTTCCCCGCGACGGGCCGACCGGCAAACATCAGAGATGTCAATGTGTACGGACTCCCATCGGTATCGCTCGAAGTGGAGGTCATGTGAAGGCAAAACTGATCGTCGTGGCCGGTACCATCACGGCCACACTCCTCGCGATGGCACCGGCCGCGTGGGCCGGGCCCGACAAGTCGGCCGGGCACGCACCCACCACGGCGCCGGCCGCGTCCATCACCTGGGGCACCTGCGCGAGCGCCAGCCTGAAGGCCGCCGGCGCCCAGTGCGGGTACCTGGCGGTGCCGCTGGACTACCGCCACCCGAACGGCACGAAGATCCAACTGGCCGTCTCGCGCATCCCGCACAAGACGCCGGACTCCAAGTACCAGGGCGTCATGCTGGTCAACCCGGGCGGCCCCGGAGGGTCCGGGCTCGGCCTGTCCCGGCTGGGCCAGTCGGTGCCCAACCACGCCGGCGACGCGTACGACTGGATCGGCTTCGACCCGCGCGGGGTCGGCTCCAGCGTGCCGGCGGTGTCCTGCGACCCCGACTACTTCGGCCCCACCCGGCCGGAGTACATCCCGACCACCAACAGCCTGGAGAAGACCTGGCTGGCCAGCTCCAAGGCCTACGCCACGGCGTGCGGAAAGAACGCGGGCGCGCTGCTGCAACACATGACCACCGTCGACTCGGCGAAGGACATGGACAGCATCCGGGCGGCGCTCGGGCAGCGTCAGATCAACTACTACGGCTTCTCCTACGGCACCTACCTGGGGCAGGTCTACTCGACCCTGTTCCCGCAACGGGTGCGCCGGATGGTCCTGGACTCCAACGTCGACCCGCGTGACGTGTGGTACGAGGCCAACCTGAACCAGGACGTGGCGTTCCAGAAGACCGTTGAGATCTGGTTCGGCTGGCTGGCCAAGTACGACAGCGTGTACCACCTCGGCAAGACCGAGTCCGCGGTGGAGAAGCTCTGGTACAAGGAGAAGGACCAGCTGCGGACGCATCCGGCCGGCGGCGTCGTCGGACCGGACGAGTGGACCGACATCTTCCTGCTCGCGGGCTACTACCAGAGCACCTGGCTGGACCTGGCCGACGCGTTCGCCGGCTGGGTTCACGACGGCGACGCGGCCACCGTGGTCAGCTGGTACGAGGACGCGGACGGCCCGGGCGACGACAACTCCTACGCCGTCTACAACGCGGTGCAGTGCACGGACGTGCAGTGGCCGCGCAGCTGGAACCAGTGGCGCCGGGACAACTGGGCGACCTACCAGAAGGCGCCGTTCGAGACCTGGGGCAACGCCTGGTTCAACGCGCCGTGCCTGTACTGGCCGGCCAAGGCGAGCACCCCGGTGAAGGTGGACGGCAGGAAGGTGGCCAGCGCCCTGCTCATCGACGAGACGCTGGATGCGGCGACGCCGTACGAGGGCAGCCTCGAGGTGCGCCGGCTCTTCCCGAACTCCAGCCTGATCGCGGAGCCGGGTGGCACCAGCCACGCGAACACGCTGGACGGCGACGCCTGCGTGGACAACCAGATAGCGGCCTACCTGGCCAACGGCACCCGGCCGGCCCGCCGTCACGGCGACGGGGCGGACACGCTGTGTGCGCCGCTGCCCCAGCCGGTACCCACCGGCGCGGCGGCGTCCTCGGCGGCGCGGGCGGCCGCGCCGGCGGCGGCCAGAGCGGAGTCGGGCGCCTCGTTGATGCATCAGGCGATCCCCGCACCGCTGCGCTAGGCACGACCCGCCGGGCCCCGGCCGCGCCCCGAAACTCGGGCGCGGTCGGGGCCCGGTCGCGCCGCACGTGGAGAATTTGCCAGCCCCACAGGGCTTCGGTAACCTCGGCCTAAACGGAGGCTTCTCCGTTACAGTACGGTCCGCGGACCGGCTCGTCATGGTGCGCACGGGGGCCACGGCCGGCATCGTGTCCGCGTCACCCGAGCGTCGAAGGGTTCATCCACCATGAAACTCGGCCTGCACGTCTCCGACTTCACCTGGCCCGGCGGCCCCCCGGCGCTCGCGCCGACGCTGGTGCGCATCGCCCGCGACGCCGAGGACGCCGGCTTCGGTCGACTCAGCGTCATGGATCACTTCTGGCAGATCGAGCACATCGGCCCGCCGGAGCACGAGATGCTCGAGGCCTACACCACCCTCGGCTTCCTCGCCGCGCACACCCGCACCCTCACGCTGCACACCCTCGTCACCGGCGTCACCTACCGCCAGCCCGGCCTGCTCGCCAAGGCGGTCAGCACCCTCGACGTACTCTCCGGCGGACGGGCTATGCTCGGCATCGGCGCCGCCTGGAACGGCGATGAGTCCGCCGGCCTGGGCTTCGCCTTCCCGCCGACCGCGGAGCGGTTCGAGCGACTCGAGGAGACCCTGCAGATCATCCTGCAGATGTGGAGCGACGACGAGGGCCTTTACCAGGGCAAGCACTACCAGCTCGGCCGCACCCTCAACTCGCCGCAGCCGTTGAGCTCGCCGCGGCCGAAGATCCTGATCGGCGGCACCGGCGAGCGGAAGACCCTGCGCCTGGTCGCCCAGTACGCGGACTCCTGCAACCTGTTCAGCAGCACCGACCTGGCGCACAAGCTGGACGTGCTGCGCGAGCACTGCGCCAACCTCGGCCGCGACTACGACACCATCGAGAAGACCGTGATGGTCCCGTTCGAACTGGGTAAGAAGGGCGAGGGAGCGGACAAGCTGCTCGCCCAGCTGCGCGAGGTACACGAACTGGGCTTCACGGTGGCCACCGGCTCGCTGCGCGGCCCGGACGGCCCAGAACTCGTCGCGGCCTACGGCGAGCACATCATCCCGGAGATCGCCAACTGGTAGCCACCACGGGCAACCCCCGGCCCTGCCACGGGCACGCACCGGCCCCGGCGGGCGAGCAGCGCCTCACCGCCGGGGCCGGCGTGGTACCGGCACTAGCTAGGCTGGCGGCGGCCGATGACCACCCACGCGTAGAGCTCCTCGTCGCCGGTGCTCGCCGCGGCCAGCCCCGCCGCCGTGAGCGCGACGACCGCCGCCTCGGCCTGGTCCTCGCCGATCTCCAGCAGCAGATGCCCGCCCGGGGCCAGCCACTCGCCGGCCGGGGCGGCCACCCGGCGCAACACGTCGAGGCCGTCGGGCCCACCGTCCAGGGTCACCCGCGGCTCGTGCTCCTGCGCCTCCCGGGGCATCAGCGCGACCGCGCCGGTGGGTACGTAGGGCACGTTGGCCACCAGCACGTCGATCCGGCCACGCAGCTCGCCCGGGAGCGGATCGTACAGATCGCCCGCGTAGACCCGGCCGCCGAGCGGGGCAAGGTTGCGCCGCGCGCACCGCACGGCGGCCGGCTCGATGTCCACGGCGTGCAGCGTCAGGCCCTCGACGAGCGTGGCGAGGGCCACCCCCACCGCGCCGG
This sequence comes from Rugosimonospora acidiphila, assembly GCF_039543385.1. NCBI lineage: Bacteria > Bacillati > Actinomycetota > Actinomycetes > Micromonosporales > Micromonosporaceae > Rugosimonospora > Rugosimonospora acidiphila. Next base: position 124,837 of record NZ_BAABJQ010000024.1, read on the forward strand.
ACCCGCAGGCCAGATCCACCACGGTGGCCCCGGGCGGGGCGAGGGCCGCGGCCCGGCGCACCAGCAACTCCGTGCGCCTGCGCGGCACGAAGACCCCCGGGTCGACCGCGACGCGCAGGCCACAGAATTCGGCCCAGCCCACGAGGTGCTCCAGCGGCAGGCCCGCGACCCGACTGGCGACCAGTTCCGCCAGCGCGGCCGGCGTCTGGGCGGCCTCGATGAGCAGCCCCGCCTCGTCCTCGGCGAAGACGCAGCCGGCGGCGCGCAGCCGCGCGACGATGGCGGCCCGGCCGGAGGCCGGGATGGATTCCGATAGCGACATGGATAACCCTTCGAAACGCCGGTGGGCGCTTGCGCGGTTACCGTCGCCCGATCGGGATCGAGCGTCGCCGAGGCGCGCGGTGGAAGCGCCCGTCGTCACTGACGAGAATCGGTCCCACCTCCTCGAAATGGCAGCTGCTCGGTAGCCAAACGCTACCCCACGCCCGCCGCCCGACGCCCGCCGCCCGCGTCGGGCCGACCCGGATCCGTTCGCCCGGGCCGTTGCCGCCGGGCCGCCCGGCATTTCCCCATCGGTCATTATGGATGTATCGTGATCCACGCGGTTACGCTTCCGCGAGGGGTGAAGACGGTGCGGGTGATCGGCGTCGGGTTCGCGCGGACGGGTACCACGTCGCTCAAGTCGGCGCTGGAGACACTGGGCATGGGGCCGTGCTACCACATGTCGGAGGTCATCGCCGACGGCGCCCGGGTGCGGCAGTGGCTCGCCCTCGCACAGGGCGCGCCGCCGCGGTGGGATCAGATCTTCGACGGGTACGGCAGCGCCGTGGACTGGCCGGTCGCCGCGTACTGGCGCGCGCTGTCCGAGGCGTACCCGCAGGCCAGGCTCGTGCTCACCGTTCGGGACCCCGAACGGTGGTACGACAGCGTCCGCCAAACGATCTTCAAGCAGATCATCGAGCCACCCCGCGGCCCGGCCGCGCTGGCGTTCCGGCTGGCCAGGGCGGCCAGCCCGGATCTGCGCGCCTTCTTCGCCATGGTCCAGGCCACCATGCTGCAACCGATCTTCAGCGGCCGGATCGCCGACCGCGAGCACGCGATCGCCGTGTTCGAGCGGCACATCGCCGAGGTGCGGGCGGCCATTCCCGAGAATCGGCTGCTGATCTACCGGGTCTCGGAGGGCTGGGGACCGCTGTGCGGGTTCCTCGACGTCCCGGTGCCCGAGCGTCCCTTCCCGCACGACAACGACGCCGGGTCCTTCAACCGCGATCACGCGCGCAACCTGGCCCGGCTCACCCCGCTGCGTCCGCTTGTCCCGCAGCACGCGCCGGGAAGGTGACCCGCCCGCACCCGCTCGGCCGCCCGGCCGCCCGTCGGGCGTGGCTGAGCCGCCGGGCGGGCGGTCCACCCGTGCCCGAAACCTACCTGGTCGTGCTGATCCGGTCGGCCTCGATCGTGATCTTCAGGCGCTTCTGGTCGCGGCCCCCGTACCAGGGGTAGGGCCCTCCCAGGTAGCGCTGGGCGAGCGCCTCGATGTGCTCCCGAGCCCCGTCCGCGGTCACATCGATGACCCGACCACGCACCCAGTAGTACCGGCTGGGGTTGTCCGGGTCGGACACGGTCAGCGCCACGCGCGGGTCCCGCTCGACGTTCTTGATCTTCTGAAAGCCCTCGACGCTGTTGACCACGATGTGCTTGCCGTCGGTGTCCACCCAGGTCTGGGTGAGTTGCGGCGCGCCGTCGGCCATCAGGGTGGCGAAGTGGCATGGGCTCGGCCGGCGCAGCAGGTCGAGCAGGCCCTCGGGTAGGTCCACGATGCGGTCTCCTGTCACCCGGGTCTCCCGTCCGCACGGGTCGCCCGGATCCGTTGTTGATCGTGCGCACCCATGCTAGTGCGGTGCGGCGCGGGCCGCCCGCGCCCGGTACGCTCCCCGCCCGGCACCGCCAGTGCGCCGGAATGCCCGAATCATTTACGCTCATCGTCGCAGTCGGCTTCGGCGCGCGGCGACAACGGAGGGATCCACTGTGGTCAGCGACATCCCAGCACCGCCCGGCGTGGATCCCACCCGGCCCAGCATCGCCAGGGTGTACGACTACATGCTCGGCGGCAAGGACAACTTCGCCGTCGACCGGCAGGCCGGCGACGCGGCGGCGCGCATCACCCCCGATGGACCGCAGGCCGCCCGGGCCAACCGGGCGTTCCTGGGCCGGGTCGTGCGGCACCTGGCGGGCGAGGGCATCCGGCAGTTCCTGGACATCGGATCCGGCCTGCCCACCCAGGGCAACGTGCACGAGATAGCCCACCAGATCGATCCGAACATCCACGTCGTGTACGTCGACATCGACCCGATGGTGCTGGCGCACGGGCGCGCGCTGCTCAGCGACAACCGCACGACCACCGTCGTGAACGCCGACCTGCACCAGCCGACGGAGATCCTCGATCACCCCGGCGTGCGCGGCCTCATCGACTTCACCCGGCCGGTCGGGCTTCTGCTGATGGGCATCCTGCACCACTTCGGCGACGACGAGGACCCGGCCGGGGTCGCCGCGACGCTCTACGATGCACTGCCCTCCGGCAGCTACGTCGCCATCTCGCACTTCCACGACCCGGGTGAGGCCCACCCGGACGCCTCGCGGAAGGCGCTGGAGGTGGAGCGGATCTTCAACCAGACCCTGGGCACCGGACGGTGGCGCACCCACGACGAGATCATGGCGTACCTGGCCGGCCTGGAGCTCATCGAGCCCGGCCTGGTACCGCTGCCGGAGTGGCGACCGGAGCCGGGTACCAAACCCAGCACCCAGACCGACACGTACCACACGTTTGTCGGGGGCGTGGCCCGCAAGGCCTGACCCCGGTGCCGGGGCTGGCCGGGGGGGGGGGGGGGGGATCGATCGCGGGCCGCCTCAGCACGCCCGGTTGGTGGCGGAGGTGGCTCGCACGATGCGGTACTGGTGCGCGGCCGGCGACCGCAGTTGGTAGGTCAGATCCCAGCGGGTACACGTCTCGCTCTCCCGCCCCTTGGGTCCGTACCCGGCCTGCTGGTGGCTGACGAACGTCACATGCGCCGCGACCCGTTGCGGCTGCCCCGAAACCGCGCCGATGCCGAGCAGCGTCACCGCCGAGTCGGTCGTCGTCCTGACTCCATCGGCGAAGTGCTGGCGCTGGCTGGCGGAGTTGGGGTCGACGCTGCCGCTCGGGTCGTAGAGCCGCACGGCCGTGTCGAAGTGGCGGGAGTTGATGGCCGAGAAGTAGGTGTTCAGCATTCCCGCGACGTCGCGGGCCCGGGGGTCGGTCGCCACCGTGGCGAAGTTGACGACGCCGACCGTCGTCGCCGGCGGACTGGAAGCGGCCGGGCTGGAGGCGGCCGAGGACGGGGACGGACTCGACGGCGGCGTGGGCGATGGCACGACCGACGGCGACGCGGGCGGGGGCGCCGACCCGACGAACCGTTGCCGCGAGCCGCCCCGCAGCACAGCGAACGCGATCAGACCCGCCGCCAGCACGATCAGCACGACGACGGCGGACACCACCGCCCAGCGCGTCGACCCACGCCGCTCGCCGGCCGGCTCCCCCACCGTCGGCTCCCCGACCGTCGGCACCGCGCCGCCGGCCGCCGCGCCCAACTCCTGCGTGCGCTCCACTGAGGACGGTGCCGACCACGGTGCCAGCGGCTCCACCCGGGCGGCGGGCGCCGGCTGCGGCTGCCCCTCAGACGAGGGCTGCTCGGCCAGATTCCCCTCGGGCGCCAGACTCCCCTCGGGCGCCAGACTCCCCTCGGGCGAAGGCCCCTCGGGCAGAGGCCGCCCCTCCGGCGGCTCGGGCGGCGGCACCACCGGAGACGCCCCGGCGGCCGCGGTCATCGGCGGGAACTGCCCGGGCGGGGCCGCCGTGGCCAGCGCCACCGGCTGCGGGCTGGCCGCGACGGGCGGTCCGGCCGATGCGGCCCCGGCGGCCGGGACCACATCGGAGGGCGGGGCCACACCGGCAGGCCCGGCCACACTGGCAGGCCCGGCCACACCGACAGGCGGGGCCGCATCGGCCGGCCGGGGGGTCGCGGCAGGCCGGGTGGTCGGCGGCGGATCGACCCGCCGCGCCGGATGGTCGGCGGGCGGCCGCCCTGACGGTGCCGTCGCGGCCCACAGCCCGGTGGCCAGCTCGGCCAGCGATGCCCGGTCGGTGCCCGGATCGCGGCGCGGGTCGGCCGGCGGCACGATCGCCGCGCCCCGCCGCTGGAACCGGTCGCAGCCGACCAGGAAACAGCCCGGATGCAGGTGCGCCAGGGCCGGCGGACGGAGCAGCAGCCGCCGCGGCTCCAGCGGCCCGAGCGTCACGTCGCAGCGGTGCAGCGCGGCCAGCACCGCCTCGACCTCGGCAAGGCAGTCGTGCAGTGCGTCGGTGTCGAGAGCACCCGGCCGACCGGCCAGCACCTCCGACGCGGCCACCAGCCCGTGCGGCATTGGCCGCATCAGGAAGCCGGACACCTGGCCGCGGTGGGTCACCACGGCCACCGGCCAGGCCGCCCGCTCCAGCAGCCAGGGCTCCAGTTCGCCGTCGACCTCGTCGAACAGGCCGACCATGTTTTCCAGCGCGGCGACGTCGAGGCTTTCCCGCAACGCCGGATGATATTCCTTGTACACCGCCGGCCAGCGCTGGTTGATGAGCACCGACGGTACCGCGAATCCGCGTCCCCGCGTCCCTGAGCCCAGTTCCTGCAGCGCGCCGAGCTGACTCACGTCGACGTAATGGATCTGCCTTGACGCCATTTCCGAGACTCCCACCGATGGGGCGGCGCGCCGCGCTCCCAAGACGCACGCCTCACACTGAAGCAGGTGACGCCGTTCGGCGGAAGGGTTTTTCCGCCGCACGCATGGAAATGGCCGACGGCCCCGACTGATCACAATGATCGTCGGCGCCAATGTCTATATCGATTGATTCACGACGGAAAATGGTATGGCACCGGCCAGCCGTTCATCTGATCCGGCGGCGAATTCCCGAGGGGATACTCGACTCGGATATCGGCCGCGAAGCAGCCCACCGACACCCCGGCGTCGATCTGGCGCGGACGCGCCGGCCCGAAACGTGCGCTTCTATTCCACGAGCAGAGGTGAGGAGCCGCGATGACCGTGTCCGGCCAACCGGCCAGTCCCATCGCCGGGCCGCCCGGCGTGGCGGTTCCCGCACCGGCCCACCGGCCGGCACCCGCCGCCCGGCCCCGGTGGCGACCCTTCTCGCAGCGGCCTGCCGGCTACCGCACGGCGGGGTGGTGGCTGGTCGCCGGGATCACGCGGGACTGGCGCGGCACCGTCGCCGCCTTGATCGCCGCCTGGTTCAACCTTCCGCTGGCCATCCTGCTGGGCGCGACGGTGGCGGTCGTCGCCGGGCTCGCCGGCGCCGTGGGCGGTGCGGTCGTCGCCTCGGAGTACCTGCAGCGGATACCCGTCTTCGGGGAGGTGCTCTCGCACCTCGCGGTGCGCAGCGGCGGCGGCATCGGCGCGCTGGCCGGCCTCTTCGTCGGCGCGCTGGGCGGCGGCGTGGGCGGCCTGGTGCTGCCGTGGCTGTTCGACTACCTCGACGACCCGTTCGTGACCGGGGTCCTGCTGCTGCTCAACGTGGTGTTCGGCATCGTGATCGGCCTGCTGTACACGCTCTACGGCATCGCGTTCGAGCCATGGCGCCTCAAGCTGTCGGGTGCCCGGGTGATGAGCCGCCGGGAGGCGAGGCTCCTGCTGCCGATCCTGCACGAGTGCGCGCAGCGGCTGGGCCTGCCCAACGTGCCGAGGCTGCTGATCGACGACAGCCAGGACGTCAACGCGCTCGCCTACACCAGGCACATCGTCCTGCGGCAGGGGCTGCTGACCGTGTTCGAGTACGACCGGGAGGCCATCGCCGGCGTGCTCAGCCACGAGCTGACCCACTGGCACAACGCCGACGGTGTCGCCCGCCTGCTCGTGCGGGGCGTGGCGCTGCCGCTGTACCTGGCCTACGCGGGAGCCACCTGGCTGCTGCGCGTGTTCGAGAACCCCATCATCCGGTTCGCCGCGCTGACGGTCGGCTGGCCGGTGCTGCTGGCGGTGCGCTACTTCGTGGTACCGATGCAGATGGCTTCCTCCCGGGCCGCCGAGTACCGGGCCGACCAGGGCGCGGTCCGGGCCGGCCACCTGACCGGCATCCGCTACGTGCTGGAGGAGCGCAAGGGCACCTTCGACGGCAGCCGCAACGGCTGGGACGAGGCGATCTGCGCCTCCCATCCGCCCCTGGAGCACCGGCTCGAACGGCTGGAAGCGCGCGGGGTGGACTATCCACTGGCGCCCGGGGAGGTGGAGGCCTGATGCGCATCGACGTCGCCACCACCTGTGTCGCCTGCGGCGCCGAGATCTCCGGCGGCGCCCCGTACTGCCCCTCCTGCGGCACCGGTCAGCCCGATCAGCCGGCGGTCTCGCAGGACCCGGTACCGTTGGTCGATTCCCGGGTGACCCCGCCGCTGCTGCCGACCCAGCCCTCCACCGGCAACCTGATCCTGGTGACCGCCATCATCGTGCTGGTCATCGTCGCTACCGTCCCGGTACTCGTGATCCGCTCCGTGTTCTTCGGGCCGGACGACGCGGTACGCGGCTACTTCAACGCTCTCGCCGCGCGCAACGCCGACGCCGCGTGGGCGCAGCTCGATCCCGGCGGCCTCAAGCGGGCCAGCGACCCGATGCTCTCCGACCGGGCGGTGACCGACACCGGCTACCACCCGCCGACCGGGTTCAAACTCGTGAAGCTGAAGGTCGACGGCGCCGACGCGACCGCCTCGGTGCGCTACACCGTCGACGGGCAGCGGCAGACCGAACAGGTCACGCTGCACCGCGGCCGGGCCACGAACCTGTTCCAGCGATGGCACGTGAAAGACGGGCTGCTCCCGCTGGCCGTACAGGTGCCGGCGGGCGCCTCGTACCAGCTGGGCGGCTCCACGATGACCGGCGCGGACTCGGCGGGTCAGTTCGCCGCGTTCCCCGGCGCCTACCGGCTGACACTGGCCCACGATCCGCTGCTGGACGCATCGCCCGTGACGGTCGTGGCGGGCCAGGCCCAGGGCGGCACCCTCGTGCCGCGCGTGCAGAGCGCCGCACAGGACACGATCGGCAAGCAGGTCAAGGCATACGTCGACAAGTGCGCGACCAGCACCGCCCTGACGCCGCAGGGATGCCCGTTCTACGCGTCGAGCTACTACGCGGAACCGGTGCACTGGCAGGTGTTGAGCTACCCGACGCTGCGGGAGACCATCAACGAGAACGGGCAGGTCACGGTCGACTCGCAGGCGCCGGGCAGCGTGTCCATCACCGGGGGGCCGGACTCGTTCGCCCCACCCGAGACCTTCTCCTTCTCCGTGTCCGGTACCGCGGCGGTGTCGGGCGACTCCGTCGTGTTCACGCCACCGCAGCAGCAGTGACGCCGCGAACCCCGCCGCGCCCACCGGGGGCTCCCGAGCCGTACGGCGCGTTCGCCACCGTCGACTCGTTCGGCGGTGGCGCGGCGCCGCTGCTCGCCGGCTTCGCGGTGACCCTGCTCGCGCTGATCATCCAGATCTCCGCCGCGCTGCGCTGGCCCGACCTCGCCCTGGTGCTGTTCGGGCTGGCCGCCACGATGTTCCTGCACGTGGTGCAGCTGACCGCACGGGCCAAGGGATACGCGGTGACCCCCGCGCAGGTCCGGGAATGGTATGACGACTATGCCGATCCGGACCGGCAGCGCGCGGTCGCCTGGGAGCTGACGCACCATCGGGAATGCTGGCTGTTCCTGGTGGGCCGCGCGCGCGTGTTCTACGACTGCGCGATGCTGGCGCTGCTGGTCGGCGTCGCCGTGCTCCTGGTACCGAGGCACACCCGCGAACTCACTCCGCTGCGCTGGGCCGCGATCGCGGTGGCGGGCCTCGCGGTGCTGGCCGAGATCCTGGAGATGGTCGACCAGGTACTCAAGGGACGCGGGTCCCGGCGGGGCCCGCTGGCATCGCTGGCCCGCATCACCGGTTGGCTGGCGCCGTCGGATCCCCCGGTGCCGCGCCGACCGTTCCGGTGACTCGCGGGCGAGGCCTCACTCCTTCCCGCGGCGCCGCCGGTTGTCCTGGACCCGCGCCTTGACCGAACCGGTGTAGACGCACGTCTTGAGGTGCGCGGCGCCGACCGGGATGTCGCACGTGGGGCAGCGGTCGTTCTTGCGGGACGCAGGGAATGCCGGGGTCGAGGAATCGTTCCAGCTCACGTCGGGCTCCCCGGGGCGGGTGACGGCTCGTTGCCGGCAGCATAGAACGCGGTCGCTACCAGGCGACCCGGCGCACCCGAGGCACATCCTCGCCGCGCCGGTCGCCGGGGAGTTCGTCGGGCCCGCCCGAGATCGGCCACAACCATCTCAGGACGGCCGCGGCGACGCCAGCGACCGCGCTGATGGCGATGATTCAGGCCGGGTCGAGCCTCACGACGGACCGCCGGGCGCCGTGTCGGCCGGAGCCATCGCCGTGCCGGCCGGAGCCATCGTCGTGCCGGCCGGAGCCAGCGCGGTGGCGAGCCGGGCCTGCGTGTCGGCAAGCTGCTGCTGCAGGTCGGCCACGGTGCTGTTCGTCCTGGACGCCGCGGCGTCGATGGCGTTCACGACCGCGGTGGTGTCGACGCTCGTCCCGCCGCCGGTCAGGGCCTGGATCGCGGCGAGCGTGGCGGCATCCCGCGTCTCGTCGGCGGCCACCTTCGCCTGGATGTCCTTGAGCGTGCGGCTGAGCCACACAATCTCGCCCTTGGTCGGGCCGAGTGGCGTGTTGTCGGCGCCGATGGTCAGCGCGTACACGCGTTCGATGAGCGCGTACCCGTCCGCGTCGTCCCTCAGTCCCATGTCGATCGCCTCCTGTCCCCACTGGCCGAAGTCCTCGGCCATCGCCTGGTCCTTGTCGACGTCGGCCCCGCCGACCGTGATGCCGTTCTGCACCTGGCGCAGCTGCGCGCCGGGGTACCACCTCGAGGCGGACCAGGCGTAGGTCTGCCACACCCAGGTGACCTCGTGCACCGCGACGCAGTGGGCCACCAGGTCGTACTCGCCGTAGACCCCGGTCCGGGCCAACCCGAGCACCGAGATGACGCCCTGGAAGTAGCCGTCGATCGCCGAGTACTGGGTGGTGTTCGTGTCGATGTCGACGCTGAAATAGATCGGCCGGCTGGGCGGCATGCCGGCGGCGGTCGCCTGCGCGAGCGCGGCCCGGGCGTCCGCGACGCCCTGGGCGTGGCCATTGAGCGCGGCGCTGGCCGATGCCTCCCAGTTGCACACGATGTCCAGGCCGGCGGCGATCAGGGTGTCCGCCTCGGCCCGGGTCAGGTCTTTGGACGCCGACCCGCCGAGGTAGCGGACCACGAACGTGTAGCCGGCCGACCGGATCGCGGCCGGGCCGGGGTGTTCCCACGCGTAGTCGAGCCCGAGTCTGGTCATCGCCTCAGTCCTGGTCGTAGCCGGTCACGGTGGCCCGGGTGTGCTGGTTCCGCACGGCGGACGTGCCGCTCGAGGTGGCCGTGGCCGTCGCGTCGAACCCGGCTGGATGAGCCATTGAGTTCCTCCCTACAGTCCAGGGACCGGCGGGTCCCAGACGGATACGGGCGTTCCGGCGGTCAGCGACTGGGTGAGCGTCAACGGATCCGAGGTCGCGGTCCGCGGGCTGGCGGTGCCACTGATCGCCGTCACTCTGACCTGTACCCCGCCGACGTTCAGCTGAAGCGGCCGAGTCGCCGCCGAGATCCGGCGGAGGGTGGCCTCCCGCTCCGGCTGTGGTGGTAGAGGCCGGAGACCCACGCCGCCTTGGCCCGGTGTGGCGTACGGCACGTGGCCCGACGATGCCGCACTCGCCCGGGTTTTCGAGGTTCGCGGCGAATGTATTTGTTTCCACGCAGTCCCGCCGGCCTTCAGGTACGCGTGACGCACCCCGCTCGACCGGCCTCCCGGGTGGGGAACCCGCCACGGACCCGGGGCTGGTGCGCGCCACCGGCGGTGACGGGTCACCCGCGCGGCGGCGGGTCGCGGCGGGTTCCCGCTGCTCAGCGGCCGGTTGACAGCCGGCACGAGACCGGCGGGACGCCCTGTCCGGGATCGGGCACCCGGACCGGGCCGTCTGGGCCGTACGGACAGGACACGCGGGTCACCGGCGGGACCGGCGCGGCCTTTACTGCCGACGATCGGGCTAGACCGTAGGCTGGGGGGCGTGAGCATCCGCAGTGAGCGAGCCAGAGAGGCCAGCACCGTCAGTCATGCCGGCGTCCGGCCAGGCGAGGAGCCGGCATGACCGAGTTCGACGGGCTGCCCGTCCTGCGCGACCCGGTGGCGATCGCGGCGTTCGAGGGCTGGAACGACGCGGCAGATTCCTCCACCGCCGCTGTCGAACACCTGGAGCAGGTCTGGTCGGCGCGGCCGGTGACCGCACTGGATCCCGAGGAGTTCTACGACTTCCAGGTCAACCGGCCGATCGTGTCGCTTACGGATGGCGAGACCCGCAGCATCGAGTGGCCGACCACCCGCTTCTCCGTCGCCACCCCGCCCGGGACGGAGCGCGACGTGCTGCTCATCCGGGGCATCGAGCCGAGCATGCGATGGCGCACGTTCTGCGGGGAGATCCTGGAGCTGTGCCACAGCCTTGAGATCAACCGAATCGTCCTGCTGGGCGCGCTGCTGGCCGACGTGCCGTACACCAGGCCGCTGCCGATCAGCGGCAGCGCCGTGAGCCGGGACGTGGCGGAGCGGTTCAACCTGACCCCCACCCGGTACGACGGGCCCACCGGCATCGTCGGGGTGCTGCACGAGGCGTGCGTCAGGGCCGAACTGGATGCGCTGTCCTTCTGGGTACATGTGCCGCACTACGCCAACAATCCCCCGTGCCCGAAGGCCACGCTGGCCCTGCTGCACCGGGTCGAGGACGTGCTGGACCTGCCGGTGCCGATGATGGATCTGGCCGAGGAGTCCGCGGAGTGGGAGGAGCGCCTGCGCGCCGCCGCCGAGCAGGACGCCGAACTCGCGGAGTACGTCCGTGAGCTGGAGGAGCGCGTCGGCGACGAGGGGCTGCAGCCGTTGAGCGGCGACGAGATCGCCCAGGAGTTCGAGAAGTACCTGCGTCGGCGCGGCGGCTCGTCCGGCCCCGCCACCAGCGGCGGCGGCTGGTAGCCCCCCGATCCGCCCACGGCGACGCCGTGGGCGGGGACCTGGTCGAGTCTTGGTGGCGATCCCCCCTCCCCGGGCGGGATCGCCACCAAGAGCTGAGGATCACTCCAACCCTGCCCGGCGTGTCGCGGCTCACCCTCCCCATGGCGTCCTAGGAGGCTAGGTACACTGCGCCGCATGGAGATCAATCCAGGCGCGGCGGAACACCCTCACCGGCAGATCGCCGCGCAGCTGCGCGCGCAGATCCGGCGGGGCGACTGGGCGGCCGGGGAGCGGCTGCCCTCCATCCCGGCCATCGCCCAGATGTACGGGGTGGCCAAGCAGACCGTGCAGCGCACCATCGACCAGCTGCGCATCGAGGGGCTACTGATCACCAAGCCGGGCTCCGGCACCTACGTACGCGGCACCCGGCGGCGGCTCAACCGCCTCTCCCGCGGCCGGTACGGCATCCAGCGCGGCTACCACGCCGACCTGGCGGCCCGGTACCGGCAGCAGCTGGTCGAGGTGGGCCGCTCCCCCGCACCGGCCGAGGTCGCCGACGCGTTCGGCGTGTCCGAGGGCACCGAGCTGGTGGTGCGCCGGCACCTGGTGCACACCCAGGACGCCCCGGTCGAGACGGGCGCCTCCTGGCTGCTGCCCCGCGACGCCACCGGCACCGACCTGGAGCGCACCCAGGCGTTCGGCCGGCCGCTGTACCAGGAGGTCGAGGAGGTCACCGGGCGCCGGTACGCGACGGCGACCGACCAGGTCACCGCCCGCCTGCCGACCCGCCAGGAGGCCGAGATCCTGCAGATCCGGCCGGACACTCCAGTGCTGCACCTGCTGCACGTCGCCTACGACCCCGAGCACCGGCCGATCGAGGTGGCCACGGCGACCTGGCCCGGGCCGATGACCGCGCTCACCGAGGAGTACCGGATCCCGGCGGCCCGGCCGGAGCCGACCGACGACGAGCCGGGCCTCGCGCTGGGCTGAGCGTGCTGGGCTGAACCGGCACCGCCGGCCCAGCCAGCCTCGGCCTGAACCCGCCGGCCCAGCCTCAGCCGGCCCAGCCGGCCCGGCCACGCCTCGCCCCCAGACGAAACTCCGCCGGGCCCGCACGGACTATCGAACGGGCGCCGACCCCACCAGCGGCACCCCGAGCAGGGCGTCCACCGTCGCGGCCACCAGCGCGGGCGCCTGCGGGTCGCCACCGGTGCCGGACAGCGCCGCATCGGCCCAGGCGTCCACCACGGCCAGCGCGCCGGGTGTGTCGAGGTCGTCGGCCAACCGCTCCCGCACCGCGGCGAGCACCTCGGTCCCGGACGGGCCGGACGGCAGCGAGGCCGCCTCCCGCCACCGGGCCAGCCGCTCCTGCGCGGCCTTGAGCAGGTCGTCGGTCCACTGCCGGTCGCTGCGGTAGTGGTCGGCCAGCAGGCCCAGCCGGATGGCCATCGGGTCCACGTGGTCGGCCCGCATCCGCGAGACGAACAGCAGGTTGCCCTTGCTCTTGCTCATCTTCTCGCCGTCCAGCCCGATCATGCCGGCGTGCGTGTAGTGGCTGGAGAACGGTTGGTGGGCGCCCAGCGTCTCGGCGTGCGCGGCCGACATCTCGTGGTGCGGGAAGACCAGGTCGTTGCCGCCGCCCTGCACGTCGAGCCGGTCGCCGACCAGCCTCAGCGCGATGACCGCGCACTCGATGTGCCAGCCCGGCCGGCCCGGGCCCAGCGGGCCGCCGTCCCAGGACGGCTCACCCTCCCGGGCGCCGCGCCACAGCAGCGGGTCCAGCGGGTCGCGCTTGCCCTCCCGGGCCGGGTCCCCGCCCCGCTCTGCGAACAGCTCGAGCATCTGCTCCCGGGACAGTCGCGACTCGTACCCGAACCGGGGCGCCCGGGTCAGGTCGAAGTACACGTCGCCGGTGCCGTCGTCGAGCCGGTACGCGGTGCCGGACTCGGCCAGGTCGTTGATCCGGTCGACAATCGCGGGAATCGACTCGACCGCGCCCACATAGTGCTCCGGCGGGACGATCCGCAGCGACTCCATGTCCTCGCGGAACAGCGCCGTCTCCCGCATGGCGAGCACGACCCAGTCCTCGTGGTCCCGGTTCGCCCGCTCCAGCAGCGGATCGTCGATGTCGGTGACATTCTGGACGTATACCACCGGATGCCCGGCGTCCCGCCACATCCGGTTGATCACATCAAATGTGATCATGGTGGCGGCGTGGCCGAGGTGGGTGGCGTCGTAAGGGGTGATCCCGCACACGTAGAGCCGGGCCGTCCCGGCGGGCTCGGTGGGGTGCACCCCGTTACGGGCCGAGTCGAACAACGAAAGCTGCCGCCCGGCTCCGGGCAGCCGGGGCACCTCGGGCGCGATCCAGGACTCCATGCCCCCAGCCTACGATCTACGACGACGCGGGCCGCGCCGAGCCGTCCCCCGGACGGTTTCGGGCCGTCCGCCGGCCGTCAGACCCGGCCGGGCGCGCCCCGCGCGCCGACCCGTCACACCGGCGGCCACGGGACCGCCGGCCAGTCCTCGCTGGGCGCCGGGAACCGGCCGCTGGTCAGCAGAGCGTCGATCCGCACCGCGACCTCGTTCACCTCGGCGATGGTCAGGTGCTCGGCCAGCGCGTCACCCAGCGAGCCGAGCAGCTCGGCGCGCAGCTTGCCCAGCACCTCCACGGCCTCGCTGGGCAGCGGATCGCCGATCCAGCCCCACAGGATGGTGCGCAGCTTGGGCTCCACGTTGAAGCAGACCCCGTGGTCGACACCCCGGACCCCTCCGTCCACAGTGGACAGAATGTGGCCACCCTTGCGGTCAGCGTTGTTCACCACCGCGTCGAACACCGCCAGCCGGGACAATCCCCGGTCGTCGGCGTGGGCCAGCAGGTACGGCGAGCCGTCCTCGTCGTGCGCCCGCATGATGCGGTGCCAACCGTCGGGCAGTTCGTCCGGCGGCACGAATCCCAGGATGGGTTCCGCGTCCTCGGGCTCGTCGATCCACAGCTGGCAGGCGCCGGGCCCCAGGGGGCCGTGCTCCCGCAGCACCGTGGGCGGCACGCAGTCCCATCCGGTCGCGGCGGCCACCAGGTATGCGCTGACCTCCCGCCCGGCCAGGGTGCCGTCCGGGAAGTCCCACAACGGCCGCTCCCCGCGCACCGGCTTGTACACGCAGCGCGCGGAGACCCCGTCCAGCTCGAGGATCGCCCGCAGGGTGGTGTTGGACGCGTCCGCGAGCCTGCCCTCCACTTCCATCCGGCCGTGGCGCAGCAGGTCCAGCGCGTCGGTCTCCGACAGCGCAGCCATCTCCGGCGTCCTAGCGGTGGTAGCCGTTGTTACGCGGGCACAGGTGGCCGTGCGGGTCCAGCGGCTGGCCGCACAGCGGGCACGGCGGCCGTCCGGCGGAGATCACACGCCGGGCCCGCTCGATGAAGTCCCGAGCCGCCGCCGGCGTGAGCCGCACCCGCAGCCGATCCAGGTCCGAGGACTCGTCCTCGGCCTCCTCCTCGTCCTCGTCGGTCTCGCCGGCCGCGATCGCCTCGATGACGACCGTGCTGCTGTCGACGTCGAAGGCCAGGCCGAGGGTGCCGACCCGGAACTCCTCGTCGACCGGGTTCTCCAGCGGATCGTTGTCCGCCGGCCCGGGCTCCGACTCGGGCAGCACCACACCGAACCGGCGGTGAGCCTCACCAAGCAGCTCGTCGAGCTTCTCCGCGAGCAGCGAAACCTGCACCTTCTCCAGGGCCACGCTGACCAGCCGCCCGTCGCCCCGGGCCTGCAGGTAGAACGCCCGCTCACCCGGCGGGCCCACGGTGCCCGCCACGAACCGCTCCGGCGGCTCGAACGCGTATACCTGACGGGTCATACCGTCGACCCTATCCGGTCGCCCTGGGCATCGCCGACCGGACCAGGGCCCTCACCGGCCCGCGGGGCCGGCTCCGCCGCCCACCACGGCGTCCGAGCTGGCGGGACGGCGGGTACGGCGGCGCTTAGGCGGGCGCAACCCGGACAGGTCGCCTCCAATGTCGTTCGCCCTGAGCAGAAAGGGGCGTAGTGGCGTGTACCGCAGGACCGTCACGGATGCCGGATCGACCGAGATCCGCTGGAAGAGGTCCAGGTGCATGCCTGTCGCGTCGGCCACTATCGCCTTGATCACATCGCCGTGGCTGCACGCCAGCCAGACCGCGTCCGGGCCGTGCTCCGCGGTCACCCGGGCGTCCCAGTCCCGGATCGCGGCCACCGCCCGAGCCGACATGGCAGCCATCGACTCCCCGTTCGGGAACGTGGCCGCGCTCGGGTGCTCCTGGACCGTGCGCCACAGTGGCAGCTTGGCCAGCTTCTTGAGCTCCTGGCCCTCCCAGTCGCCGTACCGGCATTCGGCCAGGCGCTCGTCCGGGGCCGCTTCCCGCCCGGGCAGGGCCAGCTCGACCGTCTGCCGGCAACGGATCAGCGGGCTGGTCACCACGGCTGCCAGGGGCAGGTCGGCGGCGGCCAGCCGCTGCCCGACCGCCGAGGCCTGGGCCCGCCCGGCCTCGTCCAGCTCGGTGGGCTGGTGGCCGGCGAGGATGCCCCCCGCGTTGGAGGTGGTCCGGCCATGCCGGAGCAGGATGACGGTCGCCACCGGGCAAGATTACGCACCGGCGCATCGGCGTGCCGCCACCGGCCTCCCACCGGCCGGCACGGCACCGGCCTCCCACCGGCCGGCACGGGGCCGGCCGGGGGCGCTCAGGTCGCGGCCAGGGCACCCGTCGCGAGGGCGATGATCAGCGCCACGCCGAGCAGGACCCGGTACCAGACGAACGAGATCAGCCCGTACTTGGCCACGAAGCGCAGCAGCCAGGCGATCGAGGCGTACCCGACGATGAAGCTCACGACCGTGCCCACGGCCAGCGCCGCGCCCCCCACCGACGGGCCGGTCAGCGCGTCCTTGAGTTCAAGCGCGCCCCCGCCGAGCAGGGCCGGGATGCCCAGGAAGAAGGACAGCCGGGTAGCGGTCACCCGGTCGAGGTCGCGCAGCAGCCCGAACGAGATGGTGGCGCCGGAGCGGGACACACCCGGGAACAGTGCCGCGCTCTGCATCACGCCGACGACCACCGCGTCGGTCAGGTTGGTCTGCCGCTCCGTGCGGGTCTGCGTGCCCACCCGTTCGGCGTACACCATGACCCCGCTCCACAGGATGAGCGCCGCGGCGACCACCCACAGGTTGCGCAGCGGGCCCGTGATCGCGTCCTGGGCGACCACCCCGACGACGGCGATCGGCACCGAGCCGACGATCACGTACCAGCCGAACCGGTAGTCGAAGCCCCGGTGCCGCTTCGAGAACAGGCCCAGGAAGAAGCCCTTGACGATGCGGACGATGTCCTTGAAGAAATAGATGATCGCGGCGACGGTCGCGCCGACCTGGATGACCGCCGTATAGGCGGTCACCGAGGCGTCATCGACCGGCAGATCCAGGATCTTCTCGGCGACCGTGAGGTGCCCGGTCGAGGAGACCGGCAGGAACTCGGTGAGCCCCTCCACCACGCCCAGTACGACGGATTTCCACAGCTCCACCTAGTCTCCAACTCCCGATGCGTCGAGTGCCTCCGCGACCTGCCGCAGGGCCTGCACCCCGGACGACCGATCGGCGACGAACAGCGTGACGGACAACGTGGTCACTCCTGCGGCGGCATAGTCACGCATCCGCGCGGCGATCCGGTCGACCGGGCCGAGCAGGCTGGTCCGGTCGATGAACTCCAGTGGCACCGCCGCGGCGGCGTCCCGGTGCTTGCGGGCCAGGTAGAGGTCCTGCACCTGGCGGGCCTGGTCGGCGTAGCCCATCCGGCCCGCCAACTGGTTGTAGAAGTTCTGCTCCCGGCTGCCCATCCCGCCCACGTACAGGGCCGCGTACCAGCGGACGAGTTCGGCGCAGGCCTCGACGTCCTCGCCGATGACCACCGGTACCGAGGGCACCACGTCGAAGCCGTCCATGGTCGCGCCGGCCTTGGCCCGGCCGGCGGCGACCGAGGCGAGTTGGGCGGCGGCGTACTCCGGTGCCAGGAAGATGGCCAACCAGCCGTCGGCGATCTCGCCGGCCAGCTCCAGGTTCTTCGGGCCGACCGCGGCCAGGTAGGTGGGGATCCGCTCGCGCGGCGGGTGGAGCGCCAGCCGCAGCGCCTTGCCGGGCCCGTCGGGCAGCGGGAGTTGGTAGAACTCCCCGTCGTAGGCGACCTCGCCGCGGGCGATCGCCAGGCGCACGATGTCGACGTACTCGCGGGTCCGGGCGAGCGGGCGGCCGAATCGCACGCCGTGCCACCCCTCGGACACCTGCGGGCCGGACACGCCCAGGCCCAGCCGGAACCGGCCGCCGGTCATCATGTCGATGGTGGCGGCGGTCATCGCCGTCATGGCCGGGGTGCGGGCCGGGATCTGCATCACCGCGGTACCCACGTCGATCCGCTCGGTCTGCCCGGCGATCCAGCTGAGCATGCTCACCGAGTCCGAGCCGTACGCCTCGGCCGCCCACACCACCGAGAAGCCCAGCCGGTCGGCCTCCTGGGCCAGCGCGAGGTGGTCGGCCGGGGTGCTCCACGCCGTCTGGTACCCGAGACTGAGTCCGAGCCGCATGACAAACCTCCCTTTCCGCCCGGCCGATCGGCGCCGGCGGAGTCCGGATGGCGACAAGTCCGCCCGCGACGGACAGACCGCCGGACGGGTCGCACCAGGGTAGCGGGCGGGCCACGAGCCACCCGCCGCGGCGTGCCCGAAGCAGTTCCTTGCGACAGCTGACCTGATCACGGCCGCGCTGCCACGTCTGGGCTGGCGATCCATGTAGTTTCACATCTCATGCAGCAACGTCCGCTCGGCCGCGCCGGACTCCTGGTGTCCCGGCTCGCCCTCGGCACCATGACCTGGGGTCGGGACACCGAGGCCGATGACGCGGCGGCCCAGCTCAAGACGTTCGTGGACGCCGGTGGAAACCTGGTCGACACCGCCGATGTGTACGGCGACGGGGACGCCGAGGCGGTCATCGGCACCCTGCTGGCCAACGTGGTCAACCGTGACGATGTGCTGCTGGCCACCAAGTCCGGGCTGCGCCCGAGCCGGGAGCGCCGGCGGGACACCTCCCGGGGCCACCTGCTGCGCAGCCTGGACGCGTCGCTGGCCCGGCTCGGCGTCGAGCACGTGGACCTGTGGCAGGTGCACGGGTACGACCCGGACACCCCGCTGGACGAGACGATGTCCGCCCTGGACCACGCGGTGAGCACCGGCCGGGCCCGGTATGTGGGGATCTCCAACTTCTCCGGCTGGCAGACCGCCCGCGCGGCGACCTGGCAGGCCGCCTGGCCGGGCCGGGCGCCGCTGGTGGCCGCCCAGGTCGAGTACTCGCTGCTGGAGCGCGGCATCGAGCGCGAGGTGCTGCCCGCCTGCCACGCGCTGGGGCTGGGCGTCCTGCCCTGGTCCCCGCTGGGCCGGGGCGTGCTGACCGGCAAGTACCGCAACGGCCGGCCGGCCGACTCGCGGGCCGCCTCCCCGCACTTCGAGCTGTTCGTCTCGCTCTACCTGGACCCCCGCTGCTCGTCCATCGTCGAGTCGGTGGTCACCGCGGCCGCCGGGCTCGGCGTGTCGCCGCTGGAGGTCGCGCTGGCCTGGGTCCGCGACCGGCCCGGGGTGGTCGCGCCGGTGCTCGGCGCCCGGTCGGTCGGGCAGCTGCTCGGCGCCCTTCAGGTGGAGGAAATCACCCTACCGGGGGAGATCAGCCGGGCACTGGACGACGTTTCGGCGATTAGCGTGGGATATCCAGAGCGCCAGGGTTGATGCCACTACCGCGGGCGAGGCAGTATCCAGAACATGGACTACGAATACGTGCCGCTGCGGTTGCCGCCGAATGTCGACCGGCTGACCGCTACGGCGCAGTTGGCGATCCAGGCGGAATTCTCCGGCTGGGAACTGGCCCGGGTGCAGCTGTTCCGGGACGGGACCCGCAAGGTGCTGTTACGACGCAGGCTGGGAGCGGCCCATCAGCCCGGGATCTCCTACTGATCCCGGGCCGGGCCCACCCCTGAGGTCGCTCAGGCCGTCTCCACCCCGTCCAGGTCGCTGTACGGGTGCTCGTCCAGCCGGCCGACGAGCCGGTCGCCCTCCTCCAAGCGGAAGGGACCGTCCCCATCGGTCTCCTCGTACGCGTCGAGGTCCAGTGGCGCCGAGACCTCGGCGACCGCCACGATGCCGTCCAGCGGCTCCAGCTCTGGCACCTCCAGCGCGGCCAGCGAGCCGTCCCCGCTCTGCAGCAGCTCCAGCACCGCCTCGCTCACCGACTCCACCGGCTCCTCCGGCTCGTCGTCGGCGTTCGTGGAGGTCTGCCGGGCCGCCTCGGCCACCCGGATGAGCGCGGCCACGCTCGGCACCCGGTAGTCGCGGCGCTGCCGGATCGAGACCACGTGCGTGTACGGGTCGTCGGCGACCTCGACGTCCTCCTCGTCCACTCCCGCGCCGAAGTGGCGGTCCGCCTCCTCCGGGTCGATCGCGTCCACATCCCACGGCGTCACCTCGCCGAACGCGTCGAGCAGCCGCTCGTCGTACTCGTAGGAGGCATTGTTCAGCTCGACGTAGGCGCGCCAGACACCGTCGTCATCGATCCGGCCGTCGGCCGCCTTGACCGCCTCTAGATGAGCCCGGGCCGCTGCGAAAACCGCCTCCAACGCGGTGTTCAGCTCGGTGTACTGGTCATCGGTCATGGTCTCTACCCCAAAGTCAGGTGTGGAAGCGTCAGGCTTGCCGCAGGAAGCGATCGAGAACTCGCACGCCGAACTGTAGCCCCTCCACCGGCACCCGCTCGTCAATGCCGTGGAAGAGTGCGGCGAAGTCCAGGTCGGCTGGCAGCCGCAGCGGGCTGAACCCGAAGCAGCGCACGCCCAGCTCGACCCAGGCCTTGGCGTCGGTACCGCCGGAGAGCATGTACGGCACCGGCCGGGCGCCGGAGTCCTCGGCCCGCAGCGCCGCGGCCATGGCGTCGACCAGCGCACCGTCGTACGTGGTCTCCAGCGGCTCCTGGTTCTGGATGAACTCGATGTCCAGGTCCGGCCCGACCACCTCGCGCAGCTGCTCCAGGAACACGGCCGACTGGCCGGGCAGGGTGCGGCAGTCGATCGTGGCGGTGGCCCGGCCGGGAATCACGTTGTCCTTGTAGCCCGCGGAAAGCCGGGTCGGGTTCGCGGTGTTGCGGATGGTCGCGCCGATCAGGGTGGCGATGGGGCCGAGCTTGTTGATCGCGGCCTCCGGGTCGTTCGGGTCCAGCTCGATGCCGAGCACCTCGGAGATCTCCTCCAGGAACGCCCGCACGGTCGGGGTGACCACAACCGGGAAGCGGTGCCGGCCGAGCCGGGCCACCGCGTCGCACAGCGCGGTGACCGCGTTGTCATCGTTGATCATGGAACCGTGCCCCGGCCGGCCCTTGGTGGACAGGCGCAGCCAGTTGATCCCCTTTTCGGCGGTCTGGATCAGGTACAGCCGCAGGTCGTTGGAGACCGTGTAGGAGAAGCCGCCGACCTCGCCGATCGCCTCGGTGCACCCCTCCAGCAGCTGCGGGTGCTCGCGGACCAGGTACCGGGCGCCGTAGTCGCTGCCCGCCTCCTCGTCGGCGGTGAAGCACAGCACCAGGTCACGGGGCGGCGTGACGCCGCGGCGCCGCCAGTCGCGCGCCACGGCCAGCACCATGGCGTCGAAGTCCTTCATGTCGACCGCGCCCCGGCCCCACACGTACCCGTCGCGCACCTCACCGGAGAACGGCGGGACCGTCCACTCGCTGGCGTCGGCCGGCACCACGTCGAGGTGCCCGTGCACCAGCAGCGCTCCCCGGCTGGGGTCGGCGCCCTCGAAGCGGGCCACGACGCTCGCCCGGCCGGGCGCGGCCTCGCGGATCTGCGGTTCCAGTCCGACCTCGGCCAGCTTCTCCGCCACGTACTCCGCGGCGCCGCGCTCACCGGCGCAGGTGGCCAGGTCACCGGTGTTGGTGGTATCGATCCTGATCAGATCACGGCACAGGTCGACGACCTCGTCGGCGGCAACAGTCATAGGGCCCTTCTTACCAGCCTGGAAGCGACCGCGACCGCCGGGGCGGCCCGGCATGATCAGCGTCGTGGTTTGGCGCGCCGGGCGGTCGGGTAGATCTGCCGCCATGAATGCTCCGCTGCCTCCGCTGCCACCCGTCCCCCAGGCCGACCGGCCCGACGCCCTGCCGGGCGGGCGCGACATGCTGGACGCCCTGGCCGAGGAGCACCAGGCGATCCAGAATCTTTACGCCCGGCTCGCCTCGGCGTTCGACGAATCCGGCTCACCGCGCGACGGCGCCGAGCCCGACCGGTCGGCACGGCGTGAGCTGGCCTCGCTGACCAGCGTGCTGACCGCCACCCTGACCCGGCACCTGTCCGCCGAGGAGCAGTACCTGTTCCCCGCCGTGGCCGCCGCGCTGCCCGACGGCGCCCGGCAGGCCGGCGCCGAGGTGACCGCCGACCAGGAGTTGCTGCGCGCGCTGCGGGACCTGGAGGCGGGCCCGGCGACCGACCTCGACGGCATCGAGGCCGTCGACCGGCAGCTGCGCCGGCACGTGCGGCGCTGCGAGGAGGAGCTGTTCCCCGAGCTGCGCCGGACACTCAGCGATGCCGACCTGATCCGGCTGGGCAACCGGGTGGAGATCGCCGAGGACGCCGCGCCGACCCGGCCGCACCCGGCGACGCCGGCCACCCCGCCGTGGAACAAGGTGGTCGAGCCGGCCGTGGGCGTGGTCGACAAGGTACGCGACGTGCTGACCAGGCGCGCCACCCGCGACTGAGCCCGGCGTCAGTGGAAGGCGCGGGACCAGCCGGGCCCGATCAACACGGCCGTGATGATCAACACAGCTCCCCACAGCACCTGGCGGCGCAGCAGTGCGGCGGCCCCGAGGATCACCAGCACGATCGCGACGATCAGCTGCGGACGGTCCATACGGCCGGCTACCCGGCACGAACGGGCGCAAACGGCGCGACACCCGCCCAATCCCCGTCCCCCCGCAACCGGAGGCACCCGTTTGCCGCGGGCCGGTCGGGGCACCCCCGAGGGGTCAGCACACCCGAGCCACGAAAGGTGGGTACCCGTGCCGGCACGCCAGGACCTTCCCAGCACCCTGCGCCGCTCCTCACCGAAGGCACAGGAGACCTGGATCAAGACGCACGACTCGGCCGTCGGCGAGTACGGCGAGGGCCAGCGCGCCCACCGGGTCGCCTTCGCCGCCCTCAAGCACTCCTTCGAGAAGGTCGGAGACCATTGGGAGGAGAAGGGGCGCCGGGGCCCGAGCGACGCGCAGGCGACCCGTTCCGTCCGGGACAAGCCGGTGCCCACGGCCGGCGGGGTGGACGCGAACGCCAGCAAGGACCACCTCATGGAGGTCGCCCGGCGGTTGGACATCAAGGGGCGTTCCAGCATGAACAAGGGCGAGCTGGTGAAGGCCATCAACAAGGGCAACGTCCGGCAGACCGCCAGGGCCCGCGCCCGGTAGCCGCCCGGCCACTCCGCGCGAGCACGCCCCGCGACCTGCCCCACCCGCACGCCCGCCGGCGGCGCACCGCCGGCGGGGCCGGTCGGGATCGCTACTCGGCGGTCAGCTCGGCGCGCATCGCGGCCAGCGACCGGGCCAGCATCCGGGACACGTGCATCTGGGAGATGCCGACCCGCTCGGCGATCTGCGTCTGGGTCAGGTTGCCGAAGAACCGCAGCACCACGATCTTCTGCTCGCG
>NZ_BAABJQ010000025.1:0-147286 GCF_039543385.1 Rugosimonospora acidiphila
CAAGGAGGGGGCGATCATCCTCGGGATCGGCGGCGACAACAGCAAGGGCTCCGCCGGCACCTTCTACGAGGGAGTGATGACCTCCGGCTACCCGTCGGACGCCACCGAGAACTCGGTACAGGCCAACGTCGTCGCCGCCGGTTACCGGTAGGCCGATCGTCGCCGGGCCCGAGCCGCCCCCGGGTCCCTGCCGGGGGCGGCTCGCCGTCCGCCTGCGCGGCGGCCCAACGGCCGCGTGGCCGCCTCAGCCGGCCGGCTGCCGGAGCTGGTGCGGCATCTGCCACCCCTCGGCGAGCCTCGACGGGTGGAGGTTGTGCCCTTCCCCGAAGAACTCGCAGAACTTCATGATCAGTGGGTCCCACCCGATCGGATCCACATAGTGCGTTCCCGGGATCACCAGACTCTCCTCGACGTGGGCGCGCAGCACCTCGACCTCGAAGGCGTTGAGATTCGGGGCGCTGGCGAAGGGATGCACGGCGACCAGCCTGCACTCCAACTGGATCGGGCACTGCGCGACCCGGGGCGGCGAGACCAACTCCGACGCCTGTTCGGTCAGCCCCGCCGCGGCGAACTTGTTCGGCTCGTACCGGTAACCCTGCGCCCGCCGGTACTCCGAGATCTCCGGCTTGCCGGTGGTCAGTGCGAGCCGGTCGACGGCATCCACCAACGACGACGACGGGAGGTTGAGCACACACTCGCGCTCGCGCAGCAGGTTGGCCGTTGTCTGGCCGCTGTTGGCCAGGCCGAGCATGCAGGACTGGTGCAGCCACCAAGCGGAGGACATCGGGGCGAGGTTCGCGCTGCCATCGGGGTTGCGCGAGCTGATCAGCACTACCGGAGTTCCGAAGTAGAGCACCTTGAGCCCCGGGACCACATGCATGTGTCTCGCCTTTCGCGTGATTCGATCGAACGCCGGCCGCCGTGGCGGCGAGCCGTCACCGAGTCTGTGCGTAGCGCGCACCGATGGCTGGCGGCATTCGGACGCCGCGTTCAACGCCGGTTTGCCGGGCGTACCTACGGCTGCGACGGACGAAATTCCACGATGTCGTGTTTGTCAAACGTCGGTGGCGCGGCAAAGAGGTGCGCGACGGAGGCGGAGAGCTTCGGGCCGCCCGCGGACAGCAGCGCATCACGATCAGCCTCGCTCGCGAAGGCGGCGAAGGCTCCATAGGTAGTGGCGCCCAGGCGAAAGGCATACCAGCAGGTCTGTCGGGGTTGGCTCGCCACAATCGCCCGTCCTTCGGCAAAGAACTGGGCGATCTCCTGGTCGTACCCGGGCTTGAACTCGAAGCGGGCGAGCACGCCGACGTTGACAGTCATGCCAGCAGGTTAGCTTCGTCGGGCAACCCGCGTCGCAGGGCAAAAAATGGCGCCTGAACCGGATCGGCTGGCCGCTGCGTTGGCCACGCGAGCCATTGCGCGACATTTCAACGGAACGAACCGTGAACGGATCAATTGAGTCGCGCGATGGGCTGACCGAAGACGAACTCCTCGAAGGGTTCGGCGCGTTACTTGGTGGCACTGTCTTCTATCGGGTCGACGGGACCGGATGTCGACGCGCGTTTTGGCCGTAACTGGTCTGGAACGCATCTCGCGGAACGTGGCCGCCGGCTCGGGGGCGTTGGCATTCCTGCCGGGTCAACGCCCCCGCGCCGGGTCAGCGACCGGCCTCGGCCTCGTACTGCTCCACCAGGTGGCGGGGAATCCGGCCCCGGCCGGCCAGTGGGATCTTTCGCCGCTTGGCCCAGTCGCGGATCGCCTGGTTCTGGGCGCGATCGCCCTGACCCGGTGTGGCGGCCCGTCCCCGCCTGGCGGTGGTGATGCCGCCGCGGCCCATCCGGCGAGCGGCGAGGATAAATTTGGCAATAGAGGCACGCAGGTCTTCCGCGTGGTCGGCGTTGACATCGATTTCGTAGTTCACGCCATCGAGACCAAATTTCAGAGTCTCGTCGGCTTCGCTCCCGTCGATGTCGTCGAGGAGCTTGACTTCGAGCTTCCGGGCCATCTCTATCTCCGAACGATCCGTAACGATCCACCAGTGGGCCCCATGCTACGGCTTATCAAATTCGGATGTGGGGCTACCTGGACGATTGCGAACGTTTGGGCAGCCGCGCTTGTGCGGGCGCACGGGAGATTTGCTGCAAATGCGGGAGATGCAGCTATGGCCCGGGCCCTGCCGCCGCCCCGGCATCGCCATTCTCATCGACGTCGATAGTGTGGAGTGTGCCGGCGGCATTCAATATATCGATGGTGGCGCGTGGTCCGCGCGCCCGGCGCGCGGACCGCGACCGGAGTACCGCCCGATCGAGGCGGGCCGCTATGCGGCCAGCGCCCACCGGTCCGGCATGGAACCGATCCGGGCGATGGTGTGCCGGTGCTCCAGCAGCACCAGGTGCGCCAGCGTCTCGCCCACCGCGAAGCGTCGGATGAACCCCTGGATCTGCGACCAGTCGCGCGACCAGGTCAGCCCGGCGGCCAGCTGCCAGGTGGTCTGCCCCGGCCGATCGGCGACCAGCGCGGTCAGCTGGGTCAGCCGGCTCTCGTGGTGCGCGACCAGGTCCTCGACGCGGTCCGCCAGGCCCCGGAAGCGGTACTCGTGTGCCGGCAGCACCTCGGCGACCGGCAGCTCGCCGACCGTGGCCAACGACCGCAGGAACGCCTCCAGCGGGTTGCCGGGGGAGCCGGGGTGCACCGAGATGTTGGGGCTGATCCGGGGCAGCACATGGTCGCCGGTGAACAGCAGTTCCCGGGTGGGGTCGTAGAAGCACACGTGCCCGGCGGTGTGGCCGGGCGTCCAGACCGTACGCAGGTCCCAGTCCGGCAGGTCGACCTTGTCGCCGTCGCTGAGCAGAATGTCCGGTTCGGGCATGGCCAGCAGCGGCTCGTACAGCTCCGGGGTGCCCAGCAGCCCCGGTACCTCGTCGTCCGGGGCGCCGCAGCGGCGCAGCCACAGCCGGGAGTCCGCTACCAGGGCGGCGGCCGTACCCTGCCGGCGCGGCAGGGTGGCCGCCTCCTGATGGTGCATGGCCAGCCAGGCGCCGGAGGCCTCCCGTACCCGGCCAGCCAGGCCGTAGTGGTCCCGGTGCACGTGGGTCACCAGCACGGCGCGCACCTCGGTGATCGAGTGCCCGGTCTGGTCGATGCCGGTCAGCAGCGCCTGCCAGGCGTCATCGGAGTCCCAGCCGGCATCGATGATGGCCACGCCGTCCGGCAGCTCGAGCAGGTACACCAGCACGTACCGCAGCGGGGTGTCGGGAAGGGGAACCGGGATCGACCACACGCCGCCGGCCACCCGCTCGACCGGTGGCATGACCCGGTCGCGCCAGGCCTGCACCTGCCGGACGCCTGTGATCTCAATCATCCGTCACCTCTCGTCGCCGCACCGCTCGCCACCGGCGGACGCTCCCGCGGCCCATTTGGTCGCTGTTTCGCCCCCGGAGTCCAGCTTTCCCGCGTCCAGCTTCCCCGCCGCCGGCCGACCCGCGCCATGGCGCGGGTCACGGCACGGTACCCGTTACCCGGGTGAGCCCGGTAAGGAGCGGGCCGGTCCCGGGGCGGACAAATCCGAGTAGGAGAATCAAGCGATAGCAGACTGGCCGACCCGAGGGGACGACGATGGCGAAGCAGCGCACCTGCCCGGCCGGAGTACGCCCGTGACCGCCGGTGTCGCGTCCGCGCCCGCCGCGACGGGTGGCCCGTCGTCCCAGGACGTGGTGGCGGCCCTGCGCGCCGCCGGGGTCGGCGAGGTGGACGACTCGACCCTGCGCCGCGCCGAATACTCCTCGGACGCCTCGCTGTACCGGGTGGTGCCCCGGGTCGTGGTGCTGCCGCGCCACGTCGACGAGGTGCTCGCCGTACTGGACGTCTGCCGCCGGTTGAACGTGCCGCTGACCCCGCGCGGGGCCGGCACCTCGATCGCCGGCAATGCCGTCGGGCCGGGCGTGGTGCTGGACTTCGCCCGGCACCTGGGGCACGTGGTGTCCATCGACGAGCAGGCGCGCACCGCCGTCGTCGAGCCCGGCGTGGTGCTCGCCCAGTTGCAGCGCGAGGCCGGGCGGCACGGGCTGCGCTTCGGCCCCGACCCGTCCACGCACAACCGGTGCACGCTCGGCGGCATGATCGGCAACAACGCGTGCGGTTCCCGGGCCCTCGGGTACGGCCGCACCGCCGACAACGTGGTCGCGCTGGACGTGCTCACCGGTACCGGTGAACGGCTGCGCGCCGGCAAGGGCGTCGAGGCCGGCTCATCGCCGGTGCTGGCCTCGGTGGACCGGCTGGTGCGCGCGAACCTGGCCACCATCCGCACCGAGTCGGGCCGGTTCGGCCGGCAGATTTCCGGGTACTCGCTGGAGCACCTGCTGCCCGAGCGCGGCTTCGACCTCGCCAAGGCGCTGGTCGGCACCGAGGGCACCTGCGCGGTGCTGCTCGGCGCCACGGTGCGGCTGGTTCAGGCGCCACCGGCCACGGTGCTGGTGGCGCTGGGATATCCGGACATGGCCGCCGCCGCCGACGCGGTGCCGCCGCTGCTCAAGCACCACCCGATCGCCATCGAGGGGCTGGACGCGCGCATCGTCGACGCGGTTCGCGGGCGGCGCGGCGCGGCCGCGGTGCCCGAGCTGCCCGAGGGGCGGGGCTGGCTGTTCGTCGAGCTGGCCGGCGACAACGCCGCGGAGCTGGAGGCCGCCGCCGGTCCGCTGATCGCTGACGCCGGCACCCGGGCGGCCATGGTGGTGACCGACCCGACGCAGGCGGCCGAGCTGTGGCGCATCCGGGAGGACGGCGCCGGGCTGTCCGGACGCTCGCCGGCGGGTCTGCCCGCGCACGCCGGTTGGGAGGACTCCGCCGTACCGCCCGAGCGGCTCGGCGGGTACCTGCGGGAGTTCGAGGCGCTGACCCAGACGCACGGGGTGACCGGGATGCCCTACGGGCACTTCGGCGACGGGTGCGTGCACGTGCGGCTGGACTTCCCGCTGCGCGCGCCGGACGGCGCGAAGCGGTTCCGGGCGTTCCTGCTGGAGGCCGCGGCGCTGGTGGCCGCGCACGGCGGGTCGATGTCCGGCGAGCACGGCGACGGCCGGGCCCGCGGCGAACTGCTGGAGCGGATGTACTCGCCGGCCATGCTGGCCGCCTTCGCCGAGTTCAAGGGCGCCTTCGACCCGCAGGACCTGCTGAACCCCGGCGTGATCGTCCGGCCCCGGCCGGTCGACGCCGACCTGCGGGTACCGGCGGCCGGGCCGCTGCGCGAGCAGCTCACCTTCCGGTACCCGCACGACGGCGGCGACCTGTCCCAGGCCGTGCACCGCTGCACCGGGGTCGGCAAGTGCCTGGCCAACACGACCGGTTCGGGCGGCGTGATGTGCCCCTCCTACCAGGCGACCCGGGAGGAGAAGGACTCCACCCGCGGCCGGGCCCGAGTGCTGCAGGAGATGGTCAACGGCACCCTGGTGCGTTCCGGCTGGCGCTCGCCCGAGGTGCACGAGGCGCTGGACCTGTGCCTGTCCTGTAAGGGCTGCGCCTCGGACTGCCCGACCGGTATCGACATGGCGACCTACAAGGCCGAGGTGCTGCACCAGGCGTACCGGGGACGGCTGCGCCCGCGTACCCACTACAGTCTCGGCTGGCTGCCCCGCTGGGCCCGGCTCGCGTCCCGGATGCCGGGGCTGGCCAACCGGACGCTCACCGTGCGGCCGCTGGCCGCCATCGGCAAGTGGCTGGCCGGGGTCGACGCCCGGCGCCCGCTGCCCGCGTTCGCCACGCAGACGTTCCGGCAGTGGTTCGCCGGACACACGCCGGCCGGCACCGGCACCGACCCGGTGCTGCTGTGGGTGGACACCTTCACCAACCACTTCAGCCCCGAGGTCGGCATCGCCGCGGTACGGGTGCTGGAGGAGGCCGGGTACGCCGTGCGCATCCCGGAGCCCGGGCTGTGCTGCGGGCTGACCTGGATCTCGACCGGCCAGACCGACGCGGCCAAGCGCATCCTGCGCCGCACGGTCGACGCGCTCGCTCCGCACGCCGAGGCGGGCGTGCCGATCGTCGGGCTGGAGCCCTCGTGCACCGCCGTGTTCCGCTCCGACCTGCCGGAGCTGCTCGGTACCGGCGACGGGGCGGTGTCCGCGGTGGCCGAGGGCACCCGTACCCTCGCCGAACTGCTCACCGACCGTCCTGAGTGGACACCACCGTCGCTCGCGGGCGTCAAGGCCGTCGCCCAGCCGCACTGCCACCACCACGCGGTGCTCGGCTGGCAGGCCGACCAGTCCCTGCTGCGCGACGCCGGCGCCGAGGTGGACGTGCTCGGCGGGTGCTGCGGACTGGCCGGCAACTTCGGCATGGAGCGCGGACACTACGAGGTCTCCACCGCCGTCGCCGAGGTCGCGCTGATGCCGGCGGTACGGGCGGCCGGGCCGGACACCGTGCTGATGGCCGACGGCTTCTCCTGCCGCATCCAGCTCGACCAGCTGGCCAGCCGGCGCGGGCGGCACCTGGCCGAAGTTCTCTCCGACGCCCTGGACGCGCGGACGGAGTAACTTACCGGGACATGACGAACCCCTTACGCGTGCTGTCGTTGGATGACCTGCGTCGCCGGACGAGCATGAAGTGGCGGCGGTTCCCCCCGGAGGTGTTGCCGGCCTGGGTGGCGGAGATGGACGTGCCGCTGGCCGAGCCCATCGCGCGGGCGCTGACCGACGCCATCGCCCTCGGGGACACCGGCTACCCGGCCGGCACCGGCTATGCCGAGGCGCTGGCCGACTTCGCCGCGTCGCGATGGGGCTGGACGATCGACGTCGGGCGCACGGCGATCGTGCCGGACGTGATGCTCGGCATCGTCGAGGTGCTCAAGCTGATCACCGGCCCCGGCGACGCGGTGGTCGTCAACTCCCCGGTCTACCCGCCGTTCTACCAGTTCGTCGAGCACCTGGACCGCCGGGTGGTCGAGGCCCCGCTGACCGCCGGGCACCGCATCGACCCGGTCACGCTCGAGGCCGCCTTCGCCGAGGCCACCTCCGCCGGGGCCACCTCCGGTGAGGGGACCGGCCCGGGTGGCGGCCGTGCCGCGGCGTTCCTGCTGTGCAGCCCGCACAACCCCACCGGCACCGTGCACACCCGGGACGAACTGACCACGGTCGCCGCGCTGGCCGACCGGTACCGGATGCGGGTGGTGGCCGACGAGATCCACGCGCCGATCGTGTACCCGGGCGCCACCCACCTGCCGTACCTGTCGCTGCCCGGCACCGACGACGCGTTCTCGCTGCTGTCCGCGTCCAAGGCATGGAACCTGGCCGGGCTGAAGGCGGCCGTCGCGGTGGCGGGGCCGGCCTCCGCCAAGGATCTGGCCAGGATGCCCGAGGAGGTCAGCCACGGCCCCAGCCACCTGGGAGTCATCGCGCACTGTGCCGGCCTGTGGCACGGCCGGGACTGGCTGGACGCGCTGCTGGCCGGGCTGGACGACAACCGCCGCCTGCTCGGTGACCTGCTCGCCGAGCGGCTGCCGGGCATCGGGTACCGGGCGCCGGAGGGCACCTATCTGGCGTGGCTGGACTGCCGCGCCCTGGACCTGCCCGCCGACCCGGCTGAGGTGTTCCTCGAACGCGGGCGGGTGGCCGTCAACTCGGGAGCCGACTTCGGCACCGGCGGCGCCGGCCACGTCCGGCTGAACCTGGCCACCTCGCCGGAGTTGCTGACCGAGGTGGTGGACCGGATGGCCGCGGCGATCGATCGTCCCGTGGATTGCGAGCGTTGACCAACGTGGCGGATCTGGGCCGGCGGGAAGATGGCCTGGCGGCCAGCCAGGAGGCCGTTGCCATCTACCGTGGGTTGGCGCCGGCTCGCGGAGACGAGTTCCTGTCCGACCTCGCCAGGTCGCTGAACGACCCGTTCGTCGATCCGTCGGACGTGGGGCGGTGGGAAGCGGCGCTGGCCGCGAGCGAAGAGTCCGTCCTCGTCTACCGCGGGTTGGCCGGCACCCACCCGGACGAGTACCTGTCCGACCTGGCCACCTCGTTGAACAACCTGTCCGTCGACCTGGCGGACGGGGGGCGGTGGGAGGAGGCCGTGGCCGCGGTTTCCGAAGCCGTCGGGATTCGGCGCGGGTTGGCGCAGGCCCGCCCGGATGAGTTCCTGCCCGACCTGGCCGCGTCCCTGCACAACCTGTCGGCGGACCTCAGAGATCTGGGTCGGTGGGAGGAGGGTCTGCCCACCATTCAGGAGGTCGTCCGGATCCGCCGTGAGTTGGCGCGAGCCCACCCCGACGAGTTCCTGCCCAATCTCGCCACGTCGTTGAACAACCTGTCCATTCAGCTGTCGGATCGCCGGCGGTGGGAGGCCGCCCTGGCCGCCAGCATCGAGTCCGTTGACGTCTACCGTGGATTGGCGCGGGCGGGTTCCGATCTGTTCCAGGTCGCGTTGGCCATGTCGCTGCACACCCTGTCGAGGGTGCTGGGGAGCCTGGGACGGTGGGACGAGGCGCTGGCCGCGAGCGAGGAGTCCGTCGACGTCTACCGTGGGTTGGCGCGGGCCCGCCCCGACGCGTTCGGGCCCAACCTGATCCACTCGCTGCGCGAACTCGCCCAAGCCCTCACCGAACTCGGCGACCACGAACGCGCCGAGCAGACCATCGCCGAACTCGCCGTGCTCCACGAGAGCCCGCGACCCCGAGACCGCTGAAACCCTTGACGCCCCGGGCCGAGCGCGCCGGCGTGGAAGCCCATCGCGAAACGGGACGACGGCCGTCGTAGCCAGTGGCCACGATGATCGGCGCGGGACCGGCCCTACACGCGCGGTGGGTCGGCGTCCGGTCGCCGGAACGCGTGAGTGGGCGGGAACTGATCGAGGTCCAGGGCGTCCAGGTGGTGCGGCGACTCGGGGGTCGGCGTACACCGGGCCAGCAGCCGGGCCAGCCCGCCGCGGGTGCACACCACCACTATCCGGTCGGTGTGCACCAGCCGGCGCCCCTGGTGCGGCGACCACAGCGTCTGCGCGCCCCGGCCGGTGCGTACCGCCAGCAGCCGCGTCTCGTGCGGCTGGTTGACGTCCAGGGTCAGCTGACCCTCCAGCGGTGAGCCGGCGCCCACCGGCAGCTCGGCGACCAGCAGCACCCGGCGGCGTACCGGAATGGTGTCCAGTACCGACTCGCCCATCATGGCCGCGGCGAAGGTCGGTGCGGCAAGGTACGACACGCTGCGCGAGCTGGCCAGCCCGAAGGCTCGCTCGATCCGGGTGGCGAAGTCCCCGTCGAACAGCCGCATCACCACCCGCAGCTGCCCGGCGACCGTGCGCCCCAGCAGCGCGGTCTCCAGGTTGCGCACGTCGTCGCTGGTCAGCACGAGCAGGGTGCGGCAGGTCTGCACCCAGGCCGCGCGCAGCACCCCCTCCTGTGTCGCGTCGCCGATGATGACAGGGATGCCGAGGTCCTTCGCCACCTGCACGCCTCGGGCCTGGTCGCGATGGTCGACCGCGACCACGTCCATGCCCGCCTCGTGCAACGCGCTGATCACCCGGGTACCGATGTTGCCGAGGCCCACCACCACCAGGTGGTCGCGCATCGGCTCGACCGGGCCGCCGCTGGCCAGCGCGAGCCGCGCGCGCACGGTGGCCTCCACGACCGCCGCGGTGAGCACCGGGATCAGCGCGACGGCCAGCACCACCAGCGCGGTCTGCAGCAGCTGCTCCGGCCAGGACAGGGTCTGATCCGGGTTGGCCCCGCCGAGCGTGGTCAGGATCGTCACGTACAGCGCCGGCAGGAAGCCCAGCTTGTCGATCCACTGGTACAGCAGAGTGGCGAGGATGAGCAGCCCGGCCACCGCGGCCAGGATGGCCCGCAGCCGCCGGCCCACGTACACCGACATGGTGCGCAGCGGGTGCTTGTGTCGCCGGTGCCGCGTCGCGGTCGGGGCGGCGGACGGCACGTCGGCGAGCACCAGGTCGGCGAGTTCGTCGTACTTGGGAAGCAGTTCGGGCTCGTCCGCCTCGTCGCCGTCGCCGGCCGGGTTGACCGGCTCGACGATCGCGAGCCCGCGCACCACGTCCTCGGGCGGCACGTCCGCGCGGCGGGCGACGACCAGGGTGCGGTCGGCGATCCGCAGGTACGTCGGGGTGCCCTCGCCCAGCGCGGCGGCCACGAACCCGGGTGCCGCGATGGCGGACTCCGACAGCACGGCGCAGTCGGTCAGCAGCGCCTGGACCCCGGTCGCGAGCTTCTGGTTGAACATCCGCAGCACGATGCGTATCCCAGGGTTGATCTCCTGGGCCATCAGCGCGGCGTCGATGTTGCCGGCATCGTCCTGCGAGACCAGCGCCAGCGCCGTGGCGCCGGCCAGGCCGGCGCGGGCGTACGCCTCCACGGACAGCCGGGGCGCCTCGACGAGGTTGATGCCGGGCAACGCCGCCAGGCTCGGACCCTGGTGCTGCGCGCGGGAGGGCAGGATCACCGTGACGTCCGCGTCGTGGCGCACGATCAGCTCGTCGACCAGCCGCAGCGCGAGCGGGTTGTCGCCGCACACCACGAACCGGTGCCGGACAGTGTCCTGTGTGGACAGTGGTGCTGGCTTCGGTGCGCGATCCACCACGGGCTGCATCCTACCGAGGGCAGCCAAACACGAAGGGTCCACGGGTCCAACGGCGCGCCTCGATCCGCTCAACCCCTGATGCGCCGCGGGAGCCTTGGCGGAGCGTTGAGGCCGGGGTGCCGCCGGCGCCCGAACATCCGGCGGCACCCCGCACGGTCCCGGGAGGCGATCCGGGAGCGTGACTCCGGGGCGGGGGTCAGGGCTGCTGCTCGCCGACCCTGAACTCCAGCCCGCCCTGGCTGTCGGTGGTCACGTCGAGAGACTTGTCGTCCAGCATCGTGGCCGCCTCCGAGTCGAGGAACAGGCGGGCGCCGGCGGTGTCGATGACCTCATCGCCCATCTGGGGCGCCGCCGCGACGGTCAGCGTGAGGGCTCCTCGGCTGGGGTCGGTGGAGATGCGCAGGCCGGTGCCGTCCGGGACGTTCGGCTGGTGGGTCAGGCCCCGTACGGCGGTCACAGCGTGGTCGGTCAAGGTAAGCATGGTGAAAGACTCCTCATGCGAATTCGGTTGTCGATGAGACTGCTGTCGATGAAACTGCGCGGGCACGCCGGGGCCCCGGCGTCGATCCGCCGGAACTCAGGTCCGGCTCGGCGGGGCACCCCATCGGGTACCGGCGCCGGGCGCTGCGGCACAGCCCTGGGTCTGAGCGGCGGGGCACCGCGCGATGCGGGCCCGGCCGCCGGGCAGGCTCAACTGCGATACGACGGAAAATCCTCTCCGGCTAGCGGGCAGGTGAAACGGCCGTCTGGCTTCCCACGTTTCCCCCAACCACCCGGTCCGTCAAATCGAGCCGGCCCGCCGGCGGTGTGGCGAAGGTCGCAATTCGCCGCCCGTTACCTCCCGCGATCGTCGCGCCGCGACCGGAAACTCTGGGCCAGGGCGAGGACTGCCACCGCGAGCGGCACGGCGATCACCAGCTGCGCGACGCCGTAGTAGCGCAGCTGCGCCCGGACATCGACGCCGGCCAGTTCGGTGTCCAGCGCCCCCGGGCGGGACAGGGACGTCGCGGACAGCGCCAGCGGCACGTAGTTGATCGCCACGCTCAGCAGCCACCACCCGAACACCCGGTTGCCGCCCTGGCCGACCGCGGCCAGCGCCGCACCGCCGCTCGCGCAGAGCACGACGCCGGCCCAGAACTCCACGAGAATGACGCGGCGCCGCAGCGGCGAACCCACGGTCCCGTACATGTCGACGGCCGCCAGCCGGCGGACCACGAATCGAGCCATTTCCCGTCCCCGATGTCTTGTGCGCGTGACCCCAGGGTCGCCTGGGCGAGCGTCGATGTCAAGCGCGCTTGACAATGGTCGGGCCGTGCCTCCGTCCGGGCGGCGCGGTGGTGGCGAGCCCGGCCACCGGTTGAGTCGGTCGACTACCCGCCCGCGGCCCGGCGCGACGGGCCGTAGGCACTTGTCTACGCTGAGGCGGTAGAAGTCGGCGATCGGGGCCGGTCACACACGCGCGGCCCGGACCAGAGGTGAGACGCTTGTGACCCCCACGCAGCCCACGGCCGGACCCGCCGATTCCGAGGCGGACGACGGGGCCGGGAAGAAGGACCCGGGCAAGCCGTTGGTCGTGCTGCGGCCGGCCCCGCAGCGCAGTGACCGGATCTTCTCCGTCGAGACGATGGCCCGGCTGCGCGACCAGTTCACCGTGGTCGACCTGGAGGACGATCCGTCGCCGGCTGCCCTGGACGCCTGGCTGCCGGAAGCCTTCGCCATCGTGGGACAGCCGGACCTGCCCCGGGCACGGCTGCGCCGCGCGCCCGCGCTGCGGGCCCTGCTCAACGTCGAGGGCAACTTCTTCCCCAACGTCGACTACGAGGCTTGCTTCGAGCAAGGCATACACGTGCTGGGGTGCGGCCCCGCCTACGCCCAGCCCGTCGCCGAGTACGCCCTGGGGCTGGCGCTCGACCTGGCGCGCGGGATCAGCCGTGAGGACCGCGCGTTCCGGGCCGGCAGGGAGCGCTACGTCCTCGCCGGCAACACCGACTCCATCCTGCTCCGCCACGCCGACGTCGGGCTGGTCGGCTTCGGCAACCTGGGCCGGGCGCTGCGCCCGCTGCTGGCGCCGTTCCAGCCGACCGTGCGGGTGTTCGACCCGTGGCTGCCGCCGGCCGTGTTACGCGCGCACGACGTCGTTCCGGCCACCATCGAGGAGACCCTCGGCCGCAGCCAGTTCGTGTTCGTCCTGGCCACCGTCACCGAGGAGAGCCGGCAGCTGATCGGCGCCGAGCAACTCGACCTCATCCCCGAGGGGGGACGGCTCATCCTGGTCAGCCGGGCCCCGGTGGTGGACTATCCGGCGCTGCTGGAGCGGGTCGACGCCGGCCGGCTGACCGCCGCGATCGACGTCTGGCCCGACGAGCCGGTGGCGCCCGGCGATCCGGCGCGCGGGCTGGAGGGGTTGGTGCTGTCCGCGCACCGGGCCGGGGGCATCCCGGCGGCCTTCCACGAGGTGGGCGACATGGTTGTCGACGACCTCAGCCTGATGGCCCGCGGGCTGCCGCCGGCGAGGATGCAGGTCGCCGCCCGCGAACTGGTCGGCCGGTACCGCAACCGCCCGGTCGCCTGACGGCAGGCGGTCACCTGACGCGGCCGGCCAGCCAGCGAGGTACGCCCCGCCGGACGTCGGCCGGTCCAGCCCCGCCGCGCGTGAGGGGGCGCAGGGGCGGCTACGTCCCGGCCGGGCGCTCGCCCTGGCGGCGGGCCCGGGCGCGCCGCCGACCCTCGTGCATCGCCTGCACCCGGGCGATCGGGATCGCGTGCCCCTCCTCGACCAGGCCAGCGTCCAACCCTTGCGGGGCGGGCATCAGCTCGGCCCACGGATCGTGGCCACCGATCAGCCCGGGGACCGTGCGCAGCGTGAAGTCGGCCGGGCCGGCATCGTCGAGATCCTCCCAGCGCAGCGGGAAGGAGACCGGCGCGCCCGGCCGCACGCGCGGGCTGTAGGCCGCCGCCACGGTCGCCCCGCCGGCCCGGGTCGAGTCGAGGAACACCTTGTCG
The DNA here is from genome assembly GCF_039543385.1 of Rugosimonospora acidiphila. NCBI lineage: Bacteria > Bacillati > Actinomycetota > Actinomycetes > Micromonosporales > Micromonosporaceae > Rugosimonospora > Rugosimonospora acidiphila. Next base: position 13,569 of record NZ_BAABJQ010000025.1, read on the forward strand.
CCACGGTCCTCGCGGATGAACGCCGTGGTCGAAAGCGCCGGGTCCAGCCGCTCGGCGCGCGCCGCGACCGCCCGGGTCGCCGCGGCCACGTCCTCGACGCGGGCGCGCCCGTCCAGCGGAACGAACACGTGTACGCCCTTGGCGCCGCTGGTCTTCACCACGCCCGCGAGGCCGACCCCGGCCAGGACCTCGCGGACCAGCCGGGCGGCGTGGACCGCGAGCCGGAACGCGTCGGCGGTCGGCGGGTCGAGGTCGAGTACCAGGTGCGTGGGGTACTCCCCGGCGTGGGCGCGCACCAGCGTGGGGTGGTACTCGACGGCCCTCTGGTTGGCGAACCACAGCAAGGTACGCCGGTCGTTGCACAGCGCGTACGACACCTCGCGCCGGGAGGCCTCCGCCCACAGCGGCACCGTGGCCACCCACGGCGGCGTGTACCGCGGCACGTTCTTCTGCATGAACGGCGCCTGGCCGCGCAGCACCCGGATCACCGACAGCGGCCGGTCCGCCAGCGCGGGGACCATCCGGTCCGCCACCGCGTCGAGATAGTCGACCAGGTCCCGCTTGGTGGCCCCCGCCCCGTCGAACAGCGGCTGGTCGAGGTTGGTCAGCGCCACCCCGTCCCGCTCGCCGTCTCCGCTCATCCGTCCACCATCGCGGCGCGGGCGTCCCCGGTCAACCATGCGCGCCGCCGCCACGCGGCAGGCGCGGCGGCGCGGGCGGTCAGCGTGGCGAGACGGCGATCTCGGAGTGCGTACCGAAGGTCCGCCGGTGGTACGCCAGCGGGGCGCCGGGCGTGGCCACCGCCCGTTCGACCACGCCCGTCACCAGCATGTGATCGCCGCCCTCGAAGAAGGACTGCACCCGGCAGGCGATCCAGCCGGTCGCGTCGCGCAGGCGGGGTAGCCCGTCGCTCTCGGTCCAGGCGATCCCGTGGAACTTGTCGATCCCCTTGGACGCGAAGCGGCGGGCCACGGCGTCCTGGTTGCTGCCCAGGATGTTGACGCCGAAGCGTCGGGTGCGGCGCAGCTTCGCCAGCAGCGTGGAGGATCGCTCCAGCGCCACCAGGACCATCGGGGGTCGCAGCGACAGCGAGGCGAAGGCGCTGACCGTCGTGCCGTAGGGGAGTGCGTCATCGAGGCTCGTGACCACCGTGACCGGCGTGCACACCTCGGCCATCACGGCGAGAAAATCCGACTCGTCCACCATTGGGTCGGGTGCCGGGTCGCTCATCGTCGTCCTTCGCGCGCACGCTGTGAGCGCGTCGGCATCCCGAAACCCTTTGTTCTCATGACCTTTATGAGCCTAGTCCACGGTGTGGCCCGCGCTGAACCGTGAGGAGAGTCCCACTGATCAGGGGTGGACGCGGGTAGCCTCGGCAGGGCCGGCCGCGCCGGTCGCGCCGGGTGACGGACGCCGGCGTGCTGCGCGCCCGCCCCCGGGTCACGGCGGCCGGACAGCGTCAGCGGGGCCGGTGGCACAGCCGGGTGGAGCCCGGGCAGAGGTAGTAGTCCGTGTTCGGGTCCAGCCCGACCCGGGAGGCGATCCGGTACGTGATGCTGTCGCCGGCCGGGGCGAGCACTATCACGTACGGGGCGGACAGGCCCCACCCGCCGTCGTACCCGTCGAACACGTCGTTGGCGCCGGCCGCGTACCCGTCGTCGAAGGCGGCGCGGGCGGCCTGTTGCCGGTCGGTCGGTAGCGCCTGGGTCAGCTGGATGGCCCGTCCCTCCCGGAGCCCGGCGGCGTGTCCGGCCGTCACGCCGGCCGCGTACCCCCGCGCATAGCCCCGGTCCCGTGCCGCCCCGGTACCCGCCGTGGCACGGCTCACCGCGACGAGGCCGGCCGCCGCCGCCACGATCGCCAGTACCGTCAGGACCCTTCTCCGGGCGCGCGTACCCATGCCGACCTCCCTCGGGCGTGATCCGTTCAGGCTCCCACGCTCCGGGTTTGACAGCCACTATTCATTCGATGAATAGTGTGGGTCATGTCCCTGAGCTACGTGATCTTGGGTCTGCTCTGCGCCGGTCCGCTGCACGGGTACGAGCTCAAGCGCGCCCACGACCAGCGCATGCCGCGGGCCAAGCCGGCCGCGTTCGGGCAGGTGTACGCGAGCCTCGGCCGCCTGGAGCGCGACGGCATGGTCACGCCCAGCGGCCACGACCGGGCCGGCGGGCCGGAGCGCACCGCGTTCGACATCACGGAGCAGGGCCGGGTCGCCCTGGACGCCTGGCTGGGTGAGGTCGAGCCACCGGCACCGCACGTCACCAGCGCGCTGCTCACCAAGGTGACGGTCGCGCTGCTCGTCGCGGGGGAGCAGCGGGGCCGCGCGTACCTGATCGCCCAGCGGCAGGCGCACGCCAGCCGACTGCGCGAGTACACCCAGTTGAAGACCGCCGACGGCATCGGGTTCGCCGACCTGATCGCCGCCGACTACGCCATCGCCCACCTCGACGCCGACCTGAGGTGGCTGCAGACCACCCTGGACCGGGTCGCCCAACTGCACCTGGAGGTCACCGGATGACCCAGCTGCTCTACGGCCGGGGGATCGTCAAGTCCTACGGCAAGACGCCGGCCCTACGCGGGGTCACGGTCCAGGTCGGCGAGGGGGAGATCGTCGCCGTGACCGGGCCCAGCGGTTGCGGCAAGTCCACGCTGCTGCTGTGCCTGGCCGGCATCCTGCGGCCCGACGCCGGTGAGATCGGGTACCGCGACCGGCGCATCGACGGCTGGTCGGAGGCGGCCCGGGCCCGGCTGCGCCGCGGCGAGTTCGGGGTGCTGTTCCAGTTCGGGCAGTTGGTCGCCGAGATGCCGGCGGCGGAGAACATCGCCCTGCCGCTGCTGCTGGCCGGGGCCCGCCGGCGGGAGGCGCGCACGGCCGCGATCGCCTGGCTGGAGCGGTTGGGCATCGCGCACCTCGCGGACTCCCGGCCGGGCGAGATGTCCGGCGGCGAGCAGCAGCGCACCGCGCTGGCCCGGGCGCTGGTCACCGAGCCGCGGATCCTGTTCGCCGACGAGCCGACCGGGGCGCTGGACTCGCTGGCCGGGGAGCAGGTGCTCGACCAGTTGGTCCGGTTGGCCCGCGAGCAGCGGACCACGGTCGTGCTGGTGACCCACGACGCGCGGGTGGCCGGGTACGCCGACCGGGAGATCATGCTGCGCGACGGCGCGCTCGACCCGTCGGGGCTGGGGCTGTCCGGGCTGGGCCTGTCGGGAGTGGCCGGATGAGGCCGGGCACCCTGCTGCGGCTGGCGGTCACGGGTACCCGCGCCGACACCACGCGCATCGCGCTGACCGGGTTCGGTTCGGCGCTCGGCGCCCTCGCGCTGCTCTGCGCCGCCACGGTGCTGGCCATCCGGTCCGTTCCCGATCCGACGGAGCCCGGGCGCATGATGGACGCGCCGTACACCAACGGCCTGCTGCGCGAGTCGGGGCTGCGTCCGGGGCTGGCGTTCGCGCTGATCCTGCTGACCGTTCCCGTGCTGCTGTTCGTCGGGCAGTGCGCGCGGCTCGGCGCGCCGGCCCGGGACCGGCGGCTGGCCGCCATCCGGCTGGCCGGCGCCACCCCGGGGCAGGGGCTGGCGATGGCGTCGGTCGAGTCCGGCGCCGCCACCCTCTTGGGTGCGGTCGCCGGACTGCTCTGCTACCTCGCCGGTCGGCACGTGTTCGACGAGCCCAACGCGCACGGCCTCCGGCCGCTGCCCACCGACGTCCTGCCGGCCCCGGGCGCGATCGCCGCCATCGTGTTCGGGCTGCCGCTGATCGCCACGCTGGTTACCGCGCTGCTGCTGCGCCGGGTCGCGGTCACCCCGTTCGGCGTGGCGCGCCGCACCCGTACCCGCCCGCCCCGGCCGCTGCCGGGCGTGCTGATCGTGTTGGGCGTCGTCGGGTACGCGCTGATCCCCGCGGTGCAGCGGCACGACACCGCGCTGGCCGGCTACGCCCTGCCGCTGGTGGTGTTTCTCGGCGGCCTGGCCGCCGCCGTCGGCGTGGTCAGCGGTGCGGGCTGGATCTCGTACACCGTCGGTCGGCTGCTGGCCCGGTACGCGCGCCGGCCGGCCGCGCTGATCGCCGCCCGGCGGCTGCAGGCCGACCCCTGGCACGGCAGCCGGGCGCTGGCGGCACTGCTCGGCGCCGTGCTGATCGCCGGCGCGGCGGCCTGGTACGCGTCCTGGTCCCGCACCGACCAGCGGGTCAACGCGATCAACGACCACCTGGCCGCCGTGGCGTTCGGCGAGCCGACCGTGGTGGACTCGCCCAACAACTTCTATCTGCGCGCCGCCCAGCTGGCCGGGTACGGGGTGCTGCTCGCCGGCCTGATCGCGGCGGCCGGGCTCGCGGTGGCGGTGGCCAACTCGGTGGTGGAGCGGCGCCGGGCGCTGGCCAGCCTGACCGCTAGCGGCGTGCCGCGCGGTGTGCTGGGCCGGGCCGTCCTGTGGCAGACCGTCGGCGTGGCGGTGCCCGCGCTCATCCTGGCGATGGCCACCGGAGTCGCGCTGGGACGGGGAGTCGAGGGGTCGACCGTGGGCGACGAGAGCGGGACCTACTCCTGCACGGCGCCGCCGGACGCGCCGCAGGCGTGCAACCTGCCGCTGGGGCAGGCCAGGCAGCTGGGCGCCAAGGTCATCGAGCCGCCGCACATCACCGAGCAGGTCCCGGTGCCCTGGGGCCAGCTCGGCGTGATCGGCGGCTGGGCGCTGGGCGCCACGGTGCTCACCGCCGGCCTGGGCATGGTGTTCCTGCGGGCCAGCACGGCACCGGAGGAGCTGCGCACCAGCTGAGGAGCCGCGGACCAGCCGAGGAGCCGCGGACCAGCCGAGGAGCCGCGGACCAGCCGAGGAGCCGCGGACCAGCCGAGGAGCCGCGCACCGGCCGAGGCGGCGGCGCGGCGAGGTTTGGGCGGCCGGCGCGGCGGTAAGACTGGCGAGTGAACCCGCCCAGGAGCGCGCGCCTGCCGCCCCGGGCGGCGTTCTGGGCCGGTTCGGCCGCGCTCTTCGTCACCCTGATGAGCGCCAATCTCCCGACCCCGCTGTACCAGGTGTACAAGCAGAGGTTCGGCTTCAGCAACTCGGTACTCACGCTGATCTACGCCACCTACGCCCTGGTGTTGATCCCGTCGCTGTTGGCCTTCGGGCAGCTGTCGGACCGGGTCGGGCGGCGCCGGGTGATCGCCATGGGCCTGGGCGCCGCCGCGGTCGGCGACGGGCTGTTCGCGGCGGCGCAGGGCACCGGGTGGCTGTTCGCCGCGCGCGGGGTGCAGGGGCTGGCGGTCGGGGTCATCACCGGTACCGCCACCGCGGCCCTGGTCGAGCTGGAACCGCGCGGGGACAGGCGCCGTGCCGCCCTGGGCGCCGTCCTGGGGCAGGCCAGCGGAGGGGCGCTCGGTCCGCTGCTGGGCGGCGTGCTGGACCAGTGGGCGCCGCTGCCGCGGACGCTGTCCTTCCTGGTTGGCGTCCTGGCCGCGGTGGCGGCCGGACTGCTCGTGCTGCGGATACCGGAGCCGCACCCGCCGACCGGGAAGTGGCGACCGCAGATCCCCTCGGTACCGGCCGAGCATCGGGCCGAGTTCTTCCGGGCCGGCCTGACCGCCGCGCTGGTGTGGGCGGTGGGTGCCCTGTTCCTGTCGGTGGTACCGGCCTACGCCGGTACCTTGCTGAAGACCAAGAACCTCGCCGTCCTCGGCGGGATCAGCGCGGTGGCGCTCGCCGCCACCTGCGCCGCGCAGTGGTTCTCGCTGCGGATGCGGGTGCATCCGGACACCGGGCAGCTGGCCGGCCTGTTGACCATGGTGGCCGGGCTCGTCGTGCTGGTCGCCGCCAACCCGCTGGCGTCGCCCCCCGCGCTCGTGGTCGCCGCCGTGCTCGCCGGCCTCGGCCTGGGGATGAGCTTCGTGGGCGCGCAGACCCAGATCAACCGGCTCGCGCCGGGGCAGCGCCGGGGCGAGGTCACCGCCGCGTTCATCACCATGGTGTACCTGGGGGTGAGCGTGTCCGCCATCGGCGTGGGCGTGCTCAGCGACGTGCTGTCCCGGTTCGCCGGCATCACCATCGTCTCGGCGGTCATCGTGGCGGGCGCGATCCCGACCGCGCTCTGGCACGCCCGGGTGGGTCCGCTCGCCGCCCGGTTTCACCGCGGTGTCCGATAGGTTCCCTGTCGGATGATCTGTGACGGATCGAATTGCTAAGCTGGTCGGCATGACCGCCATGGCACCGAGCCGCACCAGCCCCGACCTGTCGTACCTGCTGGACCATGCCAGCCACGTCCTGCGCACCAGGATGGCGGCGGCGCTGGCCGAGATCGGGCTCACCTCGCGCATGCACTGCGTGCTGGTCCACGCGCTGGAGGCGGAGCGCACCCAGATCCAACTCGCCGAGATCGGCGACATGGACAAGACCACGATGGTGGTGACCGTGGACGCCCTGGAGAAGGCGGGTCTCGCCGAGCGCCGCCCGTCGAGTACCGACCGGCGGGCCCGGATCATCGCGGTCACCGAGGAGGGCGCCCGGGTGGCCAGGCAGAGCCAGGAGATCGTCGACCGCGTGCACGAGGAGGCGCTGGGCACGCTTGCCACGAGTAACCGCGAGGTCTTCCTGAGGGTCATGAATCAGCTGGTCACCGGGCACCTGGCCAAGCCCGTCGAGGCTCCCGGCCCGGTCCGGCGCGCGCGCCAGCACGAGAGGTAAGTCTCAGGCAGATAGTCTGCAACAAAACCATCTGCTAACGTCGCTCCTGTCGCTGAAGTCGATGGGAGGACACCATGTCCGCTACTGCCGCCCGCTCCCGCTGGCTGGCCCTCGGGGTCATCTCCGCGGGAACACTAATGATCATCCTCGATGGCAGCGTGGTCAGCGTGGCGCTGCCGGTCATCCAGGGCGACCTCGGGTTCTCCGCCGCCGGCCTCAGCTGGGTCGTCAACGCCTACCTGATCGCGTCCGGCAGCCTGCTGCTGCTCTCCGGCCGGCTCGGCGACCTGATCGGTCGCAAGCGGATGCTGCTGGCCGGTACGGCGGTGTTCACCGCCGCCTCGCTGCTGGCCGGCGTCGCCGGGTCCCCGGCCGTGCTGATCGCCGCCCGGTTCGCGCAGGGCATCGGCAGCGCGATGGCCGCGGCGGTCAGCCTGGGCATCCTCGTGACCCTGTTCCCGGAGCCCGGGCAGCGGGCCGGCGCGTTCGCCGTGTTCAGCTTCACCGGCGCGGCCGGCGCGTCGATCGGTCAGGTCGTCGGCGGCGTGCTCACCGAGTCGCTCAACTGGCACTGGATCTTCTTCATCAACCTGCCGATCGGGCTCGCCGTGCTCGCCATCGCCGCGGTCGTGCTGCCCGCCGATCGCGGGCTCGGACTGGCGGCCGGTGCCGACGTCGCCGGCGCCGTGCTCGTCACCGCCGGGCTGGTGCTGGGCATCTACGCCGTGGTCGAGGTCGACCAGCGCGGCTGGACCTCCGCCGCCACGCTCGGCTCCGCGGGGCTCGCCGCCGCGTTGCTGGTCGGGTTCGTCGTACGGCAGGCCACCGCCACGACCCCGCTCATGCCGCTGCGGCTGTTCCGGTCCCGCAACGTCTCCGGCGCCAACGCGGCGCAGATTCTCATGATCGCCGCGCTGTTCTCGTTCCAGATCCTCGTCGCGCTCTACCTGCAGAAGGTGCTCGGGTACGGCGCCGCCAGGACCGGGCTGGCCATGCTTCCCGCGGCGGTGGCGATCGGCGCCGTGTCGCTGGGCGTCTCCGCCCGGCTGGCCGGCCGCTACGGCCAGCGCAACGTCCTGTTGGCCGGGCTCGTGCTGCTGATCGGGGTGCTCGGGCTGCTGACCCGCGTGCCCGTGCACGCGCACTACGTCACCGACCTGCTGCCGGTGATGCTGCTGGCCGGGGGCTTCGGCCTGGCCCTGCCGGCCTTGACCGCCCTGGGCATGTCCGGGGCGGGCGACGCCGACGCCGGACTCGCCTCGGGGCTGTTCAACACCACCCAGCAGGTGGGCATGGCGGCGGGCGTCGCGGTGCTGTCCACGCTCGCCGCCCGGCGCACCGGGGACCTGCTCGCCCAGGGCGCCGGCCAGTCGGCGGCGCTGACCGGCGGGTACCACCTGGCCTTCGCCGTCGGTGCCGCCCTGCTCGTGGCCGCGCTGCTCGTCACGGTCGCCACGCTGCGCCAGCCGGGCCGGGTGGCCGCGCCACGCCGGGACGAGGCCGCCCCGGCCACCGTCAGCCGTCAGCGCACGAGCGGCACCAGCGCGGTCGACGCGACGGTGACCAGCAGGCCCACGACCAGGTAGCTGGCGTAGTCGTTGACCGAACCGGTCTGTACCGAACGGACCCGCCTGATCGCCTGGCTGTCGCGGTACCGCCGCGCCAGCCAGATCAGCGGTGCGGCCAGCACCACCGTGGCCGGCAGGAGCGCCAGTTCCAGTGGGTTGAGATAGTGGTAGGAGATCCGGTGCGGGTCCACCTGACCGCCGCCCGAGAGCACCGCGTGGGTGTAGGCCGGCGCGTCGGACAGCGCCGCCGACGCCGGTTCGATCAGGTTGTTCAGCACCCACTCGGGTGCCACGCCCAGCGTGAGGCAGGCGCCGGCGATCAGCAGCAGCGCCGCCCGCATGCCCGGGCGCAGCCGTTCGTCGCGGGCGTAGGGGTTGCGCTGGCGGCGGAAGAAGGCCAGCACCGCCTTGCCGAGCGCCGCTACGGTGATCGCCTGGGCCAGCAGCGTCAGGACGTACGGCACGGTCTGGTGGCCACGCTCGAGGGCCTGGTGGATGAGGCCCAGCGACACGTACCCGTTCAGCGGCGGGATGCCGGCGATCGCCGCGGCGCCCACGGTGAAGGCGCCCACCAGCCACGGCATGCGCCGGGCCAGGCCGTGCATGTTGGACAGGTTGGTGGCGCCGGTGGCGTGCACGATCGCGCCCGCGCACAGGAACAGCAGCGATTTGAACAGCGCGTGGTTGACCAGGTGGTACGCCGTGCCGGCGAGCCCGGTCGGGCTGGCGGTGGCCAGGCCGATGGCGAGCACTCCCATCTGGGAGATGGTGTCGTAGGCGAGCAGGCGCTTCAGGTCGTCCTGCAGCAGAGCGAAGATGGCGCCGCCGACGGCGGAGACCAGCCCGAGCACCATCAACAGGCCGAGTACCTGGGCGCCGGTGCCCGGGTACAGGCTGAACACGATCCGGCCGATCGTGGCGATGCCGAAGTTGACCATCAGGCCGGAGAACAGTGCCGAGATCGGCCCCGGCGCGACGGTGTGCGCGTCCGGTAGCCAGCCGTGGAAGGGCACCAGGCCGGCCTTGGTGGCGAACCCGGCGATCAGCAGCCCCAGGGCGATCAGGTCGGCGCTGTCGGTGTGACCGACCAGCGCGTCGTGCAGCTGCCCCAGGTTGAGCGCACCGTGCCTGGTGTAGAGCAGCGCCGTCGCGATGAAGATCAGGAAGCTGGCCACGTTGGTCAGCACGAGCACCTTGAAGGCCGCCTCCAGCGCGGGCGGCCGCTCCAGGAAGAACGCGGTCAGGGCGTAGCTGGCCAGCGCGGCGACCTCGAACCACACGAACAGGTTGAACAGGTCGGCGGTCAGCGCGCCGCCGATGAGGGCGGCGTCGAGCAGCAGGAACAGGCAGGCCGACGCGCCCGCCTCGCGCCGGCCCAGCGTGGCCTGGTCGGAGACCATGAAGATCAGCAGTACGGCGCCGATCGACGCCGCCACCAGGGCGAAGGTCAGCCCCCAGGCGTCCACGCCGAAGGTCACGCCCAGCACCTGACCGTTGACCGGCCCCCACTTGCCGAGGTATTCGACGAGCACGTGCCCCCCGTACACGGTCGGCGCGATCACGACCAGCACCGCGGCGGAGGCGAGCAGGGCGAGCACGGACACCACGGTCAGCGCGGGCCGGTACAGCCGCGCGGCCAGCGGGGCCACGGCCGCGCCGGCCAGCGGAATGGCCACCGGCAGCGGCACCAGCGAGGCCAACGACGCAGCGGTCATCCGCGCATGTCGCGGATGCGGTCCGCGTCCAGCGTCCGGTAGTGCTGGGCGATGCGCACCACGACGGCGAGGAACACCCCGGTCACCGCCACCCCGATGACGATCGCGGTGAGGCAGAAGTTCTGCAGTACCGGGTCGGCGACGTTCCCGTCGGCCAACCGCGCCGGGCTCTGCCCGTGCGGCGGGGTCACCAGTACCGGAGCGGTGGAGCCGTTCCGGTACGCCAGGGAGAGCAGGAACAGGTAGCCGGACGCCTCCATCAGCGACATCCCCATCACAATCTTGAGGATGTTGCGCCTGGTCAGCACCGTGTACAGGCCGAGCGCGAACAGGATCATGGCGGCGATGTAGTTGACGACGATCACGGCCGCTCCCCGTGCTCGCCGCGGCCGGCCGATCGCCCACCGGCCCGGCGGCCGGTCCGCGCCGTGCCGGAGTCCCTGGGCTCCCAGTCGTGCCCCATGCCCAGCAGCCCGAACACGGCCAGCACCAGCCCGGTGGCGACCTCGACCAGTTCGACGACCGAGAACGCCTGCATCACCCCGCCGCTGCGGATCGTCGCCGCCGGCGCCAGGGGCAGGAAGTTGGCCGAGAACGAGCCGGACAGCGCCAGCCCGAGCGCCCCGATCAGCACTATGGCCAGGGCCCCGCCGAGTTCGATCGGCTCGATCACCCCCGGGCGCAGCCACGGCTCCACCCGGCGGTACCCGAGCGAGACGTAGGTGAGCATGACGACCCCGAGCGCCACGGCCCCGCCCGGGAACCCGCCGCCCGGGGTGTACCCCCAGGCCACCAGGTACAGGCCGGCCATGGTCAGCAGCGGCGCGACGGTGCGTACCGCGGCGCGCACCACCACCGTCATCGCTTCGGCGTTCTCCAGGCCCGGCGCGCCCAGCGGCTCATTGTCCGGAGACGCCGGCCGTCGGCCCCGCCCCGACTCGCCGGCCTCCGCCTGCTCCGCCTGCCGTTGGTCGGTGCTGCCCTGGACCTGGGCCGGGTCGGTGCGCCGCTGCTCGCGCCGGCCGGCGAGCTGTTCGCCGATGAAGCCGCGGCGCGGCTCCCGCGCCCTGGTGATCAGCCCCACCCCGACGACCGCGGCGAGCAGCAGGAACGTCTCCCCGAAGGTGTCGAAGCCCCGGGTACCGTAGACGACCTCGCTCACCGGTTCGGTGGTGTGCCAGTCGGGCAGCGCCACGGTCATCGCGCGCCTGGCGATGCCGGGGAGCGGATTGTTCCCCCGGGGCAGGCTCAGCACGGCGGCGATCAGCGCCGCGGCGACGCCGCCGGACAGCACGAGGCCGCGGACCAGGCGGTGCCGCGGCTCCCGCTCGAACGGCTCGGGCTGGCTCATGGCCGCGCCCCGACCGCGGCCCGGCCCCGCTCGTGGCCGATCCCACCCACCGGTTGGCCCGGGCTCCTCGGGTGGGCCGGGCTCGTCGGCTGGGCCGGGGTCGTCGGGTGGGCCGGGCTCGTCGGGTGGGCCGGGGTCATCGGTTGCCGCCGCCGGTCGGTTGCCGCCGTCCGCCGCCGGCGCCCGGGCCGGTGTCGTTCGCGTCGGTGTCGTCCTGCTCGCCGAGTTCGGGCTCGTCGACCACCTCGGTGCGGATCTTGCCGATCGCGACCAGGTAGAGCGTGGGCAGCGCGATCGACCCGACCACTATCTGCGCGTGCGCGTCGTCGGGCGCGCCCAGCACGATGAACAGCAGCGCCAGCACGGTACCCATCGCCGACAGCGCCATCACCGCGCCGTTGAGATTGCGCAGTCGCACCACCAGCACCGCGGCGGCCACCACCAGGACCAGGCACGTGTAGTCGATGGCCCAGAACACCTACCGGCCCCGATCCTCGGTGGTGCCGTCAGCTCCGGCGCCGCCCGTGGCCGCCGCCCTGCCGGACCCGGCGTCACCCGGCGGCGGTTCGGCACCCGACGCCGTCGCGGCGGCCTGATCCACTACCGCGCCGGGCCACATCGGGATGCCCACCGAGTACGCGGCCCGCGCCAGCGCGTGCGTCGCCACCGGGTTCATCACCAGCAGCAGCGCGGCAACGATGAGCGCCCGGCCGCCGTAGCTGGTCACCGGTCCCTTCGCGACCACCAGCGCCAGCAGCACCGGCATCGCGCCCAGCGTGACCGTCTTGCTGGAGCACTGGATGCGCAGATACACGTCGGGCATGCGCAGGATGCCCACCGCCCCGGACAGCGACACCGCGAGCCCCAGCGCGAGCAGCGCGATCACGGCTATCTGCCTCACAGCAACCCCCGTTCGAGGTAGCGCGACCACACGATGGTGGCGAGGTAGCTGAATGAGGCCAGCCAGATCGCCACGTCGAGGTAGATCGACCGATCGGCGAACGCCGCGAACAGCAGCACTGCCAGCGTGACCTGAGTGGACAGGGTGTTGAGCGCGACGATCCGGTCGCACACCGTGGGCCCCAGCCCGACCCGGACGAGCAGCAGCCCCGCGATGAGGATCTCCACGAGGCAGGCGACGCCGATGGCCGCGATCATCACAGGCCCGCTCGCAGCAGCTGCCGCTCCACCGGTCCATTGATCCGGTCGTGGTTGTGGCGGGCCTCGGCCAGGTCGATCCACACCGCGTGGTACTGGAGCTGCCGCCGGTCACGGTCGAGGTCCACCAACTGCGAGTCCACGATCACCGAGGTCAGCACGCCCACCGTGGCCAGCGCGGCGTCGCCCGACACGCCGGTCGGTACGATGAGCATCCCACTGCGCAGCGGGATGTGCGGCGACCAGATGCGCCGGGACAGCCGGGCGTTGGCGACCACCACCCGGGCCACGACGATCCCGGCCAGCCGGACCAGCGCGGCGATCCGCCTCGGCCGCAGCAGCGTCCACGGCCCGGCGGCCGGACCCAGCCGCGCGCACACGGACGCGGTCAGCGCGGACAGCGCCAGGCCGACGATCACCTGCTCGGCGCTGAGCGTCCAGCTCAACACGGTCCAGACGAGGTACGCCCACCAGAAAATCGCCCACCAGCGGCTCAACACCGCAGGTAGGTGCCCCGGCGTCCCTGGCACAAACAATCACGGTGCCCACGGAAAGCGCGGGGCCTTTCCGCCCGATCGGGAGGGTGGCCGCCGGTCAGGCATGCGAGTTCCCCGCGCGGGGTAGGGCCAGTCGCGGGGAGCCGAAGCGGATCGGATGGTCGAGATCATGGACGACGGTCGGGCCGGAAGCGACGTGCGCAGCCCGCGGCCGGGAACGCTGGACGTCGAGACGGCCACCGCGCGATACCTGCTCCACGTGCTGCTGCCGGCCTGGTTCGTTCCCGGGCTGCTGGACTGGTGGATGCACCGCCGCTCCGGCATCGAACGCACCTCGGGAACCCGTGAGTCGCTGCTCCACCTGGCGATGATCTCGGAGATCGGCGGGCCCCTGCTGCTGGCGCTGCTGCTCGAGATCAATCCGTTGATGCTGGCGCTGATGGGCGGCGCGGCGCTCCTGCACGAGACGACCGCCATGTGGGATGTGCGGCTGGCCGCGCACAGTACCCGTGAGGTGACCCCGGCCGAACAGAACATCCACAGCTTCCTGGAGTCCCTGCCGTTCATCGCCATCGGTGCGGTCGGCTGCCTGCACCCACGGCAGGTGGGCGCCCTGCTGCGCCTGCGCGGGGGTGCCGCCGGGTGGCGGCTGCGCCGCAAGCACCCGCCGCTGCCGGCCCGCTATCTGGTGGGCGTACTCGGCGGGGTGGCGGTGTTCGGGGTCCTGCCGTACTTCGAGGAGTTGCACAGGTGCTGGCGGGCGGGCCGCGCGGCGGACCGCCGGGTGAGGGAGGGGAGCAGACCATGCGCATCGGCTACTCGCTGAACAGTGAGGAGTACGCGCCGGCGGACCTGATCCGGCAGGCCGAACTCGCCGAGGAGGCGGGGTTCGCCTCGCTGTGGATCGCCGACCACTACCACCCCTGGACCGGGGCGCAGGGCCAGTCGCCGTTCGTCTGGTCGATGATCGGAGCCCTCAGCCGGACCCTCACGATACCGATCATGACCGGCGTGACCTGCCCCATCATCCGGATGCACCCGGCCATCCTGGCCCAGGCCGCGGCGACCACTGCGGTACTGACCGGCGGCCGGTTCATCTTCGGCGTGGGCACCGGGGAGGCGCTCAACGAGCACATCATCGGCGAGAAGTGGCCGGAGGCACGCCGCCGTTTGGCGATGCTGGAGGAGGCCATCGAGATCATGCGCGAGCTGTGGAGCGGGCGGGTCGTCACCCATCACGGCGCGCACTACACCGTCGAGCACGCGCGGCTGTACACCATCCCGCAGCAGCCGATCCCGGTGTACGTATCCGGTCTCGGCCGCACCGCCACCGAACTGGCCGCCCGCGTCGGCGACGGTTACGTGAGTACCAAGCCCGACCCGCACGGCGTGGCCCGGTTCCGCAAGGACGGCGGCGGGAGCAAGCCGGCGGTGGCCGGTACCAAGGCGTGCTGGGCTCCCACCAGGGACGAGGCGAGGCAGCTCGCGCACCGGCTGTGGGCCAGCGACAGCCTGCCGGGCGAGCTGGCTCAGGTGCTGCCCACCCCGGAGCACTTCGAACAGGCCAGTCAGCTGGTCACCCCGGACATGCTGATGATGGCGTACGGGCCCGATCTCGAACCGCACCTGGCGATGGTCGAGTCGTACCGGAAGGCCGGCTACGACACGTTGCACGTCGGCGCGGTCGGCCCGCACTACGAGGAGATGATCCGGCTGTACCGCGACGAGATCATCCCCAGATTCCGGGAATGATCCCACCGGCGGGCTTTGCGCCACCTCGCCCGCGCGAGTAGCGTCGAGCGGGTTCTGGCCCCGGCAGAGGGATCGGCATGCCCCGCTTGGAAATCAGTCGGCAAGACCTCGACCACGGGCTGGTGCGCCTGCGCCTGACCGGCAACGCGGATCTGTCCGATGTGGACCGTCTCGAAGACGCCCAGCGCGTGGCCCTGGAGGCACCCGAGACCCGCCGGCTCGTTGTCGACCTGGAAAACCTCGAGTTCCTCGACTCCAGCGGCATCGCGGTCATGGTCGCCGGATACCGCTCCGCCCGCAGCCGCGGCCAGCGGTACCAGGTCATCAACCCGCGCGGCCTGGTGCGCAGGGTCCTCGACCTGACTGGCGTGCTGACCACCCTCACGCCGCTGACCGCCTGACCGCCTGACCGGCGCCCGGACCGCGGCCCCGACGACCGACGGGGTATATCAGCGCAAATCTCACTAATTCCCTCATTGGCGGCTATATGGTCGAGTTGCCTCGGAAGGGAAGTGAGCGAGAAGTGCCGAACCAGTTCGAGCTGGACGTGACGAAGATCCGGGAGGACGCCCGTCGCAAGATGGAGGACGGCCCCGTCACCCCGACCTATGGCGGCGATCCCAACCCGGTCATCGGCGTGCTCAACGATGTGGTGGCGACCGAGATCGTCTGCTACCTGCGGTACAGCCAGAACGCCATTGTCGCCGCCGGCATCGACCGCGCGCAGGTGTCGGCGGAGTTCCAGGAGCACGCGGCGGAGGAGCTGAAGCACGGGCTGCGCGCCGCCGAGCGGATCAACCAGCTGGGTGGCATCCCCGACTTCGACCCCGCCACGCTCGCCAAGCGGGCGCACACGGAGTATTCGGCGCCGGAGCCGACCGACCTCAACACCATGCTGCGGGAGAACCTCGTGGCCGAACGGATCGTCATCGCCTCGTACCAGGAGATCGTGCGGTGGATCGGCACCGCGGACCCGACGACCCGGCGGCTGATGGAGGACATCCTCGAAGAGGAGGAGGAGCACGCCGACGACCTCGTCGACCTGCTCGGAATCTGAGCCGTGCGTCAGCGGGGGTCGGCCGGGCGGCGGTAGGCGCCGTACCACCAGATCAGGGCCAGCTCGCGGGCGAACGCGGCGTCGCCGCTCGGGTCTCCCGCGGTGGCCTGGTCGAAGATCGCCCGCTCGCCGCCGATCACTATCACCCGGGTGGCGCCGACCAGGTCGACGTCGGCGGGGGTGCGGCCCGCCTTCTGATCCTCGCGGAGCACCTCGATCGTCCGGTCCGTGAACCGGGTGAGCCCCTCGCTCCAGAAATCACGCACGATCGCGTCGTACGTCGCGACCTCGGCGACCGCTCGCAGCACGGCGGCGTGCTCCCGGTAGACCCCCACCACCCCCAGGAATGCCTCCGTGAGGCTGTCGAGGCCGGCCGTCGGCTCCCAGGCCGAGGCGATGGCGAAGGACGTCTCCCGCATGGTGGCGGCGAGGCGCAGGAGGAGTTCGGTCTTGTCGCGGAAGTGGGCGTAGAAGGTCGAGCGGGCGACCCCGGCCTCGGCGGAGATCTGTTGGATGCCGAGTTCGGTGAAGTTCGCGCCGTCGATCAGGAGGCGCTGCGTCGCGGCCAGTATCTCGGCCTCGGCTGAGTTGCGTCGGCCGGGGTTCGGGGCGCGTCGTCGGGTGATCGAAGGCATCTCCGGATCCTAGTGTCGCGGCCCTGCCCCGGGATTGCGGTCGACCGGGGCCCGTGCCGATGAACGCCACACTACACACTGCCCGGACACTGTGTAGCATTAATTCCGGACAGATGATCCGGACACAGTGACCGCTTGGCGCCGGGTGCGCGGGTGCACTGGGGGGATCCGGATAGATGCGGGCAAAAGGGGAGCAATAAGTGAAATACCGACAGCTGGGTCGCACGGGGGTGTGGGTCTCCGAGATCTCCTTGGGCACCATGACGTTCGGTGGCAAGGCTCACCCGGTGTACAGCACGCTGGGCGCGCTCGATCAGGAGCAGGTGGACCGCGTCGTCGGCACGGCACTCGACGGCGGGATCAACTTCATCGACACCGCCGACGTCTACTCAGACGGCGAGTCCGAGGAGTTGCTCGGCCGGGCGATCGGGCAGCGCCGGCGAGACGTGGTGCTCGGCACCAAGCTGATGGCTCCGGTCGGGCCAGGGCCCAACGACCAGGGACTTTCCCGGCTGCACATCATGCGGGCGCTGGAGGACAGCCTGCGCCGGCTGCGGACCGATTACATCGACCTCTACCAGATCCACAACTACGACCACGTGACGCCGATCGAGGAGACCCTCGGCGCGCTCGACGACGCGGTACGGCAGGGCAAGGTCCGCTACATCGGCGCTTCCAACCTCTCCGCCTGGCAGATCAGCAAGGCGCTGGGCATCTCCGCGCTGCACAACCAGGCGAAGTTCGTCACCAACCAGGTGCACTACTCGCTGGTGTCGCGCGACGCCGAACGTGACCTCATCCCCATGGCCGACGACGCGGGGCTGAGCCTGACGGTGTGGAGCCCGCTGGCCGGCGGGTTCCTCTCGGGCAAGTTCGACCGCGGCGGAGTCACCACCGAGCAGGACTCCCGCCGGGCCCGCAGCGGCGTCGACTTCGTGCAGTTCGACGAGGAGAAGGGGTACCAGGTGGTCGACGTGCTGCGGACGGTCGCCGCGCGGCACGAGGCGAGTCCCGCCCGGGTCGCGATCGCCTGGCTGCTCGCCCAGCGCGCCATCAGCAGCGTCATCGTCGGCGCCCGCAAGCTGGACCAGCTCGCGGACAACATCGCCGCCAGCGACCTGACCCTCACCGCGCAGGACCTCGCCGAACTCGACGAGGCCAGCCGGCCGCCGGTCGCCTACCCGAACTGGATCCAGGCGGCGTTCGCCCCGGTCCGGATCCCCGCCGCCAACCGGGCCTGATCCGCGAACCTGGCGTGATCCGGCGGCCTGGCGTGATCCGGCGGCCTGGCGTGATCCGCCAGCCTCGGGTGCCAGGCGGGCGAGCGCCCGTCCTGGCACCCGATTCGGGGCACGGGTCGCGACCCGATCCGGGTCAGGCGAACAGGTCCGGCTGCTCGGCGAACCCCAGGTCGACGGCGGTGTGATCCGGCGCCGGGCGCGAGGTGGCGGGCAGCCGGGAGTAGGCCCGGCCGGGTACGGAGGTCACCGGGCAGGTCACCATCAGCACCGGGGGCGGCGGCGGCGCGAACCCGCGGCTGCCCCACCGCACCCAGATGGCTATCCGCCCCTCGGCGGCCTCGGCGAGCAGCTTGTCGACCGTGCGCCGGCGGTCGGTGTGGTCCACCTCGATCGCGATAGGCGCCCCGCCCGGTCGGGCGCACGCCACGTCCAGGTACGAGTGCCGGTGCTGGTACGGCGGCGGGAGCGGCAGGACGCTCGGCGCCCTCCGGTACACCCGCCAGCCCTGGCCGGTGGCCCACTCCACGATGGAGTTCACCACCAGCGCGGTCACCTCGTCCGGGCCGCGCTCGGCGAAGGTCAGCGCCGCCAGCCAGTCGGTCAGCGAGGCCGCCACCCGTTCACCGTCGCGCGCCACGTCCATGGACAGACGGTAACGCCGGCCCGGCCCCCGGTGGACCCACGGGTCGGATGATGCAATGGGTGGCGTGACGGCAGACCCGACGACCCTCCGGTTGCTGACCCTCAACGCGTTGTTTCGGGGCGACGTCCGGGCGCGGCTGCGAGCGCTGGGCGGGATCCTCGACCGCGCCGGGTACGACGTCGTCTGCCTGCAGGAGGTGATGTACCGCCACCACGCCCGCCTGCTGTGGCGCCTTGCCCGGTCGTACCCGCACCACGCCAGCACCGGAGCAGTGGCGCTGGGCGGCGGACTGGTCATCCTGTCGCGCTGGCCGATCGTGCGGTGCCGGTTCGGCCGGTACCCGGTATCCCGGCCGCTGCGCCCGGAGCTGCTCATGCGCAAGGGCGCCCAACTGGCCCGGGTGGCGGTGCCGGGCGGCGACCTCGCCGTGGTGAACACCCACCTGTCCGCCAACCGCGACCACGACTGGTCGGCGGGCAACCGGTACAGCCGGGTCGCGGCCGACGAACTGGATCGGCTCGGCGCCCTGATGTCGGGGATCGACCCGGCGCTGCCCGTGGTGGTCGCCGGCGACTTCAACCTGCCGCGCGACTCGCCCGTACTGGCGCGGTTCCGGGCCGCCGCGCGGCTGCGCGATGCCCTGGCCGGCAGCGCCGAACCGACGTACCGGCCCACCCCGGAGCTGCCCGCGCCACCGGCGTTCGATCATGTGCTCGTCCGGCCCGCCCCGGATCGTGAGTTGACCGCCCGGTCCCGCATTGTCTTCCGCGACGCGGTGATGCTGGCCGACGGCCGGCCGGGGTACCTGTCCGACCACTACGGCGTCGATACCGAGCTGGTGCTGCCCGCGATCCGCGGCAACGGTTGAGTGGCGCCGGGTCGAGGCTGGGCGGCGGGTCGCGGCGCCCAAACTTGTCGGGGGCGGGTGTGATGATGCCCCCATGACTGACGACGCGACAACGACCGTGCTGCGTCGGCCCGAGGCCGCCGCCGCGCTCGACCCGCTGGGCTGGCGCTACATCCTGGGCATCGCGTGCACCGGCGTGCCCGTGCGTTCGGTGACGCAGGCGGCCGAGGTCGCCGCGATCGCGGGTGCCGCGTGCGGCGACGACGCCGACGGCCACCTGTGGGTGGACGTGCGCGCCGACCGGGCGCTGCTCCACCTGCAGACGCTGGCCCTCGCGGGGGTGACGCCGGTGGACGTCCGGCTCGCCGCCGCCGTCAACGCCGCGCTCGCCGCCCGCGGGCTGGGCACCAGCCCCGACGTCGGCACGGACGCCCCGCGCTCGATCCAGGTCCTCGAGATCGCGATCGACGCGTTGGATATCGCGTCGATCCGCCCCTTCTGGAAGGCGGTGCTGGGCCATGTGGATGAGGCGGGAGCGTCCGGGCCGACGGATGCGCTGATCGACGCCCGCCGGCAGAGCCCGGCCGTCTGGTTCCAGCAGATGGACGCGCCGCGCCCGCAGCGCAACCGGATCCACTTCGACATCTCGGTGCCGCAGGACGAGGCGCGACACCGGATCCGGGCCGCCCTCGACGCGGGCGGTGTGCTGGTGTCCGACCTCGAAGCGCCGGCCTTCTGGGTGCTCGCCGACGCGGAGGGCAACGAGGTGTGCGTCACGACCTGGCAGGGCCGCGACTGACCGGCCGCGACTGACCGGCCGCGACTGACCGGCCGCGACTGACCGGCCGCGACTGACCGCCCGTGGCCGCGCCCGATCTGGGCCCGATGCCGCCGGCCCGGCCTTCCGTTCGGGGCCGGGCCGGCGGCGGACTAGCCGATGTCGCGGCGGCGCAGGCCGGCCAGCCCGTCGACGCCGGGCAGCGCGGCGATCACCAGCAGCCAGATGAGCGGCCCGGCCGCCGGCGCGACGCCAAGTGACCTCGGGAGGTGGGTGAACGGCGAGACGTCCACCGCCCAGTGACTCAGCCGCAGCAGCGGCCCGAACTCGCCGAGCAGCACGCACAGCCCGAAGGCCGCCCACGCCCCGGCCGCCAGCCTGGGCACCAGACCGAACATGGCCAGCGAGATCCCGGCCAGTACCCACACCGCGGGCACCTGGACGAGGGTGGCGCCGAGCAGGCGCGGCAGCTGCCCGCCCACGTCGCCGACCTCGGCGCCGTAGGTGAGGCCGGCGAGCAGCCCGGCGACGGCGAGCAGGAACGCGCTGCCGACCACGGCGAACGTGGCGTGGCTCGTGGCCCAGGCGATCCGGCTCACCCGGGTGGCCAGCAGGGGCTCCGCGCGCAGCCCGGTCTCCTCGGCGCGCAGCCGCAGCGTGGCCTGCACCGCGTACACCGCGGCGACCAGCCCCAGCACGCCGAGCACGACGGACAGGTAGGCGTTGATCGCGTCGCCCTTGCCGCCCAGCCGGGACAGCACGTCCGTGATGTCGGCATTGTCGCTCAGCAGGCCGTTGATGCCGTTGGCGATCGACCCGACCACCACGCCCACCACGGCGAATACGACCGTCCAGGCGAGCAGTGCGCCCCGCTGCAGCCGCCAGGCCAGCGCGATGGGGGTGCGCAGCCGGGCCGAAGCCGTGGCCGGGCCGGTACCCGCGGCGAACATGCCGGCGCCGAGGTTCCGCCGGGCGGCCAGCGCGTACCCGACCCCGAGTACCAGCAGTGCGAAGGCCACCGGCAGGGCGAGCACCCACCAGCGTTCGTCGGCGTACGAGCGGACCTGCTGGCACCAGCCGATCGGGGAGAGCCAGGACAGCCACGACGGACCGTTCGCGCCCGCCGAGTCGCCGGCCGCCCGGAGCAGGTACGACGCCCCGAGCGCGGCGCCGGCCAGGCCGTTCGCGGCCCGGGCGCCCTCGCTCAGCTGCGCGGTCAGCGCGGCGATCCCGGCGAACACCAGGCCGCACGCGGAGAAGCACAGCCCCGCCGAGATCGAACCGGTGGCCGGGGTACCGATGGCGATCATGCCCAGCGCGATCAGCGCGCCCAGCACCAGGTCGGCCACGAGCGCGGTGAGCAGCGCGGCGGTCAGCGGCGCGTACCGCCCGACCGCCCCCGCGCCGACCAGTTCCAGCCGGCCGCTCTCCTCCTCGGCCCGGCTGTGGCGGACCACGATGAGCAGGCTCATCAGCCCGACGAGGACGAACACCAGGCCGCCGGGCTTCCACATGGTGATGCCGCCGATGGTGTCCAGCGCGGTGGCCGGCCCGTAGATGGCCAGCACGGACGAGTCCCCGGCCAGCCCGGCGGCGAGCTTGCGCAGAGATTCGGCGTCGGGGTAGAGCGACACGGCGCTGGACGCCGAGCCGACCATGACGACGGCGAGCACCGCCACCCAGGCCGGGATCATCAGCCGGTCGCGGCGCAGCGCCAGCCGGGTCAGCGTGCCGGTGCCGGCCAGCGCGCTCATCGCCGGCCCGCCGAAGACCGGTTCACCGGCGACTGGGCGTCCGGCGGTTGGGTGCCGGGGCGTGGGGACTGGGTCGGGGTCAGGCCGGCGGGCGCCGTGGCGGCGCCGTCCCGCTCGTAGTGCCGCAGGAACAGCTCCTCCAGGGTGGGCGGCTGGCTGACCAGGCCGCGCACCCCCGACCGGGTGAGCTCCACCAGCACCTCGGACAGGTGCGCGTTGTCCACCTCGAGGCGTACCCGGTCGCCCTGAACGTCCAGGTCGTGCACCCCGGGCAGCCCGGCCAGGCCGGCCGGCACGGCGGCGAGCTCGGCCGAGATCGACGTGCGGGTGAGGTGGCGCAGCTCGGTGAGCGTGCCGGTCTCCACCGTGCGGCCGTTGCGCACGATGCTGACCCGGTCGCACAACGCCTCCACCTCGGCCAGGATGTGGCTGGACAGCAGCACGGTGCGCCCGGCCCGCCGCTCCTCGGCGACGCAGTCGCGGAAGACCGCCTCCATCAGCGGGTCCAGCCCCGAGGTCGGCTCGTCGAGGACCAGCAGCTCCGCGTCGGAGGCGAGCGCGGCGACGAGGGCCACCTTCTGGCGGTTGCCCTTGGAGTAGGCGCGGCCCTTCTTCGTCGGGTCGAGGTCGAAGCGCTCCAGCAGCTGCGCCCGGCGGCCGGGGTCCAGGCCGCCGCGCAGCCGGCCGAGCAGGTCGATGACCTCCCCGCCGGAGAGATTGGGCCACAGCATGACATCGCCGGGCACGTAGGCCAGCCGGCGGTGCAGGGTGGTGGCGTCTCGCCACGGATCGCCGCCGAGCAGCCGAACCGAGCCGGCATCCTTGCGCAGCAGGCCCAGCAGTACGCGGATGGTGGTCGACTTCCCGGCCCCGTTGGGCCCCAGGAAGCCATGCACCTCACCGGTTTGCACGCACAGGTCAAGGCCGTCCAGGGCGCGGGTGCGACCGAACGACTTGACCAGCCCCGATACGTCAATCGCGGTAGTCATATTCGCGAAGCTACACTTGATTCACAAATCCGTGAAGATTCTGAAACATATAGAGTCTGTCAAGATGCCGAGGGAAGATCCGAAGGAGATGGTGTGTCCATGACCGCCCTGCCCGACCCGGCGCGCGACGGCGCGGCCGGCCCGAATGGGACCCCGAGCGGCACGGATCCGTGGCGCGCCGCGCCCGGCGGCGCCGGGCCGGGCGGTACGGGTGGTGGCGGGGTCGAGCGCGACCCCGAGGCGGTCCTGGGCTTCATCGAGCGGTTCGCGTCGGCCCTCATCGACGCCGGCATGGCCCGGATGCCGTCCCGGGTCTTCTGTGGCCTGCTCGCCACCGACTCCGGCCGGCTGAGCGCCGCCGAACTCGCCGACCTGCTCCGGGTGAGCCCGGCCGCTATCTCCGGCGCGGTGCGTTACCTGCTCCAGGTCCACCTGATCACCCGGGAGCGCGACCCGGCCCGACGCCGCGACGTCTACCGGGTCGAGAAGGACGTCTGGTACGAGCTCGTGATCAGCCGTGATCAGATGCTCCTCCGCTGGAAGCGCACCCTCGAGGAGGGGATCGCGGCGGTGGGAGCCGACACGCTGGCCGGCGACCGGCTGGCCGAGACGCTGGACTTCTTCGAGTTCCTGCGCCAGGAGATGCCCAGGATGCAGCGGCGGTGGCGGGAGTACCGGCTCGCCCGGGACGGCGCCGCGCAGCCAGCCCCGGCCGCCCAGCCCGATCAGCCCGACCAGGCGGCCCAGCCCGACCAGGCGGCCTCGCCGGGTCGGCCGTAACCGGCGCCGGGATCGCGGTACGCGGATGTCGAGGGCGGGGCGCCCACTCCGACCAAGGGGTGTGGGCGCGCCACCGGGCGCGCGGATCCTGAGGAGCCCGAGATGAAGTACCTGCTGTTGACCTACGGCAACCAGGAGAAGTGGGCCTCGCTGCCGGCCGAGGAGTGGCCGGAGGCGATCGCGAAGCAGGAGGCGTTCAACGCCAGGTACCGCGAGACGGGGGAGTTGCTCGGGGCCTACGGGCTGGCCGACGCGGTCAACACCCGGCTCGTCCGGCGGGCCGACGGGATGCCGGTCGTCACCGACGGGCCGTACCTGGAGACCAAGGAGTATCTCGCGAGCTTCTACCTGGTCGACTGCGAGAGCGAACAGCGTGCCCTGCGGATCGCGGCGGACATGCCCTGGGCCGACGCGGAGCCGGTCGAGCTGTGGCCGATCCTGCACGAGTCCGCGTAGGGCGGCACCTGGAACAGGATCGGCACGTGGATCAGGATCGGCGCGTCGAGGACCTGCTGCGCGAGCTGGCGCCGCGGGTACTCGGCGCGCCCGTGCGCCGGTACGGGCGGTTCGACGCGTGCGAGGACGCCAGGACGGCAGCCTGGTGCCGCTGGCCGAGCAGGACCGCGGCGCCTGGGACGGGCACCGCGTCGCCGAGGGGGTAGCGCTGATCACCGAGGCGCTGCCCGCCGGGCCGGTGGGCCCGTACCAGCTGCAGGCGGCGATCGCCGCCGTACACGACGAGGCCAGGCACCTGGACGACACGGACTGGCCGCAGGTCCTGGCGCTGTACGGCCTGCTGGAGCGGGTGTCGCCCAACCCGATGGTGACCCTCAACCGGGCGGTGGCGCTCGCCATGGTGCACGGGCCGGCGCCGGCCCTGGAGCTGATCGCCCCGCTGGCGGCGGACGGCCGGATGGCGCGCCATCACCGGCTGTTCGCGACCCGGGCTCACCTGCTCGAGCTGTCCGGCCGCTCCGACGAGGCGGCCCGCCCGGCGAGTGAGGGCGTTCACAGCCCGCCGCCCCCTATCGAGGGCGCCGCCGGTTAGGGGTCGCATGGCCCGGAATGCCGCATCGGCTCTGGTATTCTTGGCCCAGGCCGAGAGGCGCTGCAACGGACTCGGGTCCGCCACGCTCGGCCTGAGTGTTCCGGCAAGGGCGCCTCCGACACATCGGAGGTGGTTCAGTTGCCGACATCGGTGGATCGTGACGCAACGCAGGCCCTCAGGCGGCTGCTGGATCAGCGGATAGCAGTGCTCGACGGTGCCTGGGGCACGATGCTGCAGGGCGCCGGGCTCACCCCGGCCGACTACCGCAATGATCGGCTGGCCGACCACCCGTACGACGTGGCCGGCGATCCCGATCTGCTCAACCTGACGCGCCCCGACATCATTCTCGACGTACACCGTAAGTATCTTGCGGCCGGCGCGGACATCACCACCACCAACACGTTCACCGCCACCAGCATCGGCCAGGCGGACTACCACCTGGAGCCGCTGGTCAGGGAGATGAACCTGCGCGGCGCCCAGCTGGCGCGCCAGGCCGCCGACGAGTTCGGCGGCCGCTTCGTCGCCGGTTCGATCGGTCCGTTGAACGTGACCCTGTCGCTGTCGCCCCGGGTCGAGGACCCGGCCTACCGGGCGGTCACCTTCGACCAGGTCTACGCCGCGTACGCCGAGCAGATCCAGGCGCTTGCCGACGGCGGCGTCGACCTGCTGCTGATCGAGACGATCTTCGACACGCTCAACGCCAAGGCCGCGATCGCCGCCGCCCGCGACGTCGCGCCACAGCTGCCGCTGTGGATCTCGGTGACCATCGTCGACCTGAGCGGGCGCACCCTGTCGGGGCAGACGGTCGAGGCGTTCTGGCGCTCGATCGAGCACGCCCACCCGCTGGTCGTCGGGGTGAACTGCTCCCTGGGCGCGGAGGAGATGCGCCCGTACGTCGCCGACCTGGCGCGGCTGGCCGGCACGTACACCGCCTGTCACCCCAACGGCGGCCTGCCCAACGCGTTCGGCGGGTACGACCAGACGCCCGAGCAGTTCTCCGGCCTGGTCTCGGAGTTCGCCGGGTCCGGGATGGTCAACGTCGTCGGCGGGTGCTGCGGCACGACGCCCGATCACATCGCGCGGCTGGCCTCCGCCGTCTCCGCCCAGGCCCCGCGCCCGGTGCCGGCGCCGCCGGCCGCCACCCGGTTCAGCGGCCTGGAGCCCTTCGCGATCGGCCCCGACACCGGGTTCGTGATGATCGGCGAGCGCACCAACGTGACCGGCTCGGCGCGCTTCCGGCGGCTCATCGAGTCCGACGACTACCAGGCGGCGGTGGACGTCGCGCTGGAGCAGGTGCGCGGCGGAGCCAACCTGCTCGACGTCAACATGGACGCCGACCTGCTCGACAGCGAGCGGGCGATGACCAAGTTCCTGAACCTGATCTCGACCGAGCCCGAGGTCGCCCGCATCCCGATCATGATCGACAGCTCGCGGTGGAGCGTGCTGGAGGCCGGGCTCAAGTGCGTACAGGGCAAGGGCGTGGTCAACTCGATCAGCCTCAAGGAGGGCGAGGAGCCGTTCCTCGAGCACGCCCGGCGCATCCGGGGCTACGGCGCCGGGGTCGTCGTGATGGCCTTCGACGAGCAGGGGCAGGCCGACACCACCGAGCGCAAGGTGGAGATCTGCGGCCGCGCCTACGACCTGCTCACGCAGAAGGTCGGGTTCGCCCCCGAGGACATCGTGTTCGACCCCAACGTGCTCGCCGTCGCCACCGGCATCGCCGAGCACAACGGGTACGCGAAGGCGTTCATCGACGCGCTGCCCCTGATCAAGCAGCGCTGCCCGGGCGTCCGGACCAGCGGCGGCATCTCCAACCTGTCGTTCTCGTTCCGCGGCAACGACGTGGTACGCGAGGCGATGCACTCGGCGTTCCTGTTCTACGCCGTGCGCGCCGGGCTGGACATGGGCATCGTCAACGCCGGCCAGCTCGCCGTGTACCAGGACATCCCCGCCGACCTGCTGGAACTCGTCGAGGACGTGCTGTTCGACCGGCGTCCGGACGCCACCGACCGGCTCGTCACGTTCGCGCAGACGGTCAGCGGCACCGGTACCCGGCGCACCGTCGACCTGTCCTGGCGCGAGGCGCCGGTTCGGCAGCGGCTGGCGCACGCGCTCGTGCACGGCATCGTCGACTTCATCGAGGAGGACACCGAAGAGGCCCGGCAGGAGGCGGCCCGCCCACTCGAGGTGATCGAGGGCCCGCTGATGGACGGCATGAAGATCGTCGGCGATCTGTTCGGCTCCGGCAAGATGTTCCTTCCGCAGGTCGTCAAGAGCGCCCGGGTGATGAAGCGCTCGGTCGCCTACCTCGAGCCGTTCATGGAGGCCGAGAAGGAGCAGGCGCTGCGCGAGGGGCGCGCCGAGGTCAGCCGGGGCCAGGGCAAGGTGGTGATGGCGACGGTCAAGGGCGACGTGCACGACATCGGCAAGAACATCGTGGGCGTCGTGCTGGGCTGCAACAACTACGACGTCATCGACCTCGGCGTGATGGTCCCCGCCGCCAACATCCTGGACACCGCGGTGGCCGAGAATGCCGACGCCATCGGGCTCTCCGGCCTGATCACCCCGTCGCTGGACGAGATGGTCGCGGTCGCCACCGAGATGCAGCGGCGCGGCCTGAAGCTGCCCCTGCTGATCGGCGGCGCGACGACCTCCCGCCAGCACACGGCGGTGCGCATCGCCCCGGCGTACGACAACGCGGTGGTGCACGTGCTGGACGCCTCGCGGGTCGTGGGCGTGGTCTCGGACCTGCTCGCGCCGGAGCGCGTCGAGGAGATGATCGAGGCGAACCGCGTCGATCAGGAGCGGCTGCGCGAACAGCACGCGGCGACCCGGCGCACCCCGATGCTCAGCATCGCGCAGGCCCGCGCGAACCCGGAGCGCGTCCCGTTCGAGGACCTGCCCGTCCCCGCCTTCACCGGGGTGCGGATCGTCGAGCCGGACCTGACCGCCCTCCGCGAGATGATCGACTGGCAGTTCCTGTTCCTCGCCTGGGAGCTCAAGGGCAAGTACCCGGCGATCCTCGACCAGCCGGTGGCCCGCGAGCTGTTCGACGACGCCAACACCCTGCTCGACCGGATCATCGCCGACGGGCTGCTGAATGCCCGCGGCGCGTACGGGTTCTGGCCCGCGCACTCCGACGGCGACGACATCCTGATCGACACGGATCAGTCGCCGAGCCTGCCGATGCTGCGCCAGCAGACGGTCAAGCCCGAGGGCCGGCCCAACCGCTGCCTCGCCGACTACCTGGCCCCGGCCGGGGACCACCTCGGCGGGTTCGCCGTGGCCATTCAGGGCGCCGAGAAACTCGCGGCCGAGTTCGAGGCCCGCAACGACGACTACCGCGCCATCATGGTCAAGGCTCTCGCGGACCGCCTCGCCGAGGCGTTCGCCGAGTACATCCACCTTCAGGCGCGGCGCGATTGGTTCGAGCCGGACGCCGAGCCCGCCATCGAGGACCTGCACGCCGAGCGGTTCCGGGGCATCCGCCCCGCCCTCGGCTACCCGGCCAGCCCGGACCACACCCAGAAGCGGGTGCTGTTCGACCTGCTGGGCGCCGAGCAGGTGGGCATCGGGCTCACCGAGTCGTTCGCGATGACCCCGGCCGCCGCCGTGAGCGGACTGATCTTCGCCAACCCGTCGTCGCGGTACTTCACGGTCGGGCGCATCGGCCGGGACCAGGTGGAGGACTACGCCGCACGGCGCGGCGTGACGGTCGCCGAGATCGAGCGCTGGCTGCGCCCCAACCTCGCGTACGACCCGGAGTAGTCAGCGGTCAGCGCGATGGTGGGGCCCGTGCGCGCCACGGGCCCCACCATCCTCCGGGGATTACCGAGTGCTAGCTCAGGTTGACCGCCGTGTCATCGACGACGAACGAGGTCTGCAACGAGGAGTCCTCGGTGCCGGTGAACCTCAGCGTCACCGTGGTGCCGGCCAGCGACGAGATGTCGTAGCTGCGCTGCGCGTAGCCGGTGACCCGGTTGAGGTTCGACAGCGTCACCAGCGTCGACGAGCCGGCCTGGACGGTCAGCTTGTCGAATGCCGTGGTCGTGGTCGTCTCGGACGTGTCGATGTGCGTCCAGAACGACAGCGTGGCGTGGCAGCCTGCCGGTATCGAGAACGACTGGGTCAGGGTGTCGGTGTGGGTGGTGCCGTAGCCATCCAGGTACGCGTTCCAGGTGCCCGTGCGCGCCGGCTCGCCAGAGGAGGCGTTCTGGCCGATGACACCGGTGCTGGAGGTCCAACCGGAGGTGCCCGACTCGAAGCCCGGGTTGGTCAGCCGCTGGCCGGAGCAGTTTCCGCCGCCACCGGTCGGGGTGGGAGTGGGCGACGAGGACGTGGGCGGCGGGGTACCGCCGCCGGTGCAGGTCGCCTCGCCGGACTGCGCCGGTACGCTCACCGCGTTCCAGGCGGCCTTGACCGTGTTGAACGCGGCGCAGTTGCCCGGGGTCAGGTTCTTGGCCGCCTGCAGCGTCCAGACGCGGTAGCGCAGGTACGAGGCGCCGGTCGTCTTCATCAGCATCGCGTTGTACATGATCTTCGCGGCGGTCTGGATGCCGAGGCCGGTGACCGAGGTGCTGTTGCAGGTCGGGCTGGTCGGCTGGCCGTTGCTCGGGTTGGTGCCCTCGGCGACCAGGTAGAACCAGTGGTTGCCCGGTCCGGCCGCGGCGTGCACCTCCTCGCGCGGGGTGGAGCTGGAGTAGCAGTTGTCGTCGCCGGCCAGCGACGGGTTGTACATGTACCGGATCGGGCCGGAGCCGACCAGGTTCACCTTCTCGCCGACCTGGAAGTCCGGGGTGTCGTAGGGGGAGGGCTCGTTGGCGTACCACTCGGTCTCGGCGCCGAACGTGTCCGCGACGAACTCCTGGGTGCCGTTGCCGGAAATGCCACCCGGGGTGTGGTCGTCGACGCCGTGGCCCATCTCGTGGCCGACCACGTCGAGTTCGCCGATCCACTGGTTGGCGGTGTTGTGGCCGACCGCGACCTGGGTGCCGTCGTAGTAGGCGTTCTCGTCGTTGAGGCCGATGCGGATCGGCCAGGCGCCGCCACTACCGTCCATGCCGTTGCGGCCCAGCCAGCTGGCCAGCATCTTGTACTCGGTCTGGGCGGTGAACATCGCGTCGACGCAGCCGGTCTCCTTGCTGGTCGCGTTGCCGGTGCCCCAGTTGTCATCCGTGCCGGTCAGCGTCGCGTGGGTGGTGAAGTCCTGGCAGCTGAGGTTGTGGATGTTGGGGTCGGTCATCGAGAAGCTGCTACCCGAGCCGCTGGTGTCGATGTGCACCGGGTTGGGCCCGTTCCACGCGGCGGTACCGGAGCCGTAGAGCACGTGCTCCTGGGTGTTCAGGACCGCACCGGTGACGGCGTCCACGTCGACGCTCAACCGGCTCGGGCCGTCCGCGTTCGTGCCGTCCACCATTGTCTCCCAGGCCAGCCGGGGAGCGCCGAGCGCGTCGACCACCAGTTTGGTGCCCTCGACGCTGGTGGCGGTGGGTACCTGCTTGCGGGCCACCGCCTGGGCGGCGGCCTGGGTGATCGTGGGCGTCACCGACAGGCTGCCGATCGACTGCTGCTGGGCGACCGAGGTGTTGGTGACCTGGCCGGCCGCGTTGGTGACCACGACGAAGTCACCGCCGACGACGGGAAGGCCCTTGTAGGTACGGTCGTAGGGGACGTACTGCATGGTGCCCGACGAGATCACCGGGTGCTGGATGAAGGCGTCGTCGGCGCTCGGGTGTACGACGGCCGGGCGCGTGGAGAGGAACGCGGTGGCCGCGCTCGCGGCCTGGGCCTGGACAGCCGCTGTGCTGGTGGGTGACGGCGGCGAGGCTTGGACAGCTACGGCGGTGCCGACGGTAGCCAGCCCGACCGCGAGCGCACCCGCTGCCATAGCGAAGCGTGGTGTGAACTTCAAGGGTGCCCCTTTTCCCAGACGGCGCGGGTCACCGCTGTTGCGGGCCCCCGCGCCGGAATTAGTTAAATGACGTTAATCAATGTCAGTTGAGTAACCAAGCGGGCGCGCGCCGATCCGCCGGTCGTCCTCCATCTATCGACTAACGACGATTGGAGGGACGATCGCACATCGGTGCTCAACTGCACAAGAGCGGGAAACCCCGGCGACCCTCGTTGCCACCCTGCGATTGCCGCCACCCCTCGGGTGGGGGCGTCCGGGCGGCCGGCGATCCCGTCCGCCGAGGCAATTCAGGGACGGCGATCCGGTGAGATCGTTAAGCGTGTTTGAAACGGCTCAAAGGCCAGGCGAATCATAGTGACGAATTCGGCGCATCGATGACACTTGATGCAGAATGGGCGGCCATATGGCCGCGCCGCCCCTGCTGACCGCGCTGGTGATCGCGTTGGAGTACCGGGTTGGATCTTGCTCGCGGGCATCTTCGTGGCCGCGGGGCTGACGAATCCGTACCACATCCGGTGAGGTCTGCGGCGTGTCCCCGAAAAAACACCCAATCCATCATTGCCCTGTCCTGACTCTGTCGCGTCCCCCCAAACATCGCCATCCCGCTCAACCTGGCCGCCGCCTCCGGAACCACGCGGGGTGATCCAGACTCCGCCGTCGCACCCAGACGCCTCCGGACGGCCGAGACGCCCCGCATCACCCACACGGGGGGCATGTCAGGACGAGAACGCGTAAATCTCTCAGAAACCCCGATGCCCGCGCCTCCGGTCTGTGACACTCCTGTCATACGGGGCTAGTCGACACTAGTGGCTTGAATCGCTACAAACACCCTCCTGCCCAGCGTGCGCGTCTGGTGTGTGTCCGAAGTGGACCTTCGCTGACGGGACGGACCGTGGCCCCCGACAAGGCTCATCGGAAGGAGCAGCATGTTCAACACACGTAGGCGGATGCTGGCGATCGCGGTCTCCGCGGCAGTGGCGATCGGCGGCGCGGCCGGTGCGGCGGCCGCGGCGGGTAGCGACCCGGTCGGCGGCGCGCAGACGAACGCGGTGGCCCAGGGCGGAGCGCCCTCGTGCGACGCGACGACACCGGACGGGGCGGCCCCATGGGGCGGCGGCTCGGCGGATTCCGACCACGGCCAGGGCTCGTGGGACCCGCAGGGTGGCGGCAGCGACGCTGACCACAGCAAGGGTGCGTCCGAGATGCAGGGCGAGGACCCGGGCCAGGGCTCGTGGGACCCGCAGGGTGGCGGCAGCGACGCTGACCACAGCAAGGGTGCGTCCGAGATGCAGGGCGACGACCACAGCCAGGGTGCGCCCCAGGACAAGGGTTCGTCGGACCCGAAGGACAACAAGTCCGACGACAAGAGCAAGGGTGCGACCGAGGACAAGGGTTCGTCGGACCCGAAGGACAACAAGTCTGACGACAAGAGCAAGTCCGACGACAAGACCAAGGGTGCGACCGAGGACAAGGGTTCGTCGGACCCGAAGGACAACAAGTCCGACGACAAGGGCAAGTCTGACGACAAGAGCAAGTCCGACGACAAGACCAAGGGTGCGACCGAGGACAAGGGTTCGTCGGACCCGAAGGACAACAAGTCTGACGACAAGAGCAAGTCTGACGACAAGAGCAAGTCTGACGACAAGAGCAAGTCTGACGACAAGGGCAAGTCCGACGACAAGGGCAAGTCCGACGACAAGACCAAGGGTGCGACCGAGGACAAGGGTTCGTCGGACGACAAGGGCAAGTCGGATGACAAGGGCCAGGACGCTGACCACAGCAAGGGTGCGTCCGAGATGCAGGGCGACGACCACGGCCAGGGCTCGTGGGACCCGCAGGGTGGCGGCAGCGACGCTGACCACAGCAAGGGTGCGTCCGAGATGCAGGGCGACGACCACGGCCAGGGCTCGTGGGACCCGCAGGGTGGCGGCAGCGACGCTGACCACAGCAAGGGTGCGTCCGAGATGCAGGGCGACGACCACGGCCAGGGCTCGTGGGGCGGAAGCGCTCCGTGCTCCGAGGACGAGTCGCACGGCACGGCGCCGGGCGGCGACAACGGTGGCCAGTATGGCCAGGGTGGGTCCGACAGCCAGGGCCCGTCTGACAGCCAGGGTCCGTCCGACGAGCAGGGTCCGTCCGACAGCCAGGGTCCGTCCGACCAGTATGGCCAGGGTGGATCCGACCAGCATGGCCAGTGGGGCCAGGGTGGATCTGACCAGCAGGGTCCGTGGAGCCAGTACGGCCAGGGTGGATCCGACCAGCAGGGTCCGATGACCGGCCAGGGGCCGACGACCGGCCAGGGGCCGACGACCGGCCAGGGGCCGACCGCGAGCCAGGCGCCGGCACCGAGCCAGGCCCCGATGACCGGCCAGGGCCCGATGACCGGCCAGGGGCCGACCGCGAGCGAGGCGCCGGCACCGAGCCAGGGTCCGATGACGGGCCAGGGTTCGACCGACAGCCAGGGTTCGACCTACGGGCAGGGTTCCGCTGACGGAGCCTTCGCCCCGGGCGCGCCCGCTAACAACCTTCAGGACGCGGTCAACTAGTTGACGCGACGAGCGCCGCGCCCCACGTTCGCGTGGGGCGCGGCATTCTGTCGGTCGGCCACCGCCCGAAAATCATTGATCCGGACGGGCGCGGCCGGTGGAATGGGGGCATGCAGATCAGGCGGGTATCCGCGGAAGAGCGCCCGGTGACGAATCTCCCGCTGAGCGCGTACGCGTTCTTTCCCTCCCCGGTGCCTTCCGAGACCCTGGCGACGCAGGCCAGGGACCACGTGTCGTACGGCGCCGGAAACGTGACCCTGATCGCCGAGGAGGCCGGCCGCACGGTCGCCACGGTCACCGCCATACCGATGCGGCAGAACGTACGCGGCCGGGTGTACCCGATGGCCGGCATCGCCTCGGTGTCCACCCATCCGTTGGCGCGCCGGCAGGGGCACATCCGCGCACTGCTGCCCCGGCTGCTGGGCGAGCTGCGCGACGACGGGCACCCGATCAGCGCGCTGTACCCGTTCAGGTCCTCGTTCTATCAACGGTTTGGCTATATCGGTCTGCCCAAGCCCCCGACGGTCAGCTTCTCGCCGGCCGACCTCGCTCCGTTGCTGCGGGCCGACCTGCCCGGCGAGATCGGCTGGGAACACATCAGGGACGGGTTCGACGGCTACCGCGGATTCGTCGACCACCTGCTGTCGCGGCGGCACGGGTTCGGTCGGCTGCCCGACCACCACGCGGCCCGGCTGCGCGACAAGGTCGACCGGTGGCTGGTGACCGCCCGGGTGGACGGCGAACTGGTCGGCGCCCTCACGTACCGGATCTCCGATCACGGTGCCGACCTGATCGGCGACGACCTGCTGACCACCGGCCCGCTGGGCAGGGCGTTGCTGCTGCAGTTCTTCGCCCGGCACGTCGACCAGGTGGCACGGGTGTCGGTCACGGTGGACCCGGATGAGGCACCCGAGCAGTGGCTCACCGACCTGACCTTCGTCAGCGAGTCGCGGGTCGCGTTCCCCATGTCGGCCGCGCCGATGGCCCGGGTGCTGTCGATCGAGGCGCTGGCGGGGATGCCGGTGGGCCCGGGCCGCGTCACGGTCACGGTGGTCGACGATCCGCTGATCGCCGGCGAGTACCTGCTGGACGGTGCCTCCGGCGAGCTGGGCGTGTCCCGGGTGGGCGCTACCGTGCCGGGGGCACGGGTCCCGGCGGCGACCCTGACCGTTCCGGGGCTGTCCGGCCTCGTCTATGGAGTCCTCGACCCGGCCGAGTTGGCGCTGCGCGGCCTGGGCACCGTACCCGACGACGCGGCCGGTGAGCTGCGCGGGATCTTCCCGCACCGGCGCCCGTACCTCATGGCGCAGTTCTGACGGCGTGCTCAACAGGCGCGCCAACCCACCCCGCCCCGGTGGTCCAGTCGCCGTCCAGTCCGGATCCAGTCGGCCGGGCGAGACTATCGGCTGAGGGGACGGCCGGGCCGCCTGCCGGACAGCGGCTATGCCGCCTTGGTGAGGAGTACGGGGGCTCACCAAAGCGGGTACGGGGAACGCGGCGGTGGGATGCCCCGGCCGGCACCGCCGGGGGTCGGGGTGCCGGGGGTTGGGATCGCCCGCGGCACCCCGAGCTACCGGCTGCCGGGCCCGGAACGGCCGAAACGCGGGCGGCTTGCTCGCCGGCCCGCGTTTCGCGGTGTTCATCGGTGCCCGGCCGTCAGGCGGTCGGCTGGTCGGCCGCCTCGACGGCGAGGTTGGTGCTCGGGGTACCGGACGCGATCGTGATCCGCTGCGCCTGGTTGCCCGCGTACGCCCCGGCGACCCGGATGCTCAGCACGCCCGCGTCGTACGACGCGCTGATGGCGTCGGCCGCCACGTGTGCCGGCAGGTCGAACGAGCGCTGGAACGAGCCGTACCGGACCTCGCGCAGGCCTCGTCCGTCCTGCTCCTCGGTCCGCTCATCGCGGCGCTCGCCGCGGATGACCAGGCGGCCCCGGTCGAGCTCGACCGTCACGTCGTTGGTCGGGTCCAGGCCCGGCAGCTCGACGCGGACCACCGCGTCGTCGCCGTCCCGGCTGACCTCGGCGGCCGGGGTGAAGGCCGTCGTCCGACGCGCCGGCCAGGTCGCGACCGGCCCGAAAGCGTTGCGCACCAGGGCGTCGAACTCGGCGAAGGGATCGCGGCGCGCCCACAGCGACAAGGTGCTCATGCTGTTTCTCCTCAGTCTCACCGCGCCGGCCTCGTCGGCGCGTCAGTGGCTACAACTTGAGCCGACCAGACTCAATTCCCCTCCTCCTCCGAATCGGGCATGACCCGCGTCACCGTCGAATAAAAGGCGATATTGGATGATTTGGTGATGTTCGTCGGTAGGCTGAAGCGCGGCTTGCGAGGAGGGGCGTTGAGATCGCATGCACAGACGACCACCACGGCGACCGTGCCGGACACGGCGGTGGTGCGGGGCCCGGACCAGGTCGAGGTCCGGCTGTCGGTGAACGGGGTCGCCCGGCGGCTGGCGATCGAACCAAGGGTCAGCCTGCTCGACGCCCTGCGCGACCGGCTCGCCCTTTCCGGCACGAAAAAGGGCTGCAACCAGGGCGCCTGCGGGGCGTGCACGGTCTGGGTCGACCGGCGGCGGGTGCTGTCCTGCCTGACCCTGGCCATCGCCTGCGAGGGCCGGGAGGTGACAACGATCGAGGGGCTGGCCGACGACGACACGCTGCACCCCATGCAGAGCGCCTTCATCAGCCACGACGCCTTCCAGTGCGGGTACTGCACCCCCGGCCAGCTCATGTCGGCGGTGGCACTGCTCGACGAAGGGCACGCCACGGACGACGCGGAGATCCGCGAGTGGATGAGCGGCAACCTGTGCCGCTGCGCGGCGTACCCGCACATCCGGGCGGCCATCCGGGAGGTCCGCGACGGCGCGAGCGGGGCCCGGTCCGATGCGACCCATTAGCTACTCCCGGGTGACCGACGTGTCCGCCGCGGTCGGCACGGTCACCGCCGATCCGGCCAGTGCGTTCCTGGCCGGCGGGACCAACGCGGTCGACCTGCTGCGCATCTACGTCGAGCAGCCGGCCCGGCTGGTGGACATCAACGATCTGCCGCTGGGCGAGATCGAGCAGCTTCCCGGCGGTGGCCTGCGCATCGGGGCGCTGGCCCGGATGAGCGAGGTGGCCGAGCATCCCTCGGTGACCGACCGGCACCCGCTGATCTCGCAGTCGCTGCTGCAGGGAGCCTCGCCGCAGCTGCGCAACATGGCCTCGATCGGCGGCAACCTGATGCAGCGCACCCGGTGCACGTATTTCCGCGACATCTCGACCGCGTGCAACAAGCGCACCCCGGGCACCGGCTGCGCCGCGCTCGACGGGATCAACCGCGGGCACGCCGTCCTGGGCACCAGCGAGCACTGCATCGCCACCCACCCCTCCGACCTGGCCGTCGCCCTGGTGGCGCTGGACGCCGAGGTCGTCACCGAGGGCCCGGATGGCCGGCGCCGCGTCGCGATCGATGACTTCTACCTGCCTCCGGAGGACACTCCCGACGTCGAGCACCCGCTGGATCACGGAGAACTGATCGTCGCCGTCGAGGTACCGCCGGCGCCCGCGGCGGCCACCAGCCTGTACCTCAAGGTCCGCGACCGGGAGTCCTACGAGTTCGCCCTGGCCTCGGCCGCGGTCGCCATGCGCGTGGACGGCGGGACGGTCGGCGAGGTGCGGCTGGCGCTGGGCGGCGTGGCCACCGTACCGTGGCGGGCCCGGCGCGCCGAGCGCATCCTCACCGGTGGCCCGGCCACCACCGAGAACTTCGCCGCCGCCGCCCGGGAGGAGCTGGCTTCCGCCGTATCGCACGGGATGAACGAGTTCAAGATCGAGCTTGCCCGGCGCACCATCGTCCGGGTGCTGGAGACCGTCGCCGGCGGCCCTTCCGGTGACGGGGCGGGGGCGCGATGAGCCCGGCGATCGGCGCCACCGTGGCCCGGGTCGACGGCCGGGCGAAGGTCAGCGGCGCGGCCCGGTACTCCGGCGAGATCCCGCTGACCAACCTCGCGCACGCGGTGCTGATCGGCGCGCCGGTCGCCAGCGGCAGGATCGCCGCCATCGACTGCTCCGAGGCGCAGCGGGCCGGGGGAGTGCTGGCCGTGCTGAGCCACCTCAACCTGCCCAAGGTCGCGGCGCAGCCGTCGCTGCTGCCGTCGCTGGCCGGCATGGCCGCGCCGGGGCAGTCCTTCTTCCCGATGCAGGACGACACCGTGCACTACGCCGGGCAGCACGTGGCCGTCGTCGTGGCCGACACCCTGGAGCGCGCCGAGCACGCGGCCACCCTGGTCCGTATCGACTACCAGCAGTCGTCGCCGACCACCCTCATCGACCAGGCACGGGATCAGGCGTACGTGCCCCAGAAGATCTTCGGCGGGCTGCTGCCCGGCCAGGACGCGCGCGGCGACGTCGAGGCCGGCCTGAAGCAGGCCGAGATCCGGATCGACGCGACGTACCGGTTCGCCGCCAACCACCACAACCCCATCGAGCCCTCAACCACCACGGCGGAGTGGGACGACAGCGGCCGGCTGACCGTCTACGACTCCACCCAGGGGCCGACCGCCACCCAGATGACCCTGGCGCAGCTGCTGGGCATGCCGCCAGCGATGATCAAGGTGGTCAGCCACTTCGTCGGGGGCAGCTTCGGGTCCAAGGCGATGATCTGGCCACACGCGGCGCTGGCGGCGCTCGCCGCCCGGCACGTCCGGCGGCCGGTACGGCTGGCGCTGAGCCGGGAGCAGATGTTCACCTCCTGCGGGCACCGCGAGGAGCAGGAGCACGTCGTCACCCTCGGCGCCACCGCCGACGGGCGGCTGACCGCGCTGCGCCACCACAAGCTCTCGGTGACCTCCCATTTCGACGACTGGGCCGAGCCGTCGCTGCAGTCAGCCGCGATCATGTACGCCTGCCCGAACTACGAGGGCGTCTACCGGTTGATCCGGGGCAACACCAACACCCCCACGTTCATGCGCGCCCCGGGCGAGGCGAGCGGCATGTTCGGCCTGGAGACCGCGATCGACGAGCTGGCCGAGCGGGTCGGCGTCGACCCGGTGGAGCTGCGGCTGCGCAACTTCACCGAGACCGACCCGGCCACCGGCGACCCGTGGTCCTCCTGCGGCCTGCGCGAGTGCTACCAGCGGGGGATGGAGCTGTTCGGCTGGTCGGGGCGCGATTCCCGGCCGGGGCGCAGGCGCGAGGGGAACTGGCTGATCGGTACCGGCATGGCCGCCGCCGCGTACCCGCACGCGCAGCCGGTCAACCCGCAGCGGGCCCGGGCCCGGATCTACCTGGACGGCAGCGTGGTGGTGGAGGCCGGCGTCTCCGAGTTCGGCACCGGCGTGACCACCGCCATGACCCAGGTCGCCGCCGATGGCCTCGGAGCGGCGCTGGAGCAGGTGCGGTTCCTCGGTGGCAGCACCGACCTGCCCAACATCACCGCCGCCGTGGGCTCGGCCGGCGCCGGCGCCACGAGCGCGGCCGTGCATCTGGCGGTGACCGCCCTGCGCCAGCAGCTGATCGGCCTGGCCGTGTCGGACGAGAAGTCGCCGCTGCACGGCGCCGATCCGGCCGGCGTCATCGTGGAGGGTGGACGGATGTGCCGGCGCGACCGGCCCGAGGCGGGCGAGGCCTACGCCGAGCTGCTGCAGCGCCACATGCTCCCGGATCTGGAGGCGGTCAGCAACTGGATCCCGCCCGCGCAGGACGCCGGGCACGGCATGCACACCTTCGGGGCGCAGTTCGCCGAGGTCGGCGTGGACGCCGATCTGGGGCTCATCCGGGTACGGCGGCTGGTTGGCGTGTTCGCGCCCGGCCGCGTGCTCAACCGGGCCACCGCGCACAGCCAGCTGATGGGCGGCATGATCTGGGGGCTGAGCCAGGCGCTGCAGGAGGCCACCCGGATGGACGCGCGCAGCGGCCGGTGGGCCAACGCGAGCCTGGCCGACTACCTGGTGCCGGTCAACGCGGACGCGCCCGATGTCGTGGTCGACACCGTCGAGGTGCTGGAGGACGTGGTCAACCCGCTCGGGGTCAAGGGCGTGGGGGAGATCGGCATCGTCGGGGTGGCCGCGGCCATCGCCAACGCCGTCTACCACGCCACCGGGTACCGGGCGCGCCACCTGCCCATCACGCTGGAGGACCTGCTGCCGCGGCCAGCCTGAGCGGGGGCACAGCCTGAGCGCGGCCGACCCCGACGGTGATCGGGTGCGCCGGGCGGACCCGGTGGCGGGCCCGGCGCGCGGTGCCGGGCCCGCCCCGTTCAGGGCCGTCGAAGGATCACGGACTGGTGCAGGTCAGCGCGGGCGTCGACGCGGCGCCGTTGCCGGTGAAGCCGAACTGGATGGAGGCGTGGGCGGCGAGGGCCCCGTTGTAGGACAGGCTCCTGACGGTCACGGCGGAGCCGCTGACCGACAGCGTGCCGTTCCACAGCTGGGCGATGGACTGGCCGCTGGCCAGCGTCCAGCGGACCGTCCATCCGTTGATCGCCGAGCCGCCCGCCGTCACCGTCACCTGTGCCTGGAACCCGCCCGGCCACGAGTTCGTCGCCTGGTAGGTCGCCGTGCAGGCGCCGCCGCCAGGTGTGGTCGGTGGCGTCGTGGTGGGTGGGGTAGTGGTGGGTGGGACGGTGGTCGGCGGGGTTGTCGTGGGCGGGGTGGTGGTCGGTGGCGTCGTGGTGGGTGGGGTCGTCGTCGGCGGGGTGGTGGTCGGAGGTGCGCTCGGCGGGTACGGGGCGCTGCTGGCCAGACTGTAGGCGAGGTTGGGCTGGAAGGATCCCGCCGCGTACGCGCAGCCGTCGGCCTCTCCCGGCGGCTTGATCCACAGGTACGCGTCGATGTTGGCGTCGCCCGTGTTCGTGGTCGGGTACTGGCCGATGCGCCGGTCGGTGTTGTCATCGGCGCACCAGTCGCCGCTGGCGCCGCCGTTGCGGCTGGTGTCGATGATTTGGTGCTTGTTCGGCACTCCGAGCCCGTTGAGCGCCGAGATGATCGAGCGCCCGTAGGCCGCCTCGTTGGCGGTGGAGTTGAAGTTCGACACGTTGGTGAAGAACCCGTCGGCGGCCCCGACACCGGCCGCCTTCAGCCGGTTGGCCTGATCGGACGCGCTGTTCCACGCCGAATGCCCGCCGTCGAGGTACACCTTCGCACCGGAGTCGGCCGCCTTGATGGTCTGTACCGCCGTGGCCAGGGCCTGGTCCCGTGCCGTGACGTCGCTGGCGGACAGGCAGGTCTGCAGGGCGATGGCGTCGGTCTCCAGGATGACGATGACCGGCCGGCCACCCAACCCGGCCGAGAAGCTGGAGATCCAGCTCTGGTACTGGGTGAGGTTCGGCGCGCCGCCCGCGCTGGCGCCACCGCAGTCGCGGTTGGGGATCTCGTAGACGGACAGGACCGGGAGCTGGCCGACCGCCGCCGCGCCGACGTACGTGGCGACCTCGGACTGCACGGTCGACTGGTTGAACGTGCTCAGCCAGTGCGCCGCGGGCTGGCTGGCGACCTTGTCGCGGATCACCGGCGTGCGGGAGTCGCTGGGGTTGGCCGCGACCCACCGGGCCACCGGCGAGTTGGGGTCGCGGTACAGGCTGCCGGAGATCGCTCCCGCCGACGCGGAGCCGGCGTTGAGCCAGGCTCCGGCCAGGACGGTACAGCCGACGGCGACCGCGGCGATGGCCGCCGCGCGCCGGGGTCTGCGGATGGGGTGCTGGGACACGTGGGTTACCTCTCTCGAGAGACGTAGTGGCGAGCATCGATGGGAGCGCTTCCATGCAAGGTAGACGATCCGCACCCGGCTGCCAAGCCTGTCCTCGGCGGTCGGTGTACTCTTCGGTCCCGTGTTCCTGGCCCGGCTGATGTTGCGGAGTGGGCGCCGGATCGAGCTGACCGAGGCGCACCTGTCAATGACGTACGGGGGCCTGCTCGAGGGCTACCCGAACGCCGGGCTGAACGGCCGGATCGTGGATCGATTGGCACGGCGAGCCGCCAGCGTCCTGCCCGGCGCGCCGGTTCACGTCATCGATCCGCCGCGTACCCGGCGGGACGGCGAGCAGCCTGTCCGCCCATCGTTCGGGCCCGTCGAACTGCTCCCGGCCGTGACCGTGATCGGTCGGTTCTCCTCGAGCGCCATCGACCGCAACCTGTACTGCTCGAAGCTTGTGATCGCCTGGTTTCAGGAGGACGCCGCGCTGCCGACCGCCGATCGGGCCGCCGCCGGCCTCGCCGAGGTCGATTGGGAGCGCTGGGCCGAGGACGGCGAGCTCTGACGAGGGCCGCGGTGACGGTCGGCCACGAGGGATCAGGGTCGATCGGTGTCGATGAGCCCGCGCACCCCGAACAGCACGTCACCGATCGCGCCACGGGTCTCCAGGACAATGTCACCCCTCCGGTCGGAGCGGAACAAGCCGGGGAGCACCTCCGGTGCCCCGTCGAGCGCGCCGCGCGGGACGGCGTCCGCCGGTGAGAGGAACGGGTGCAGTAGGGGCCCTACGGTGCTGTCGGCGTTGATCCCGGTGTCCGGTGCCAGACCTGGTGCTCATCACGGAAGTTGAGTGGGCAAACGTGGCCGTCATCTATTAGAATGGGTGTACTAAAACAGCTCCCTAGCTGGGAGGACTCGCATGGTTCCCGCTGCCGGCACCCCCACCACCGCCCCCGCTCCCTACGCCACCCTGCTCTCCTTCAGCCGCTACATCGGTCGCACCGGACCGGCGAAGGCGACCTTCGTCGGGGGCCTGCGCCGGGCGCGGCAGGCCCACTCCGGCTTCAACCCGCACGGCCAGTTCGTCAAGGCGCTCAAGGCCGACATTCAGTTCCGCAACCGTGGCGAGCGCACCGCGATCGCGGCGGCCGTCGACGCGGTCGCGCCCCGCTGGCGGTCGCTCTACGCGGCCCTCGAGGCCGGCGGCGCGCGCTACCTGGAGTCCCTCGGCGACCCGGCGCAGGTCGAGCTGGCGCAGGCCCGCGACGCGCTCGGCGTGATCGGCGGCCTGACCGTGAAGGTCAACCCGCAGTTCGGGCTGCGCTATGCCGACGGCCGCGTCGAGGCCGTGCGGCTGCACTTCGACGAGCAGCCACCCCCGCCCGAACTGGTGGTGGCCACGCTCTACCTGATGGACCGGCACATGCCGCGCATCCTGCCCAAGGCCGAGCCGGTGCTGGTCGACCTGCGGCGGGGTGAGTCGCACCGGCCGGACCCGAAGACCCGCCCCGACGACGTCGAGCGCTGGCTGGCCGGCGAGGCGGTCGCCTTCGCCGCGATGTGGGGCGCGGCGGCGTAGCCGCGGAGCCGCCACCCAATCTCCGGGAACCCGCCACGCGATCGGGCGTGTGGCGGGTTCCCGGAGACTCCGGACCCGGACGTCCCCGGCCCTTGACGCAGGGGAGCCGGCCTCCGCGCAGGACGCGTGAGAGACTGTCACGATCGGAGGGGCAGGAACGGGGGCCGGTGTGATCCGCTGGAGCTACGCCTTCATCGACCGTCCGATGGACCAGTTCGCCCGCGCCGCCGAGTTCTGGACGGCGGCGACCGCCACG
Organism: Rugosimonospora acidiphila; assembly: GCF_039543385.1. Taxonomy (NCBI): domain Bacteria; kingdom Bacillati; phylum Actinomycetota; class Actinomycetes; order Micromonosporales; family Micromonosporaceae; genus Rugosimonospora; species Rugosimonospora acidiphila. The sequence continues at coordinate 56,023 of NZ_BAABJQ010000025.1, forward strand.
CACCTGTCGGAGAGGCGCGGCACCGGCGGTGAGTTCGTGACGCTGTTGCCGTCGCAAGGCGATGCGTGCCTGAAGTTGCAGGGCGTGGGCGATGAGGGCGGGGCGCACCTGGATCTGAACGTCGAGGACGTGTCGGCGACCGTCGCCAGGGCCCGCGCGCTCGGTGCGACGGTCGCCGCACCGTACGGCGACTGGGCGGTTCTGCGTTCGCCCGGCGGCCTGCCGTTCTGCGTTCTCCCCTATGAGGCAGGGGTCGACCGGCCGCCGGTGGTGGTGACGCAGGACGGGGCGGGTAGCCGCCTGGACCAGGTGTGCCTCGACATCGCCCCGGCGGCGTACGACGCCGAGGTGGCGTTCTGGCTGGCGCCGACCGGGTGGCGTCCGCAGAACGGCAGCCACGCGGAGTTCATCGCGCTCGACCCGCCGCCCGAGTTGCCGGTACGCATCCTGCTGCAGCGCCTCGAGGCGGCCCGCCCCGCCTCCACCCGCCTCATCTCCGCCCACCTCGATCTGGCCTGCTCCGACGTTGAGGCCGTCCGGGACTGGCACGAGCGGCTCGGCGCCCGCCTGGTCGCCAGGTACTCCGACTGGCTGGTCATGCGGGATCCGGCCGGTGGGACGTACTGCCTGACTCGGCGGGACCCGGAGACCGGCGACCGGTCCACGGCCTGAGCGCGCTGCCGCCGGCGCCCGGCCAGGCGGAGCCGTCGCGGTGGTCTGACCGCTTCATTCACGGGCTCGTAATGCCCGCTTCACGCGGCCATCGTTGACGGGGTACGCGCTGTGGTTAACGTTCGGGCCTGCGCACGACGGGCCGCCGACGGATCGATCAATTCACCGACGCCCGCGTTCCGCCGAGGGGTTCGCACCAACTCCTGGGATGACCGCGGCGAGGCGCCTGCCCGGCCCCCTCGGAGAAGCCGGGCAGGCGCCGCGGCGCAGCCTGCTGGTGATGACCAGGTCGGTCGGTGCCCCGTCGGCGGAAAGGGCGACGTGCTCGGGGTCGTAGGCGCGGCGCTCGACGCGCGTGGGGCGGTGGTCTGGCCGGGCGTGGCCAGAAGCGCCGCGGGGACCGTACCCGCGTCCGCGCCCCTGGTGGCGACCAGGCGGGTGCCGACCACGGCGGTCGACAGCGCGATCGGAACGAACAGCTTCGCCCGCCGGCGACCGAAAGCCGTGGGGGAGTGCGGAAACGACCGGCGGCCGGAGGACGTCGTGTCCCCGGGCCGCCGGCCGTTAGCTCCTCCCCGGCGCCCGCCCGCTCATCGCGGCGGACGCCGGGGCTCCCCGCCCCCCGGCGGTCAGTTGGTCGCGGCGGCGCGCAGCGGCGCGAGCGCGTTGCTCCACGCCACGACCTGGTCCAGCACGGTCGTCAGCTGCCCGGCCGCGAACTGGTTCGGCTTGAACACGCTGTAGTTCTCGAAGTCGGTCGCGAGCGACAGGGCCACCTGAGCGCGCACGTCCGCCATCATGAGCTCGCCAGCGATCAGCCGGAGGTTCTCGACCGCGCGGGCGCCGCCGACCGAGCCGTAGCTGACGAAGCCCACGGCCTTGTTGTTCCACTCCGCGAACAGGAAGTCGATGGCGTTCTTGAGCGCGCCCGACGTCGAGTGGTTGTACTCCGGCGTCACCATGACGAAGCCGTCGAACGAACCGATCTTCGCCGCCCACTCCAGGGTGTGCGGCTGGCTGTACTGGCCCATCGACGGCGGGACCGCCTCGTCCAGGTGGGGAAGCTTGTAGTCGAGCAGGTCGACGAGCTCAAACTCGGCGTCGCTGCGCTGAGAGGCGAGTTCGTACACCCAGCGGGCCACGGCCTCGCCGTTACGTCCCGGCCGGGTGCTGCCGAGGATGATTCCGATCTTGGGCATGTGCGGTGGTTCTCCTTCAAGAACAGCGTCGCTCAGGAAGCCTGATTTGCTTGACGAAGCAAATATAGTGGTGGTTGCTCCATCAAGCAATTATTCTAGTTTCATGACAGCCGTCACACCGCCGCTTCAGCCCTTGAGCGGTGCCGAGGAGGCGGTGGTGCGCGCGCTGGGCCGGGTGATCCAGGTACTGCCCCGCGTGATGGACGCCGACCTGGTCCGCGAGCAGCGCCTGCCGCTCAACGAGTACATGACCCTGGTGAACCTGTCGGAGGCCCCCGACCGCCAGATGCGGATGAACGAGCTCGCGGCGGCGTGCTTCCTCTCACTGAGTGGGATGACCCGCATCGTCGACCGCCTGGTCGCGGAGGGGCTGATCGAGCGGGTCAGGTGTCCCGAGGACGCCCGCGGGTGGAACGCCGTGCTCACCGACGCCGGACTGACTCGCCTCGAGCAGGCGTACCCGGCGCACCTGGCCAGCGTGCGTCGCCGCGTCGTCGACCACCTCGACGGGATCGATCTCGCCCGGCTCGCCCAGGCGCTGCAGCGCTTCGGGACCTGCGGGATCGACCCGACCGGCGCACAGGGCGAGCCCTGTCCGGAAAGCGAGTAGTGCCCCGGCGGGGTCGCGCGCCAGAGTGTCCGTTGCCTACAGTGATCGTTCTGCCTATGGAGGCCTCGTGGCCCCGGCGACAGGAGACGGTCAGTGCAGTATTCTTCCCACTCGGCTGGCGCTATCCGGGAGTTGGATCAAGAGGACGGGGCGCCCGATCCGCGAGGGGCTAAGGCTACTAAGGGTAACCGGGGCGCCCGTACCAAGCGCCGGTCGCCCCGGAGGCGGCCCAAGGGTCCGTTGTGGGCCCGACTCCTGATCGTCTTCGGCGCGGTCCTGGCCATCGGCAGCGGCGGGACCATCGCCGGCTTCCACATCGTGCTGGCCGAGGCGACGAAGAGCTTCGGTAAGCAGGACCTGCTCGGCAAGGCCGCCGGCGCCACCACCGGCGGCAAGCACGCGTCCATCACCGGCGCGAAGAATATCCTGCTCATCGGGGTCGACTCGAGGCCGGGCCAGAACGCGGACCTGCTGATCCGCTCCGACACCATCATCATCATGCACATCCCGGCGGATCACACCGAGGGGTATCTGGTCTCCATCCCCCGCGACACCAAGGTGCACATCCCCGCGTACGACAACGGGAAGCACAAGTACCCGGGCGGCAACGAGAAGATCAACGCTGCGTTCGCCCACGGCGGCGAACAGCTCACCGGCGACACGGCCCGCCAGCACAGCGTGGAGCTGCTCGCGCTCACCCTCAAGGATCTGTACGGCCTCACCTTCGACGCGGCCGCGATCGTCGACTTCACCGGCTTCCAAAAAGTGGTCGGGGTGCTCGGCGGGGTCGACATGTGCGTGGACGAGGACACCAAGTCGATCCACATCGGCTACAAGAACGGCAAGCAGGTCTCGCCGTCGGTCCGGCTGCACTCCGACGGTACGGTGGCCGGTCCGCTGCCCGGCGTCACGCCGAAGGACTACCCCGTGGGCTGCTACCACATGAAGGATTGGGAGGCGCTGGACTTCGTGCGCCAGCGGGACCTGCTCAAGAACCAGGACACCGACTACGGCCGCCAGCGCCACCAGCAGCAGTTTCTCAAGGCGATCTTCAAGGAGATCGCGAGCAAGGACGTGTTGACCAACCCGGGCAAGCTGTCCGGGGTGCTCAACACGATCGGCCAGGCGATGACCATCGACCAGGGCAAGTTCTCCATCCAGGACTGGCTGTTCGCGATGAAGGGCATCGGCGCCGACGACCTGATCACCCTGAAGACCAACGACGGCCACTTCAACCCGGTGCCCGGCGACCTCTCCTATGAGGCACTCAACGCCACCAGCCTGCAGATGCTGCAGTCGGTCAAGGACGACACCATGGCTGAGTTCGTCAACCTCCATCCGGACTGGGTGGCCTCCAGCACCTGAGCCCTCCGCCCGGCGCGGTGGCCGTCCCCGACGGGGCTGACCACCCCGGCGCGCCGTTCGGCCTGGCCGGCGTACCCGCGTACCGGCGCCGGAGTGTGCAGAATGGGGGGCATGAAGCTGCCGGTCATGCCTCCCGTCGCGCCGATGCTCGCCAAGTCGGTCCCGACCATTCCGCCGGACGCGTCGTACGAGCCGAAGTGGGACGGCTTCCGGTCGATCATCTTCCGGGACGGCGACGAGGTCGAGATCGGCAGCCGCAACGAGCGGCCGATGACCCGATACTTCCCCGAGTTGGTCGCGGCGTTCCGGCGCGAGCTGCCCGAGCGCTGCGTGGTGGACGGCGAGATCGTCCTCGGCACCCCGGAAGGGTTGGACTTCGAGGCGCTCCAGCAGCGCATCCACCCGGCCGCGTCCCGGGTCAACCTGCTCGCCGAGCAGACGCCGGCCTCCTTCATCGCCTTCGACCTGCTCGCCCTCGCCGACGAGGACCTGACCGGCCGGCCGTTCGCCGAGCGGCGGGCGATGCTGGAGCAGGCGCTGCGGGACGCGAACGCGCCGGTGCACGTGACGCCGGTGACCACCGACCGCGAGCTCGCGGAGCGCTGGTTCGAGCAGTTCGAGGGCGCCGGGCTGGACGGCGTGGTGGCCAAGCCGCTGGACGGCCCGTACCAGCCGGACAAGCGGGTCATGTTCAAGATCAAGCATGAGCGGACGGCCGACTGTGTCGTCGCCGGGTACCGGCCGCACAAGAGCGGCCCCGACGTCATCGGCTCCCTGCTGCTCGGCCTGTACACCGAGGACGGCGCGCTGGCCTCGGTCGGGGTGATCGGCGCGTTCCCGATGAGCGAGCGCAAGAACCTCTTCGCCGAGCTGCAGCCGCTGGTCACCACATTCGACCAACACCCGTGGGACTGGGCGGGCCCGGTGGACGGGGTACGCAACCCCCGGGACAACGAGACGTCCCGGTGGAACGCCGGCAAGGATCTGTCCTTCACGCCGCTGCGCCCCGAGCGCGTGGTCGAGGTCCGGTACGACCACATGGAGGGCACCCGGTTCCGGCACACCGCCCAGTTCGTGCGGTGGCGGCCGGACCGCACTCCGGAGTCGTGCACGTTCGCGCAGCTGGAGCAGCCGATCACCTTCGCGCTCAACGACATCGTGCCCGGCCTGCACCCCACCGGGTCGGCGGCCGGTCTCGGCGACTCGGCGTGACACAGGGTTGGGCAATCAGCTCGTGACGTGAGGTGGAACGGATTCTGAGACCATGGCGCGGTGAGGACGGTGCTCGATCCCGAGGTGTGCGCGCGCTGGCGATTGACGGCCGGCCCAGTCCTGGGCAACCGGGCCGCCGGGACCTGGGAGGCCACCCGCGACGGCGCGGCGTTCGTGGTCAAGCACTTCGGCTCCGGGTTCCCTCCGGGCTGGCGGTACACGCTGCGGGTCGCGGCGGCGCTTCGGGAACAGGGTTGGCCGACCCCGGAGCCGGCCGAGGAGCCACTGGTCACTCCCGACGGCGCTTGGGTGCTGTTCCATCGGCTGCCTGGCCGGTCCATGACGCCGACTGATGAGGACAAGCCCGCCGAGCAACGGGCCCGCGGACGCCTGCTCGCCGAGTTTCACACGGCCACGGCCGCCACCGGTATCACCGACCAGCGCGACGGGTTCACTGGCCCCGCGGAGGTGGTGAGCGACCCCGAGTTGGAGCGCTGGCTTCGGGTACACGAAACGATCCGACCCGACGAGGGCCGGGCGATGCGGGCCTGCCGCGATGCGGCGGCGGAATGGTTCGCCGGCAACGCCACCCCCGAAGCACCGCGCAGCGTCATCCACGGCGACTTCGCGCCCCAGAACCTGCTGTTCGACGCCGGCCGGCTGACCGGCGTGCTCGACTTCGAGGCAACCCACCACACCTTCCAGGTGGCCGACTTCGCGCTTTCCTGGCGCGGATACCACGACGACGTCCTGCGCGGCTACGACGAGGAGTGGCAGGTAAGCCACCTGCGCAAACATTCCTCCCTGCTGGCGGAGAGGTCCGGGGTGCCAGCGCTGCCCGTCGACGGCTGACCGCCCCCGGCCAGATCGCGGCTGGGATGGTCGGCGGCGCATCTCGCCCGGGGTCTCACCCGCCCGAGGCTCCCGCGAAATGCTCCGCCAGCAGGCCGACCGCCCACACTCCCTGAGTCGCGGCGTATTGCTACCGTGCCTCGGCATGGAGATTCCTCGCGAGTTCAACATCGTCCTGCGCGGCTACTCGTGCCGAGAGGTTGACGCGCTGATGAGGCGGGCGCTGGAGGCCCAGGGCTCGCCCGACCCCGCGCTGCGGGCGGCGGTCCGCGACGAACTGCGGTCCGCCGGGCTCTCGGTGAGCCTGCGCGGCTACGACCGCGCTCAGGTCGATGGTGTGATCCACGGTCTCGTCGAGCAGCTCGGCGTGCCTGGCGCCTGACCCGGACCGGTGGCCCGGGCTGGTCGGCCCCGGCCGCCGCCCGGGTGCGAAGCCGGGGCGCGGCGCCGAGATCAGGCGCGGGCGTCGTTCCCCGGCGCCCGACCCGTTGCGACGAGTGGTGGCGGTCCGGACCGGTCGAGTGCCTCGCGCGGCTCGGGCGTATGGCACGGCTCGGGCGCCGTGGTCGTCGAGGCCGCGGTGGGTGGCTCGGCTGCGGTGAGCGGCGCGGCTGCGGTGAGCGGCTCGGGTCCGGCGGGCGCGGTGAGGCGGGCCGTGGTGAGGCGGCGGTGCAGCGCACGGGCCGAGGCGACCACGACCACCAGCGCCGGTACCCCGATGACCACCGCGTTGGGCAGGGTGAACAGCTTCAGCGCGCTGGCGAACAGCACGGCGACGAGAGCGACCCGCACCAAGCCGCCGGGCGCCCGCGCCGACAGCCGCGCCCCGAGCAGGACGCCGGGCACCGACCCGATGAGCAGGGCGCCGGCCAGGTTGAGGTCCAGGTCGCCGAAGAGCGCGTGACCCAGCGCGGCCGCCGCCACCATTGGGATGGCCTGGACCAGGTCGGTGCCGACCAGGTCGTTGGCGCGCAGCGACGGGTACAGCACCAGCAGCACAACGATGATCAGCGAGCCGGAGCCGACCGAGGTGAGCCCGACCAGCAGCCCGCCGGCCGCGCCCAGCAGGAGGGTCGGCAGTGGGCGCACCACCACGGGTCCCGGTGCGTCCGCCGGAGGGTTGCGCCGGGACATGTACGCCTTGACGATCATGCCGAGCGCGGCCAGCACCAGGGCGGCGCCCAGCGCGTACTGGATGGCGTCCTGCACCGCCTGACGCTGACCGATCAGCCGGGTGAGCAGCACCCCGGCGAACGCGCTCGGCACGCTGCCGATGCACAGCCACAGCACCATCCGCCAGCGGACGGTGCCCCGGCGGGCGTGCACCCAGCCGCCGAACGGTTTCATCACGGCGGTGGCGGCCAGATCGCTGGAGACGGCGGCCAGCGGCGGCACCCCGAACAGCAGCACCAGGATGGGGGTCATCAGGGCGCCCCCACCCATGCCGGTGAGCCCCACGACGATGCCCACGCCGAAGCCGGCGAGCGCCAGGACCGGATCCATCCGCCCAGTGTCCGGCACCGACCGTCGTCATGTCTACTTTCCCTGCTGAGTTAGTCGAGATCTCCCCTCGGGTCGCCGCCGGAGGTCGATCGCGTCGGGGCATCCCGCCTCAACGCCCGTATCGATGTTATTTGTGCAGTTATTCGCCGGCACCGGCACTGCCGCCGGTGGCGGGCGGTGCCGGGCGACGCGTGGCCCGACGGTCGGTAGCCGGCGGGGCGGCGACCGTCGATGGGGCTATTCCTCCCCGAGGGCGGCGAGCGTCGGGTAGTCGGTGTAACCCCGGTGGTCCCCGCCGTAGAACCGGTCCTGGTCGGGGGTGTTCAACAGCCCACCCGTCCGTAGCCGCTCCGGGAGGTCGGGGTTGGCCAGGAACAGCCCGCCGAATGACACCAGGTCCGCCAGGCCGGCCTCGATCAGCTTGAGCGCCTCCGGACCGGTGTGCCCGCCGGGCGTGGACGGGTTGAGGATCAGCGTGCCGTGCCACCGCTGCCGCAGCGACTCGGTGAACTCGGTGTCCGCGCCCTCGGCGAGATGCAGGTACGCCAGGCCCAGCGGGTTGAGTGCGTCGAGCAGCGCGAGGTAGGTGGCGCGGTGGTCGTCCTCCCTGATGTCGCTGTACCCGATGACCGGTGAGATCCGCAGTCCCACCCGGTCGGCGCCGATGGCCTCCGCCACCGCCCGGGCCACCTCGACGGTGAACCGGATCCGCCCGTGGGCGGTCCCGCCCCACTCATCGGTGCGGAGGTTGGCGTTGGTCGACAGGAACTGGTGCAGCAGATAGCCGTTGGCGGCGTGTATCTCGACACCGTCGAAACCGGCCTCGATCGCGTTGCGGGCCGCCGACGCGAAGTCCGAGATGGTCGCCCGGATGCCGGCCTGGTCGAGGGGGCTCGGGGTCACGAACTCCTGCGGACCGTCCGCGGTGAATGTCATGCCCGCCGCCCTGACCGGAGACGGGCCGACCGGCGTCAGTCGGTCTTCGTACAGGCTGGGATGGCCGATCCTGCCCCCGTGCTGCAGCTGCGCGAAGATCAGGCCGCCCCGCTCGTGTACCGGGGCCGTCACCGCCCGCCACGCTTCGACCTGCTCGGCGCTGTGCAGGCCGGGGGTGTTCGGGAACGCCTGGCCGATCGGCGACGGCTGGACGCCCTCGGTGATGATCAGCCCGGCGCTCGCACGCTGGGCGTAGTAGGTCGCCATCAGGTCGGTCGGGCTGGCCCCGGGGCCGTACGCGCGGTTTCGCGTCATCGGGGCCATGACCAGCCGGTTGCGGGCCTGGTATCGACCGATGGTGACTGGTTGGTACGCGAGCGACATCTGTGTCACCTTTCTGCTGGGATGCGACGGGTGGGATCGGCTTCGGTCGCCACCGGGGTGGGCGCGAGCGGGGCGGGGCACCACGGGCAGACGATGTCCGACCAGGAATCGACCCCCATGGGGCTCCGCCGACTTACAATTTGTGCGCAGCACCATGATGCATTAGTTTTGTTGGCATGCAAAAGGAACATGTATGTGCGCAGCGGCAATGAAGGTGAGGTGGCGGCCATGGCCCCGAAGGGCATGAGGGTGGCGCGCACCGGGGTACGGGCGAACGTACGGGTCACGCCCGGCCCCTGCGCCCACTGGAGCGATCAGGACGCGGACTTCATCCGGGAGATTCTTGATCTTGTTGGCGACAAGTGGAGCGTCTTGATCATCGGTACCCTGGCCGGGGGTCCCACCCGCTACTCCGACCTCGCCGAGGCGATCCCGGGCATCTCCCAGCGCATGCTGACCCTGACGCTCAAGCAGTTGCAGCGCGATGGGCTCCTCATCCGGACCGCCTACCCCGAGGTGCCGCCCCGGGTGGAGTACTCGCTGACCGGGCTGGGCAACTCGCTGCTGTCCACCGTCCTGGAGTTGGCCGCCTGGTCGGCCGACCATCACGCCGAGATCCGCAGGAATCAGCAGACGTTCGACGCCGGATCGTGACCGCCCCGGGGGAGCCTCCGGCCGAGCCGTCCGGTGGCGTCAGAGCGGTCGGCTGAAGATCATCATGTCCTCACCGGGGCCGTTGTAATCGGCCCGCGGGCCGGCGACGGTAAAGCCCATCCGCCGGTGGAAGGCGATGGACGCCTCGTTGACCGGGGAGGTGATGGCGCCGACCGACCGGCGGCCGTGGTCCCGGGCGATCCCGAAGAAGTGCTCGTACATGGTCCGGGCCAGGCCACGGCCACGCGACTCGGGGCGCACGCCGACGAAGTGGATGTACGCCCGGTCCGGCTCTGACGCGGAGACGATGCCGACCAGGAACCCGGCCAGGCCGTCGCCGGTCTCGGCGATCAGGCTGGTGGGGTGGAAGTGGTCGAGGAACAGCCGGGGGAGCGACCGGAGAACCGGTCGCCCCCACCAGTCGTCGACCACCGCCGCGATCCTGTCGTAGTCATCGGATCGTGCCGGGCGCAGCATGGGATCGGCCGTCGTCACGGTACCCATGGTGGCAGCGGTCGCCTCAGTGCGCGGCACCCGCCGGTGCCGACTCGGGGTCGAGGTCGTCCGCGGGCCGGTCGGCCGGTGCGGATCCCGACGGCGCGTGCGACGGCGCCCGGGAGACCACGAGCAGGGCGATGATCGCCGCTACCCCGGCCGCGATCGCGCCGCCGATCAGGATCTCGTCCAGCGCGCTCGCGGTGGCCGCGCGGGCCGCCGCCGCCAGCGCCGGGCGCAGCGCCGCGGGGGCGGCGTCGGCGACTCGGGTGCCGGCCCCGGAGCCGACGGCGTTCGCGATCGCGGTGGCCTGGCCGTGCGGCACCTTGGCGGCGGCCAGTTGCCGGGCCATGTCGGCGGTGGCCCGGTGCTGGAAGACGGCGCCGAGTACGGCGACCCCGGCCGCCACCCCTATCTGACGCATGGTGTTGACCGTTCCGGTCGCCATCCCGGCCCGCGAGGAGTCCACGGCGGCCAGCGCGGCCTGGGACATCGACGCGTTGGCCATGCCGATCCCGAGGCCGGCCACGATGAACCCGGCCAGCAGCGCGGTCCAGCCCGAGCCGCCGGTCAGCCGACCGGCCAGCCCCATGCCCACCGCGGCCAGGGCCAGCCCGCCGCCGACGGTGACCCGGGGCGGTACCCGATCGACGAGCCGGGCCACGATCGGCGCGGCGATGAACGAGGCGACGGTCAGCGGCAGGAACCGCAGGCCGGCCTGGAACGGGCTGTAGTCCAGGGAGTTGACCAGGTACAGGCCGAGGTAGTTGGTGGCGCCGATCAGGGTGGCCGAGATCGCCCAGGCGCCGACGGACACGCCGGTGAACGACGCGCTGCGGAACAGCCGCAGGTCGAGCATCGGCTCGGCGGCGTACGCCTCCCGCACCACGAAGCCGGCCAGCAGCGCGGCGGCGGCGCCGAACAGGCCGAGGACGAGGGCGGAGAGCCAGCCGTCGGCGTTGCCCCGGATCAGGGCCAGCAACAGGGCGAGCAGCCCCGCGGTGAGCAGCCCGGTGCCCGGCCAGTCGGCGGCGCGAGCCGTGGCGGCGCGCGATTCGGCCAGCCGCAGCCAGCCGGCGACCAGGGCGGCGGCGCCGATCGGCACGTTGACCAGGAAGATCCAGCGCCAGCCGGGCCCGTCCACCAGGGCGCCGCCGATCAGCGGGCCGACCGCGGTGGCTCCGGCGAGGGTGGCGCCGAAGATGCCCACCGCGCTGGCCCGGGCCCGGGGCTCGGGGAACGCGGCTCCGACCAGCGGCAGGCCGACGCCGAACAGCAGTGCGCCGCCGATGCCCTGCGCGGCCCTGGTGAGGTCGAGAACCAGCGGGGACCAGGCCAGCGCGCAGGCCAGCGAGCCGAGCGTGAACAGCGCCATGCCGGTCAGGAAGATGCGGCGGCGGCCGATCCGGTCGCCCAGGGTGGCGGCGGTCAGCAGCAGGCCGGCCAGCGGCAGCGTGTACGCGTCCACGACCCACTGCAGCGACCCGAGGTCCGAGCCGAAGTCGGTCTGGATGTCGCTGAGCGCGACCGCCACCACGGTCACGTCCAGCAGCAGCATGAACGTGCCGATACAGACGATGGCGAGCGTCCACCGGGGGTGGCGCCGGGCGGGGGAGAGCCGTGGCATGGGTAGCCTCTCAAGACAGGCTGTGTAAGGCAACGGGTGTAGCCTTAACTCGACGAGTTATGTGTACACCTGTAAGGCTACGAGCGTCAACACAGAGGGGGCGTTGGATGCCGGACGACGAGGTCACGGCGGCGGCCGGGGCCGCGGGCGACGAGGCGGCAGCCGGTGACAAGACGGCAGCCGGCGGCGAGGCGGTGGCCGGTTGTGAGGCGGTTGCCGGCGGCGAGGCGGTGGCCGGTGGGATGGCCGCGCCCGGACGGCGGCGCCGGGCGCGGCGCGGCGAGGGTGAGCGGTTGCGCGAGGAGATCGTGGCCGCCGCCAGCCGGATACTCGCGGAGACCGGGGAGGTCGGCGAGTTGTCGCTGCGTGCCGTGGCGCGCGAGGTGGGCGTCGCGACGACCTCGATCTACCTGCATTTCCCCAGCCTCGACGACCTCGTCCTCGCCGTGAAGAGGCGGTACTTCGACGAGTTCGGCGAGGTGCTCGCCGCCGCGGCGCGGGACGCGGGCGAGTCGCACGGGGCGCGGCTGCGGGCCAGCGCCCACCGGTACGTCCGCTACGGCCTGGACAACCGGGGTCGGTACCTGGTCATGTTCTCCTCCGAGACGCTGCCGCAGCGGCTCATCCCCGACGTCCAGTACATCGGCGTGCATGTGTTCGAGGCGGTGCGTGAGGAGATCGCCGCCGTGCTCGGGCCCGACGAGGACTCCAACCTGGTGGCCATCCACTTCTGGACCGCGCTGCACGGTGTGGTGATGCTGCGCAGTACGCGCCGCGCGTTCCCCTGGCCCGACCTGACCTACCAGGTCGATCACCTCATCGACCGGATCCTGCCCGAAGCCTGACCCCGCCGACCGGACGGCCACATCGCAAACGATCGCCTCGACGCTCTCGCGCCGGAAAACTTCCAGCGTTAGTTTAGAGGTGCGGTACCGCTCCCCGACGGCGCACCCCAAGAAGGACATCATGGATTTCGCACTCAGCGACGAGCAGAAGGCGATCCGCGACACCGCGCGCTCGTTCATTCGCAAGGAAGTCATGCCCCTGGAGCAGGAGTTGCTGCGCCGCGAGCGGGCCCACCAGCCCGGCCTGACCCGCGACGAGCTACGGGAGCTTCAGTCGCGGGCGAGGAAGTTCGGCTTCTGGGGGCTGTCCACGCCGCAGGAGTATGGCGGCATGGACCTGCCGGCCGTGACCCAGTCGCTGATCTGGACCGAGATTGGTCGGACCATCCTGCCGTTCCGCTTCGGCGGCGAGGCCGACAACATCCTCTACCACGCCAACGAACAGCAGCGGCGGGAGTACCTGCTGCCGACCATCGAGGGCGACCGGATCTCCTGCTTCGCCATCACCGAGCCGGGCGCCGGATCGGACGCGGCGAACATCAAGCTGTCCGCGCGCCGCGACGGCGACGACTGGATCCTCAACGGCGAGAAGACGTTCATCACCAACGGCAACGACGCGGACTTCGCCATCGTGGTGGGGGTCAACGATCCCGAACGCGGCGTGCGCGGCGGTGGCACCACGGCCTTTCTGGTCGACCGCGCGATGGGCTGGCGCTCGGAGTTCATCCAGACGATGGGGGAGGGCGGCCCGGCGTCGCTGGTCTTCGAGGACGTCCGGGTGCCGGGGCGCAACGTGCTCGGCGAGGTCGGCCAGGGCTTCGAGCTGGGCATGCAGTGGATCGGCCGTGGCCGGTACATCATCCCGTCGCACGGGCTGGGCATCGCCGAACGCGCACTGCAGATGGCGATCGACCACGCGAACACGCGGGAGACGTTCGGCCGGCCGATCGCCACGAACCAGGCCATCCAGTGGATGATCGCGGACTCGGAGACCGAGCTGGAGGCGGCCCGCTGGCTGGTGCTGCGGGCGGCGTGGACGGTCGACCAGGGCGTCGACCCGCGCCACTCCTCCTCCATGGCCAAGCTCTACGGTGCCGGGATGATCAACCGGGTGGTCGACCGGGTCCTGCAGATCCACGGCGGGATGGGATACACCCGCGAACTGCCGATCGAACGCTGGTACCGGCAGGTGCGGCTGATGCGCATCTACGAAGGCACGGACGAGATGCAGCGGCTCATCATTTCCCGTGACCTGCTGCGCGGGTACACCACGATCGGAGGGCACCTGGGATGACCATGCTGTCGCTGGCGAGCGTCCTCGCCGAGTCGGCGCGGCGGTATCCGAACAAGACGGCCGTCGTCGATGGCGACCTGCGGGTGCCCTACGCGCGGCTGTGGCAGGAGGCCCGCGGGTTCGCGGCCGCCCTGCGCGAGCTGGGGGTGCGCCCGGGCGACGCGGTCGCCCTGCTGGCCCCGAACACGGTGGACTTTCCCCGCGCGTACTACGGGGCGCTCGCGCTCGGCGCGGTCGTCGTCCCCGTACACCTGCTGCTGACCGCGGGCGAGGCGGCGTACGTGCTGCGCGACAGCGGTGCCCGGTTGCTGATCTGCCACACCAGCCAGCTGGCCATGGGCGCGGCCGCGGCGGCCTCGGCCGGGGTGCCGGTCGTCACCGTCGGTCCGGCCGGCCCCACCAACGAGTCCACAGTGGATACCACTCGGCTGGAGGACGTCGGCGCCCCGCTCGCGCCGCTGCCGACGTTCGAGTCCCGGCAGGCCGAGGACCCGGCCGTCATCCTCTACACCAGCGGCACCACGGGGCAGTCCAAGGGTGCCGTGCTCACGCACCTCAACCTGGTGATGAACACGGTGGTCAACATCTTCGACGCCAACGACGCGCGGCCCGACGACGTCGTGCTGGGCTGCCTGCCGTTGTTCCACTCCTTCGGCCAGACCGTCGGCATGAACGGCACGTTCCGCCTCGGTGCCACCCTGGTGATGCTGTCCCGGTTCTCCGGCCCGGCCGCGATCGAGCTGATGCTGCGCGAGGGCGTGAACGTGTTCCACGGGGTACCGACGATGTATGTCGCGCTGGCCGAGGCGGCGGCCGGGTACGAGCGGCTGCCGAGGCTGCGGCTGTGCATCTCCGGCGGCGCGTCGCTTCCGCTGGCCGTGCTGGAGAAGTTCAACGCCGCGTTCGAGACCACCATCTTCGAGGGGTACGGGCTGTCCGAGACCTCGCCGACGGCCACCACCAATCAACCGCACTTCGGCACCCGGGCCGGCACGGTCGGGCACGCGATCTGGGGCGTGGAGGTGGAGATCGCCCGTGCCGAGATCGAGGAGCGCATCGAACTGCTGCCGGCCGGTGAGCTGGGCGAGATCGTGATCCGCGGGCACAACGTGTTCGCCGGGTACCTCGGCCGGCCCGAGGAGACCGCCCGGGCCATCGTCGACGGCTGGTTCCGCTCCGGCGACCTGGGCACCAAGGACGAGCAGGGTTTCATCACGATCGTCGACCGGAAGAAGGACATGATCATCCGGGGCGGGTTCAACGTGTACCCCCGCGAGATCGAGGAGGTGCTGGCCCGGCACCCGGCGATCGTCCAGGTGGCGGTCATCGGCGTACCGGACGAGGCGCACGGCGAGGAGGTCTGGGCGGTGGTCGTGCTCGACAAGGACTCGTCGGCCACCGAGGAAGAACTCGTCGAGTGGTCCCGGGAGCGGCTGGGCCGGCACAAGTACCCGCGCCAGGTCCGGTTCATCGACGAACTGCCGCTGGGCCCCAGCCACAAGGTGCTCAAGCGCGAACTACGCCGGATGTTCGCCGGCTGAGTTCACCGGTCGGCCGTGCCAGCGGCCGGCGAACCTCCGCCGACCGGTGAACCTCCGCCGACCGGTGGACTCAGCGAGCTGAGTTCACCGGCCAGCGGAGGCCGGCTCGGGCGCGACCGCCTCGTCGGTGGCCGTGCCGTCCGCGCCGGGCTCCTCGATGGTCAGCCTCGGCAGGATCCGGTCGAGCCACCGGGGCAGCCACCAGTTGGCGCGGCCGAACAGGGCCATCACGGCCGGTACCAGCAGGCTGCGGATCACCACCGCGTCCAGCAGGACCGCGCTGGCCAGGCCCAGGCCGGCTATCTTGACCACCCGGTTGCCGCCGAGCACGAACGAGGCGAAGACCAACACCATGATGATGGCCGCGGCGGTGATGGTGCGGCCGGTGGCGGCCAGGCCGCGCACCACCGCCTGACGGTTGTCCCGCAGCCGGTGCCACTCCTCCTGGATGCGCGCGACCAGGAACACCTCGTAGTCCATGGACAGGCCGAACAGCCCCGCGAACAGCAGCACCGGCAGGTACGGCTCGATCGGCCCGGTGCGGTCCTGTCCGATCAGGGCGCCGGCCCAGCCCCACTCGAACACGGCGGTGATGATGCCGAACGCGGCGCCGGCCGCCAGCAGGTTCATCAGGGCCGCGGTGAGCGGCACCAGCAGGCTGCGGAACACGATCGCGAGCAGGATGAACGAGATGCCGACCACGACCGCGATGAACAGCGGCAACCGCTGGGTCAGCGCCTGGGAGAAGTCGACGTCCACGGCGGTGGTGCCGCCCACGTACAGCCGGGTGCCGGTGCCCTGCGTCGCCGCCGGGATCACCCGGTCCCGCAGGTCGTGTACCAGGTCGGCGGTGGCCTTGTCCTGCGGCGCGCTGTCCGGGTAGACGGTCAGTACCGCGATGGTGCCGCCCCCGCTGGCCGGTGCGAACATGGCCTGCGGTGTGCCGGCCACGTCCTCGTGGCCGGACAGCGACCCCGCGACCCGCTGCACCGCCTGCCGCGCGGCGGCGCCGTCGGCGTGCCCCGCGATCACCAACGGGCCGTTGTACCCGGGCCCGAAGCCTTCGGCGAGCAGGTCGTACGAGGCGCGGGTGGTGGTGCCCTTGGGGTCCAGGCCGGCGTCGGAGATGCCGAGCCGCATGGACAGGAACGGCAGGGCGAGCAGCACGATCACGGCCAGCGAGGCCAGCGTCGCGGGCACCGGGAGGCGGATGATGCCCCTCGCCCAACGGCCCCACGCCCGCCCCTCCCGCTCGGCCTGCGGCCCGCGTTCGGCCAGCCGGCGCCGCTCGCGACGGGACAGAACGCGCATGCCCAGCAGCCGCAGCAGCGCCGGTAGCAGGGTCAGCGCCGCGAGCATCGTCAGCAGCACGGCGATGCTCGAGCCCAGCGCGATGCCGTACAGGAAGTTCAGCCGCACGGTGAACATGCCCAGCAGCGCCACGCAGACGGTCAGCCCGGCGAACAGCACGCTGCGGCCCGAGGTCACCGCGGCCACCCCCAGCGCCTCCTGCGGGCTGCGCCCGGCCAGCAGGCCCTGGCGATACCGGGTGACCAGGAACAACGCGTAGTCGACCCCGACGCCCAGGCCCATCAGAGCGGTGATCTGCGGGCTGACCTGCGCCACGTTTATCGCGTGGGTCAGCAGCCCGACGATCGCGACCCCGGAGCCCACGGACACGGCGGCGGTGATGATGGGCAGCACCATGGAGAACAGCGACCCGAACGTGATCAGCAGTACCGCGGCCGCCGCGATCAACCCGATGTAGGCGCCGCCCAGGCTGGGAGGGGACGCGCGCATGGCGATCTGCCCGGACACCTCGACCTGAAGGTCGCCCTGCCCGGCGGAGCGGGCCACGTCGACCAGTTGCTGAGCCTGGCTCGGGGCGACCTTGTTGGCCGGGGCGTCGTACGAGACCGTGGCGAACGCCACCCGCTGGTCGCCGGCGATCTGCGCCTGGCCCTGCGGCGTGTACGGCGACACCACCTGGGACACGTGCGGCAGCGCGGCGACCTTCGCCAGCATCGGATCGATCCGGGCACGGATCTGCGCGTCGGTCACCGTGCCGGACGAGGTCGCGAACACGATGCGTTCCGAGTCGCCGGACTGGCCGCCGCCCTTGACCTGGGCCAGCAGGTCCTGGGCCCGGGAACTGTCGGAGGCCGGCAGGTTGACCGTGTCGCGGTAGTCGGCCCCGGCGGTGCGGTTGACCAGCGTCAGCCCGACCAGCACCACCAGCCACACCCCGATGATCAATCCGGCGTGGCGGTGGCAGAACAGAACTAGCCGACGCATGGAACCTCCGAGCCCGCCCGCCGAACTGTCATGACTGACACGGTAGCTCGGAAGTGTCAGTCATGACACTTGAGGGTCGGGCCTGGAATGATGGCCGGATGGGTGAACCGGGGCGGCGCGAGGCGCACAAGCTGGCGACGCGCCAGGCGTTGCAGCAGGCCGCGCTGCGCATGTTCGAGCAGCACGGGTACGCGGCGACCACGGTTCGCGACATCGCGTCGGCGGCCGGGGTGACCGAGCGCACGTTCTTCCGGTACTTCCCGTCCAAGGAGGACCTGGTCCTCGGCGAGATCGTGGACCTCATCCCGGTCCTCCAGGAGCAGGTGCGCGCCCGGCCGGCCGGGGAGCCCCCGTACACGGCGGTCCTGCAGGCGCTGCTGTCCATCGCGGCCCAGCGCGGCGGGATCGCCATCCTGTTCAGCGGGCCGCCCGTCCGCCTGCTGTCCCAGCCGACCCGGCCGGCCCAGCCCGTGGTGCGGAAACTCGAGGACAGTCTCGCGGCGGCGCTGGCCGAGCGGGCCGGCGAATCCGACCCGCCCCGGCCGACGCTGTGCACCTCGGTGCTGGCCCGGGCGTGCGTGGCGGCGATGCGCAGCGTCCTGATCGCCTACTCGAGCCTGCCGGAGCCGGACCGGACGCTGGAGCGGGCCCTGAACCTGATCCGGGAGGCGTTCGCCGCCCTGCGGGAAGGCTGATCGCCGCAACGCTGATTCATCCCATTATCTGCCGATTTGCGACTGCTGAGGCCGACGAGCTTCCCGCCTCCGCATAACCTTGCGACGGCGGAGACGGTTGAAGTGGGTGAATTTATACTGTTATGCCGCTACGGCTTTGGGGTGCCGCGACGGCTCCGCGGCGCAGACGGGGGAAGGGGCCGGCCGTGTTACTGGTTTTCTTTCTCGGGATCCTCGTCGGCTCCCTGCTGGGCTGGTGGGGGTCCGGGAGATGGACCTCGTTCACCGCGTCCGACGACGGCGTCCCCGCGGCCGAGGGCTTCGCCGCCGGCCTGGTCGCGGGATTCCTCACGATCGTCAAATCGGCGGCACTCATCGCCCTCGCCATCGTCGTGTTCTTCGTGCTGGCGTTCCTGATCGCGCCAATGCCCCACCAGTGACCGCCCCGGCGCCGCGCGCCGCGAAGGGTCCGCGCCGCGAAGGGTTCACGCCGCGAACGGTGCGCGCCCCGATCGCTCAGGACGCGGCGCCGAAGTCGACCTCCTTGGTGTCGGCGGTCCCGGCGGTGCGGCCCGGCGCCATCTGGTAGGCCCAGTACAGGTTGGTGTGCGCGATGACCTGCTCGGGCGGCGGCGCACCCCAGGCCGTCTGGTCCTCGGTGGTGTGCGCGTCACTGACCAGCGTGGTGTCGTATCCCCTGGTGAACGCGCCGTGGATGGTCGAGCGGACGCACGCGTCGGTCTGCGCGCCCACGACGATGAGCCGCCCGACTCCGAGGTTCGACAGCACGGCCTCGAGATCGGTGTCCTCGAAGGAGTCGCCGTACTCCTTCTCGACGCGCGCCTCGGTGCCGCGCGGCGTCAACTCGGGAACGATCCGCCAGGCGTCGCTTCCCTTCGGGAGGCCGTCGCTGGAGTGCTGGACCCAGACGACCGGGACCCGCTCCTGCCGCGCCTTCTCCACGAGGCTGGCGATGTTCGCGATGACATCCTCGCGCCGGTGGCTCCCGGCGACGACGCCGTTCTGCACATCGATGACGAGCAGTGCACTGTTCGGCCGGTCTTCGAGCGTGGCCATGATCTCCCCCTGTTCGCGCTGGTCCCCGCTGTGCCCACTCACGGTAGACCCGCTTCCCGGCATCGGAGCGGATCCAACTCCGGCGAGCTGACCCGAACGGTGTGCGCGTCATTCCGGCCGACACCCGCCGCGCCCTATGTCAAGCCAGCTTGACATAGGGCGCGGTGCCTGCTTGACTGGGTATGGCAAGCAGACTTGACACCTTGCCTGCGGGCCAACCCGCCGGGCGGGCGCCCCGACGCGGCCCTGGCGGCGGCGGAGGCCGGTGGTGGCGGAAGCCGGTGACGGAGGGGGCCGACCGTGGAGTTCATCGTCACCGGAAACGCCGTGCGCGACCTGCGCGCGGCCAAGGGGCTGTCCCAGGCTCAGTTGGCGGTGGCCATGGGCGTGTCCCGGCAGACCATCAACTCCGTGGAGACCGGCCGGTACATCCCGTCCCTCGCGCTCGCGGTCGCGCTGGCGCGGTACTTCGGATCCACCGTCGAGGAGGTCTTCGATGTCCAGGAGCGCTAGGCACGCGGTGGCGTACTGGTCGCTGCCGGCGTTGAGCATCGTGGCCGGGCTCGGGTATCTGGTCGCCGCCGGCATCGGCGGCCACCCGTGGCTGGGCGCGGTGATGCTGGGCGTCATGGTGCTGTTCGCCGGCGCCGTACTCGCCGGCGGGCGGTACTCCGAGACCGTGCGCGGGCTGCTGGATCGGCGCGACGAGCGGATCGTCAGCATCGACGCGCAGGCCGCCGCGGTGACGGGTCAGGTTCTGCTCACGGTCCTCGTCGTCGCCGCCGTCGTCGAGTTCGCCAGGGGGCACTCCGGCGCGCCGTACAGCTGGCTGGCCGTCATCGGCACGCTGACGTACGTCGGCGCCGTCGTGCTGGGGCGCGCGCGGCGCTAGGCGACGGCGGAGGAGCGACGTTGTTCGCTCGACCGCGTCCTGCCGCTGGTCGGCGGTGCGCCCGATCCGTTCCAGGGGATGCCGGCGAGTTGGATAGCTACGTAGCGTGATCGCGCCGCCGCCGTGTGTATTCTCCGGGCGACCGTGTGTGGTCGGCATCGACCGGCGGGTTAAGGTCGATCGCCGGGCTGAGCTGGCACGCCAGCTGAGCGACAGTCCGGGCGCGGCCACCCATCCGTCGATGTAGAGGATTCACGCATATGCCAGCAGCCGGCCGGCCGAGGGCGTACCGCCCAGCACAGTCCCGGGTTCGGCCGGGCTGGTGGATACTCGCCCTGGTGGTCGTGTGCGCCGTCGCCATTGTGACGACGCACGCGCTGGTGTCGCCGGCCTCGGGCGCCAGTGCCGGTTCGGGCGTGGGGACGGCGCAGTGGGTGAGCCCGGGCTCGCCATCTTCGTCCCCATCCTCGTCATCGTCCCCACCGGCGTCGCCGTCGCCGTCGGCCAGCCTGTCCGGCGACGCGTGTGCCGCGTCGATCGCGTCGAAGCTGTCGCTGCCGGATCAGGCCGGGCAGGTACTGATGATCGGTACGCCGATCGCCACGCCGGCGCAGCTGACCGACACCGTGGCCAAGTACCACCTCGGCGGCGTGTTCTTCCAGGGCCGGAGCACGCAGTCGGCCGCGACGCTGCACCAGTCGATCGACTCGCTGCAGAGCGCGGCGCGCTCGTCGGGAGCCGTCCCGCTGCAGATCGCGCTCGACCAGGAGGGTGGGGAGGTGCAGACGCTCAAGGGCACCGACTTCCCGACCATCCCCTCGGCGGTGAGTCAGGGGCAGCTGAGCACCTCGGCGCTCACGTCGCAGACCACGGACTGGGCCACCCGCCTGGTGCACGCCGGGGTGTCGCTGGACCTCGCGCCGGTCGCGGACACCGTCCCCGCCGGGACCGCGCAGGACAACCCGCCGATCGGCGAGCTCGACCGGCAGTACGGGTCGACGCCGGACGCCGTCGCGCGGGACGTCAGCACGGTGGTGACCGCCGCGCAGTCCGCCGGACTGCTGACCACGCTCAAGCACTTCCCGGGGCTCGGCCGGGTGCGGGCCAACACCGACACCTCCACCCACGCGGTGGACGACCAGACGACCGCGGACGATCCGTCGCTCGATCCGTTCGCCAGCGGCATCCAGGCCGGCACCGCCGCCGTGATGATGTCTTCGGCGACCTACCCGAAGCTGGACTCGCAGAACATCGCGGCGTTCTCCTCGGCGATCGTGACCGGGCTGCTGCGCCAGAAGCTCGGCTTCAAGGGCCTGATCATGTCCGATGACCTCGGCGCGGCGGTGGCGGCCAGCGCGGTCCCGGTCGGGCAGCGGGCCGTGCGGTTCATCGAGGCCGGTGGCGACCTGGTGCTCAGCGTCCGGTCCCAGGACGCCGAGCCGATGGCCGACGCGCTGGTGGCGCAGGCGCAGGGCTCCGGCACCTTCGCGGCTCAGCTCGTCGCGGCCGCCCAGCAGGTCATCGCCAGCAAGGTGCGGGCCGGCCTGGTGAGCTGCTAGGCCGCACGGCCGCGCCGGCCGGCCCGGTGATCCGCTACGCCGAGGGCTCGCGCCGGGGGCTGGGTACCGTCGCGCGGGGCTGTTCCGGTCCGCGTAGCAGCTCCGCGCGGCCGTCGGCCAGCTGGTAGTACATCCCCACCACGGCACACCGGCCGGCCGCCACCGCGTCGCCGGTCGCCGTACCGGGCCGGCGCAGCGCGTCGACCGTGCGCTCGATGTGTACCCGGGTGATCTCGCCCTGGTCGGTGATGCCGCGCGCGTGCGCGTCCTCGATGCTGGGAGCGACCCCATCGACGATGGCGGCGAGCCGCGGATCCGGCGTCCCGTTGCCGGCCAGGGCGTCGCAGCCGGCCCGGATGCCGCCGCAAGACTCGTGGCCCAGCACGACCACCAGCGGCACGTCGAGCGCGGCGACCCCGTACTCGATGCTGGCCCGCACCTCATCGCCGATCACATTGCCGGCGGTGCGCACCACGAACAGGTCACCCAGCCCGCGATCGAAAAGGATCTCCGCGGCGAGGCGGGAGTCGGAGCAGCCGAACACCACGGCGAACGGCTGCTGCGCGAGGGCCAGCGAGGCCCGGCGCTCGGCGTCCTGATTCGGGTGGACCCGGGCGCCAGACCTGAACCGCTGGTTCCCGGCCAGCAGCTCGTCCAGCGCCTGCGTGGGCGTAGCGGGTCGGTGGTCCAGAGCCGGCATCTGCTCGTGTCCTTCCGGGGTCCTGCCGCCCGGCCCGCGCCGGATCGGTCCCGCTCAACCGTACCCAGCCCGCTCCGGCCCGGCCCGCTCCGCCCGCGGCTGTCCCAGGCGCCCGGGCGGAGCGGGCCGGGCCGGGCTGTCCCTCGGCCCGACGGTCGGCTGCCCCGAGCGGGTCGAGCGGGCCGAGCGGGTCGGGCGGTTCGGGGTCGGGCGTGATTGACCGGTTTGTGGTGGTCAGCGCCTCGGTGTCCCGGTGCGGCACCGGCGCCCGGGCAACGGGCCGGCCGGAGTCCGGCGTTCGATCTTCGAGGCGGTCCCGGCCGTGCCATCGTCGGTTATGGGGGACGGGGCGTTGTCGCTGATCCGCCCCATGCTGGCCACCCTGGGCGAGGTGCCCACCCCGCCCGGCTGGGGGTACGAGTTCAAGTGGGACGGCGTGCGCGCCGTGGTCTACCTCGACGCGGGCGGGCTGCGCATCGCGTCGCGCAACGATCGCGACGTGACCGCCAGCTACCCGGAACTGCGCGCGCTGCCCGGCCGGTTCCGGCGCCGGCGGCTGGTGCTCGACGGCGAGATCCTCGCCCTGGACGAGCACGGCGTACCCAGCTTCAGCCTGCTGCAGCAGCGCATGCACGTCCAGTCGCCGGGCGCCGCCCTGCTGTCCCGGGTGCCGGTGCGCCTGTACGCCTTCGACCTGCTGTACCTGGACGGCCGGCCGGTGCTCGATCGGTCCTACGTGGACCGTCGTGGTGAGCTGGAGGCGCTCGATCTGGGTGGCGACGTGGCCACGGCGCCGCCGTACTGGACGGATGACGCCGGCCGGGACCTGCTGCGCGCGGCCGGGGATCTGGGGCTGGAGGGGGTCGTGGCGAAGCGGCTCGACTCCCCGTACCACCCCGGCGTCCGCTCCCGTTCCTGGGTCAAGACTCCGCTCAACCGGACGGCCGAGGTCGTCATCGCCGGCTGGAAGGCCGGCGGTGGCCGCCGCGAGGGGATGATCGGCTCCCTGCTGCTGGGCGTGTACGACGATTCCGGGGCGCTGGCCTTCGTCGGGCACGTGGGCACCGGGTTCACCGGTCAGATGCTGCGCGACCTCGCCGGGCAGCTGAGCCCCCTGCGCCGGCCCAGCGCGCCGTTCGATGGCCCGGTACCGCGCGAGTACGCCCGCGACGCGCAGTGGGTGGAGCCGCGGATCGTCGGGGAGGTCGCGTACCGCACCCTGACCCCGGAGGGTCGGCTGCGGCACCCGTCGTGGCGCGGACTGCGGCCCGACAAGGACCCGCATCAGGTGACCATGGAGCCGCTCGCACCCCGTTGACCCGGGTCGGGCGTACCCGCTGATCGGCCGTCCACGATGGAATGATCGGTCATGAAAACACGCCCACAGCGGGCCGATTGACCGCGAATGGGCGTCCGGGCTGACACGCTGACAGCGAGCCGACCAGCGCCGGCCACCGCCGAGGCCGCACCATGAGCACAGCGGCCCGGTTTCCGCGCCGGGCTGCCGGGGAGGTGCTGAGGTGGTGGTGATCAGGCAGGTACCGGGTCCGGCGGAGTGGCGTGCTGACAAGATCGCCGGCGACGATTCGTGGCGGTACCCGCTGGACGGCGCGCACCGGTCGGAGGTGCTCGCCGCGCTCGCCGCCGTGCGGGCGGCCGGCGTTCCAGCGGGTGGGGTGGCGCGCGGGGGGTTCCCGCTGCCGACGCTGGGCGTGGAGCTTGACCGGCTGGCTCACGACCTCGCGTACGGCCGTGGCTTCGCCCTCCTGCGCGGCGTACCCCTGGCCGGACTCACCGAGCCGCAGTGCGAGCTCGTCGCGCTGGGCATCGCCGGCCACGTCGGTGTCCTGGTCGGGCAGACCGCGCGGCGGTTGCCGCTGACGCACGTACGTGACCAGGGCGTCGATCCGGCCCAGCCGAGCGGCCCCGGCGACCGGCACCGCCAGAAGCTGGGGTTCCACGCGGACCCGACCGACGCCGTCGCCCTACTGTGCGTCAGGCCGGCCAAGTCGGGCGGGCTCAGCTCGATCGTCAGCTCGCTGGCGGTGCACAACGAACTCGTGCGCACTCGCCCGGACCTGGCCCAGGTGCTGTACCGGCCGTGGTGGTTCGACGGCCGCCCCGGCGGCGGGCCGGAGAGCTTCTGCCAGCAGCCGGTCTACTCCATCGACGGCGGGGGCGGCCTGGTCGTCCGGTACGGACCGGACCACCTGGGCCCGGCCCGGCACGGGGCCCACGCGCTGTCGGCCGAGCAGTTGGAGGCGATGTGGACCCTGGACCGGCTCCACGACGATCCCCGGTTCATGCTCACCATGGACCTGCGGGCCGGTGACATGCAGTTCCTCAACAACCGGGTGATCCTGCACCGGAACACCGCCTACCAGGACCACCCGGAGCCGCAGCGCCGCCGCGACCTCATCCGGCTGTGGCTGAACCTGCCATAGCGCCGCCGGCCCGCGCCGTCCCTATCCGATCAGATGAGCGCGGCGTCGGCCAGGTGCTTGCCGACCACGGCGATCTCGTCCGCGTCCAGCGCGATCTGCGGCAGCGCCATCGTCGGGTACGCGATGATGCCGCGCAGGTGCAGCGCCGCCTTGAACGCGCCCAGTGCCGAGGAGCCCCGGCCCATCCGCGGTCCGCCCGCGTTGACCAGATCGAACAGCCGGAACAGCCGCTCCTGCTCCCGCCGGGCCGCCTCCCAGTCGCCGGCGCGCGCCGCCTTGTACAGCCGCACGTACCCGTGCGGGTCCACGTTGCCCAACCCGGGAACCACGCCGTCGGCGCCCATCCACAACGCGGAGTCCACGGTCAGCTCCGAGCCGGTCAGCACCGCGAACCTCGACAGGTCACGGTCACGCCGACCGAGGATCACCTTGCGCAGCCCGCCGTCGTCGCCGCTGGAGTCCTTCAGCCCGGCCAGCACCCCCTCGGCGGCCAGCTCCAGCAGCAGGTCCGCGCCGAGCTTGGTGTGCACCGACACCGGCAGGTCGTACGCGTACACCGGGATGCCCGCGCGGGTGGCGATCGTGCGGAAGTGCACCGCGATCTCGGCCGGGTGGGTACGCGTGTAGAACGGAGCGGTCGCGACTATCGCGTCGGCGCCGGCGTCCAGCGCCGTCGCCACGTGGTCGACCACCCGCGGCGCGGTCATGTCGATGACGCCCGCCAGCACCGGCACCTGCCCGGCCACGTGGCCGATCACGGTGTCCAGCACGGTACGGCGGTGCCGGTCCGACAGGAATGCCGCCTCCGACGAGGAGCCCAGCACGAACAGCCCGTCAACCCCCCCGTCGAGCAGGTGCTCCACCAGCCGGATCAGGGAAGAGGTGTCCACCTCGTAGTCGGGGGACAGCGGCGTGCACACCGGAGGGATGACGCCGGACATGGGATCGGGGGTGCTCATACACGCTCCTGCGCTTGGCTGATCAGGTCGAGGTCGGTCGCCCCGGCCTCGACCGGGTGATGGCATCGGTACTGGTGGTCCGCGCCGTCGTCGCTGACGGCGGGCATCTGTTGCGCACAGAGGTCGTCCGCCGCCCAGCACCTGGTGCGGAACGGGCAGCCCGACGGTGGATGGGTGGCCGGCGGTACCGGCCCCACCAGCGGGATCGGGTCGATGGGCGAGAGCAGGCCGGGCGTGGCGGAGAACAGTGCCCGGGTGTACGGGTGCCGGGCGCCCGCCGGTACCGCCTGCGCTGGAGCCTGCTCCACGATCCGGCCGAGGTACATGGTCACCACGCGGTCGCTCATCCGGCGCACCGTCTGGATGTCGTGGGACACGAAGACCATGGCGAGGCCCAGCTGCCGCTTGAGGTCCAGCAGCAGATTGAGGATCTGGGCACGCACCGACACGTCCAGCGCGCTGGTGGGTTCGTCGGCGATCAGCAGCCGCGGCTGCAGGGCCAGGGCCCGGGCGATGGCCACGCGCTGGCGCTGGCCGCCGGAGACCTGACTGGGCAGCACGTTGGCCACGCTGGACGGCAGGCCGACCAGGTCGAGCAGCTCGCGCACCCGGGCGTCGCGCTCGCGGCCGGTGCCCACCCCGTGCACGTCCAGCGGGTCGCGCAGCACCTGCCGGATGGGCAGCCGGCGGTTGAGCGCGGTGGACGGGTCCTGGAAGACCATGCCCACCGTGGTGCCGATGGTGAGCCGTCGCTGCGAGCGCGACATCTTCGTCAGGTCCTGACCCTCGTAGCTCACCGTGCCGGAGGTCGGCCCCTGCAGGCCGACCAGCACCTTGGCGAGGGTGGACTTGCCGCAGCCCGACTCGCCCACGATTCCCACCGTCTCGCCGGGGCGGACGGTCAGGTCCACGCCGGTCAGCGCGTACACGTGGTCGCGGCGGAACAGGCCGCCGCTGCGCGCCCGGAACACCACGTGG
This sequence comes from Rugosimonospora acidiphila, assembly GCF_039543385.1. Classification (NCBI taxonomy): domain Bacteria; kingdom Bacillati; phylum Actinomycetota; class Actinomycetes; order Micromonosporales; family Micromonosporaceae; genus Rugosimonospora; species Rugosimonospora acidiphila. Next base: position 82,790 of record NZ_BAABJQ010000025.1, read on the forward strand.
ACGTCGTCGACCTCGGCCAGGGGAGCGCGTGCGCCGGTCGGTGCGCCTCCGGTGGGGGCGCTTTCCTTGTGGTTGCCTCCCGTGGTGGCGCTGTCGGTAGTGGCGCCTCCCGTGGTGGCGTTGTCGGTAGTGGCGTTGTCGGTGGGGGCGCTTTCCGTCGGGCCCGCCGAGGACGGGCCCGACGTGGGCTGGGCCGGGGAGCCGGTCGCGGTCATCGTGCCTCCGCTGGAGCGGCCGACGCGGTACCCGGGTCGGCGGCGACGGGCGGCGCCGGGATCTCCAGCGCCGGATGGTGGCAGGCCACCGAGTGGTACGAGCCCTCGCCGGTCAGCAGCGGCTGCTCCCGCCGGCAGAGTTCGGTGGCCATCGGGCAGCGGTCGGCGAACCGGCAGCCGTTGGGGAAGTCGGCCGGCGACGGTACGACGCCCCGGATCTGGGTCAGCCGCGCCGCGCCGGACTCCAGGGACAGCACCGAGCCGAGCAGGCCCCGCGCGTAGTGGTGGGCGGGCGCGCCGACCAGGGCGGCGGTCGCGCCGGACTCGACGATCTGCCCGCCGTACATCACCATCACCCGGTCGGTCACCGCGGAGACCAGGGCCAGGTCGTGCGAGACCAGGATGAGGGCGAAGCCCAGCTCCTCGCGCAGCCGCAGGAGCAGCTGGATCACCTGCGCCTGAACGGTCACGTCCAGCGCGGTCGTCGGCTCGTCGGCGATGATCAGCTTCGGGTCGCGGGACAGCGCCATGGCGATCAGGACGCGCTGGCGCTGGCCGCCGGACAGCTCGTGCGGGTACGACGAGAGCGTCCGGTCGGGGTCGAGCCCCACCAGCTCCAGCAACTGCCTCGCGCTGCGCGTCCCGCCGGCCCGGATTACCTGCTTGAGCTGCGCCTTGATGGTCATCGACGGGTTCAGCGAGGACAGCGCGTCCTGGTAGATCATGGCCATCTCGTGCCCGAGCAGCTTCCGCCGGGCGGACCGGGACTGAGTCAGCAGGTCGCGGCCGGAGAACAGGATCTCCCCGCCCACCCGGGCGCCCCGGGGCTGCAGGCCCATGACGGTCAGCGAGGTCAGCGACTTGCCGGAGCCGGACTCGCCGACCAGGCCGAGCACCTCGCCGGGGCGCACCTCGAAAGAGATGCCGTCGACGATGTCCACACCGTTGTGCCGGTCGGCGAAGCCGATGGTCAGGTTCTTGACCGCGAGGATCGGTTGGCCCTGCGGCAGCGGCCGGGCCCGCTGCGCGATCCGCTGCGCGGCCTCGGCCAGGCCGGGCAGCTCGGTGATCTCGCCGGAGCCGGGCCGGGCCTGCTCCAGCGCGTCGACCTGCTGCTCGTTCCCGCTGGTACCGGAGCGCCGGGCGGCCGGTGCGGCCCAGGCGTCCGAGATGCCTTCGGCGAGGATGTTCAGCGACAACACGGTGAGCAGGATCAGCAGGCCGGGGAAGACCGTGGCCCACCAGCCGCCGAGCAGCACCATGTTCTTGCCGTCGGCGATGACGCTGCCCCAGGACGCCTCGGGCGGGCGCACGCCGGCGCCGATGAACGACAGCGACGCCTCGAAGACGATCGCGTCGGCCACCGTGGTGGTGGCGTACACCAGGATCGGCGCGGCGCAGTTGACGGCCACGTGGCGCACCAGGATGTGCCGGGTACGCGCGCCGATGGTGCGCTCGGCCGCCACGTAGTCCTCGCCGTACTGGGCCAGCACATTCGCGCGCACCACCCGGGCCACCGGCGGCAGGTTCAGGAAGGCGATCGCGAACACCAGCACCGGGATGCTGCCGCCGAACACCGCGACCAGCACGGCGGCCAGCGCGATGCCCGGGAACGCCATGATGACGTCCAGCACCCGCATGATGAACTCGTCGACCGCCCGGTGCGAGGTGGCCGCGACCGCGCCGATGATCGCGCCGGTGACCAGTGCGATCGCGGTGGCGCCCAGGCCGATGATCAGCGACCATCGGGCGCCGTAGAGCAGCCGGCTGAAGATGTCCCGGTTGGTGCTGTCCAGGCCCATCCAGTGCGCGGCGCTGGGGCCGCCGCCGTTGGCCGCCTGGGCGTACGGGGAGTGGGTCGCCAGTACCGGGGCGAAGATCGCGGCGAGTGCGATCACCACCAGTACGGCGAGGGAGATCCACGAGGCCAGGTTGAGCCGGCGGAACTTGATGCCGGGCCGGGACAGTCGGTTCGCGAGTCCTCTGCGCATCAGCCTGCGCTCCTGAGTCGGGGGTTGACCAGCAGGTACAGCACATCGACGATGAGGTTCACCACGACGAAGCCGGTCGCGATGGTGAGCACGACGCCCTGCACGACGGCCGGGTCACCGTCCTGGACGGCGGTGATCATGAGCTGGCCCATGCCGGGCAGCGAGTAGATGGTCTCGATGACCACCGCGCCGCCGAGCAGGTACCCGACCCGCAGTCCCAGTACGGTCAACGGGTTGATGAGCGCGTTGCGCAGCACGTTGCGCCCGACCACCACGACCGGGTGCAGGCCGCTGCCGATCGCGGTGCGCACGTAGTCCTTGTCCAGCTCCTCGACCATGGATGTTCGAATGATCCGGGTGAGCTGGGCGGCCACCGGCAGCGACAGGGACAGCGCGGGCAGCGTCATCGAGCGCAGCCAGCCGCTGAACGAGTCGGCCGGGTTGACGTACCCGCTGGTGGGGAACCAACCCCTGCCCACGGCCAGGTACTGGATCATCAGCAGCGCCAGCCAGAACGCTGGCGCGGCGACGCCGATCAGGGATACCAGCCGGATGAGCTGATCGGGCCAGCGGTCCCGGAACAGCGCGGAGATGGTCCCGAAGATGACCGACAGCACCACGGCCACGATGAGGCCGAGGAGGGTCAGCTGCAGGGTCAGCGGCATAGCGGTGCTGACCGACTTGAGCACCGGCGCGCTGGTCAGCACGCTGGTACCCATGTCGCCGTGCAGCAGCTGGCCGACGAAGTGTATGTACCGCACGGGCAGCGGATCCAACAGGCCGTTCTGCACCTGGAACTGGTGGATCTGCTGCGGCGTGGGGTTCTGGCCCTCGAAGTACGCGTACTCCGGCTTGTTGTCTGAGAACCGCATGACGATGAAGACGAACAGGATGACGCCCAGCAGCAGCGGGATCAGCAGGAGTATGCGGCGTACCAGCATTCTGAGGACCACTGCCACGGGGTGCCTCCTGGGTTGAGTCGGGACGGGGTGCACCGGCGCGAGGCCGGGGGTGTTCGGATCGCGTGCGAAAGACCGGCGCGGCGCCGGACAAGGGGTGGGGGACCACCGGCGCCGCGCCGGCGTCAATCAGACGAGCTTGGCCTTGAGCAGGTTGAAGCCCGGGTAGGGCAGGGCCTGAATGCCGCTGAGCTTCTTCGGGTCCCACGCGGTCATCAGCTCGGTGTGCACCACCGGGTACAGGACCGCCTGCTCGGCGATCATGTCGAGGTACTGGTGCTCCAGGTTGAGTTTCTGGGTCTTGTCGGGCTGCGCGGCCGCCTGGTCCATCAGATTGAAGATCTGCTTGGCCTCCGCGCTGCTGTCCCACTTGGTGTACTTCATCCACGTGCCGTTGGCCGTGTAGTTGTACCGCAGGATCAGGTCACAGTCCTGCCCGAACTGGTTCGGGTTCGAGGTGGCCGCCACCACCTGGTAGGACTGGGACTGGTCCATCTTCGTGAACAGGGCGCTGGTGTCCTGGGGCTGCAGCTGCACCTTGATGCCGACCGCCTCCCAGGAGTTGGCCAGCGTGGGCAGGCAGTCCACGATCCAGCTGACGTTGACCGCCATCAGGGTGATGGACAGGTTCGACACGCCCGCCGCGGCGAGCAGTTGCTTGGCCTTGTTCGGGTCGTAGTTGTAGACCGTGGAGGCCTTCGCGTACGACGGGTTCTGCTGGTTGAGGAAGCTGGACGCCGCGGTGCCGTAGCCCTTGAGCGCCACGTCGATCATTTTCTGCGTGTCGATCGCGTAGAACATGGCCTGGCGGACCCGCACGTCGTTGAACGGCGCCTGCGCGGTGTTGAACATCAGGAACATGTGGTTCATGCCCTTGCCGCCGTCGACCGTGAGGCCGCCCTTCTGCAGCTGCTGGATGTTCGCGTAGGGCACGTTGTCGGAGATCTGCGCGCCGGCGCTGCTGCCGGAGATCTTCGCTACCCGGGCCGACTCGTCCACAATGGACAGCCAGTTCATCTTCTTGATGGTCGGCTTGAGCGGCCCGTTGTAGTCGGAGAACAGCTCGAGTTCGCTGTTGGACTTGGCGTTGTTGGCGGTCAGCTTGTAGGGGCCGGAGCCGACCGCCTTGCCGCCCTTGGCCGCGTCCAGCCCGGCCTGGGTGTTGAACACGTGCTTGGGCATGATCTTCGGGATGGTGAGCCGGGGCAGGCCGTCCGGGAACGCGTACTTGAGGGTGAACGTCACCTCGTTGTCCCCGGACTGCTTGACCGAGGTGAGCCAGTTGGCCAGGAAGGAGTACGCCAGGGTCTGGTTGGCCGGGTCGAGCGCGCGCTGGTAGGTCCACACCACGTCGTCGACGGTGACCGGCTGCCCGTCGTGCCACTTCGCCCCGGAGCGCAGGGTGAACTTCCAGGTCGTACCGGCGGTGTCGGGCAGCGCGGTGGCCAGCGCCGCGTACGGGGCGCGGGTCACCGGGTCGGTGTCGACCAGACCCTCGTAGATGTGTTGGTTGGCGGCCATGGAGAAGGCCGACGCGGTCAGCAGCGGGTCCCAGCTCTGGTCGTTGCCGTACCCGATGACGCCGGTCAGAAGTTCGTTGTTCGCGGCGTCCCCGGTCGAGCTCGTTGAGGCGGGGCCACTGCATGCGGAGATGGCGGCAGTAACGGCAGCGGCGCCACCGAGCATGCCGCTGAAGCGCAAAAAGTCGCGACGGCTGACGGCGAGCCTGGATACCGGCGCGCTCACGGTGCCTCCTATGGGGATCTGGGGTGTGATCTCATGAGTGGACATTGGACGTCCCACATCCCATGTCCGGTAAGGTTGGAGGCTAGGGGGCGATCGTGGCCCCGGTCAAGAGCGGATCACCAGGAGATGTCTGTGGCATTTCACCCCGATCGCCCGCATATGACAGACGACCAGGTGCGGCGCGCGGCGAAGCCCGCCGGCCGGGTACCCGTGGCCGCCCGACGCCGCAGCCGTGCCACCGAGGTTCAGGAGGCGGTCAAGGACATCATCCTGCAGCGTGGCCTGGTCACCGGGGATGCGCTGCCCACGGAGTCCGAGCTCATGGAGGAGCTGGGCATCGGGCGCAACTCCGTGCGCGAGGCGCTCAAGGTGCTGCAGGCGGTCGGCATCGTGGAGATCCGCCACGGCTTCGGCATGTTCGTGGGGCGCATGTCGCTCAACGGCTTCGTCGATGAACTCGCCTTCCACAGTCGGATCACCATGCAGGACGAGCGCAACCACCTGGGCCACCTTATCGAGATCCGCGAGGTGCTGGAGAGCGGGCTGGTGCTGCGGCTGATCGACGGCCGGGAGGGCGTTGATGGGGATGAAGGTCTCGATTTGCCAACATTGCTCACGCCGATACGCGAGGTAATCGAGCGGATGCAGGCTGAGGCGGCGGTCGACGTCGTCTCGCCGGAGACCGACCGGCTCTTCCACGACCTGCTCTACCGGCCGCTGGGCAACCCGCTGGTGGGTCAGCTGCTCGGCGCGTTCTGGGAGGTGTACCACCAGCTGCGCGATGACCTCGGTACGCCGGACGAGACGCCGGTGGACGTCGCCCGCACCCACCGCGACATCTACTGGGCGGTGCTTGCCGGGGATCGGGTGGCGGCCACGGCGGCGATGCGGGACCACTTCGCCGGGGTACGCGCGCGGCTGGCCCGCCTGGGCCGGGGATAGCCGCGCCGGGAACCGCCGGTCAGCGACTGGTCTGGGTCGTCGCGTGACGTGGGACGCGCCGAGCCAGACCAGTCGGGAACAGCTGCGGGGGCGACGTGGCGGAGCCCGGCGTCATCGCCGAGGCGGGGGTGTGGATCGGCCGGGCCGGAGTGCGGCGGCGGGGGCATGTGCGTCGGGCCGCGACGGGCCGCGACGGGCCGCCCCGAACCACCGCTCCACTCCTCGGATATGGGACGTCCGACGTCCCAGGACCGGATCAGGCCACCCGCTCCTGCGCCGCCTCCGCGCGGGAGATGCGCTCCCGGACGTCACGGAAATGCCGCCGCATCGCCTCCTGCGCGCCCGCGGCGTCCTGCGCGCGCAGCGCGTCGACGATGCGCCGGTGGTTGGCCACGATGTCGTGGGTGCGCTCGGCCGGCGAGCCCAGCACCGTCTCGACCTGGTGATACACCCGCCAGAACAGGTCGATCAGCTGTAGCACCAGCTCATTGCCGCAGGACTCGTAGAGCAGCGCGTGGAAGGCCCGGTCCGCCTCCGCGTCGGTGCCCAGCGCGGTGACCAGCGCGTCGAGCGCGGACAACCGGCTGGTGCTGGTGGTGGTGGCCACCCGGCCGATGAGGCCGGTCTCCAGCATCTCCCTGACCTCGACCAGGTCGTGCAGCGCCCGGATGCCGCCGGCCGCCCCGGAGCGGATCCGGAACTCCAGCGACGGGCCGAGCACGTCGAGCGAGGCGTGCCCGATGAACGTGCCGTACCCGTGGCGGATCTCGACGATGCCCAGCGCCTGGAGCGCCCGGATCGCCTCGCGGACGGAGTTGCGGCTCGCCCCGAGGATCTCCATCAGCTGGGGTTCGGTGGGCATCGGTGCGCCCGGCGCGAGCTGGCGCTCGTGGATCAGAGCGACGATGCGGTCCTGAACCGAGTCGCCGCCACGCCTGCTCATGCCGCCTCCCCGGTGGCCCGATCCGAGTGCAACATCCCATGTCGGGGTTCGTCGCCCGCCGTTCGCAATGTACTCTCCGTGTCCGACTTGACGGGGACCGTACGCGCCCATAGTTTTTCTGACCAGGACATCCTACGTCCTCCGTGGCCGCTGCCCGGAGCGCAACGCTGCGCCTGTCGCAATCGCTGCCTCGCACGCACGAGTACCCGTCGAGGAGACCACCCACCATGACCGAGCCCCGCGGCGCGATCGCGCTGCCCAAAATCATGTTCGGCGGCGACTACAACCCCGAACAGTGGCCCCGCGAGGTGTGGGCCGAGGACCTGAAGCTGATGGTCGGGGCGGGCGTCTCGCTCGTCACCGCCGGCATCTTCTCCTGGGCCGCCGTCGAGCCCCGCCAGGGCGAGTACGACTTCGGCTGGTTCGACGAGGTGATGGACAATCTGGCGGCGACCGGCATCGGAGTCAGCCTGGCCACCATGACCGCATCGCCGCCGCCCTGGCTGTCCCACCGGTACCCGGAGATCCTGCCCCAGCGGGCCGACGGGACCCGGCTGTGGCCCGGTGCCCGGCAGCACTACTGCCCGTCGAGCCCGGTCTACCGCGAGCACGCCGGCCGGCTGGTCGAGCAGTTGGCCACCCGGTACGGCAACCACCCGGCCCTTTCCATCTGGCACATCGGCAACGAGTACGGCTGCCACACCCGGCAGTGCTTCTGCGACGTGTCCGGCGTCGACTTCCGCCGGTGGCTGCGCGAGCGCTACGGCGACCTCGACGCGCTCAACGCGGCCTGGTCCACCACGTTCTGGTCGCAGCGCTACGGCGACTGGGACGAGATCTACCCACCCCGTACCGCGCCGACCCTGGGGAACCCGGCGCAGCGGCTGGACTTCGCCCGCTTCAGCGACGACGCGATCCTGCGGTGCTACCTCACCGAACGCGACATCATCCGGCGGCACACCCCGGACATCCCGGTCACCACCAACTTCATCGGGCTGGTGCACCAGCCGATCGACTCATACCGGTGGGCGGCCGAGCAGGACGTGGTGAGCCTGGACAGCTACCCCGACCCGTACGACCCGCGCGCCCACGTCGAGGCCGCGTTCGGCTACGACCTGGTCCGCTCGGCCCGCGCCGGCCAGCCATGGCTGCTCATGGAGCAGGCGCCCAGCGCGGTCAACTGGCGCGAGCGCAACGCGCCGAAGCCGCCGGGCACCATGCGGCTGTGGAGCTGGCAGGCGGTGGCGCAGGGCGCCGACGCGGTGCTGTTCTTTCAGTGGCGCCAGGCGGCCGGCGGGGCGGAGAAGTTCCACTCGGCGATGGTGCCGCACGGCGGCGTCGACACGCGTACCCACCGCGAGGTCCAGGCGCTCGGTCGGGAACTGGCCGGCGTGGCCGAGGTGGCCGGCACGCGGGTGCGCGCCGACGTCGCGCTGCTGCACGACTGGGACAGCTGGCGGGCCCTCGACGCACCGGCCCACCCGGCCGTCCTCGACCTGATGGAGGCGCACCGGGCGCACTACGCGCCGCTGTTCGACGCGCACGTCACCTGTGACATCGTGCCGCCGGACGCCGACCTGTCCGGGTACCGGCTGGTGGTCGTGCCCAACCTGTACCTGCTGCGGGCGGCCGACGCGCGGCGGCTGACCGAGTACGTGGCCGGCGGCGGCCACCTGGTGGTGTCGTTCTTCACCGGCATCGTGGACGAGTGCGAACGCGCGTACCTGGGCGGCTACCCGGCGCCCCTGCGCGAGGTGCTCGGACTGCGCGTCGACGAGTTCTGGCCGCTGCCGGTGGACGGTACGGTCGAGCTGGACCTGGCCGGGCGGCGGCACACCGGTACCGTCTGGTCAGAGTGGATCGAGCTCGAGGGTGCCGAGGTGGTCGCGGGCTTCACCGGGGACCTGGCCGGCCGGCCGGCGGTGACGCGGCACGCGTACGGGCGGGGCGTGGCCTGGTACCTGGGCACCCGGCCGGACCCGGCCGCGATGCGGGAACTGCTCGACCGGGTGTGCGGCGACGCCGGTGTCGCGCCGGCGCTGCCCGACCTGCCCGAGGGCGTACAGGCGGTCACCCGGCACGGCGCCGACCACTCGTACCTGTTCCTGCTCAACCACGGTGCCCGGCCGGTCCGGGTGGCCCTGCCGGCACCGGCGGTCAACCTGCTGGCCGAGCGGTCGGACGAGGTTGGCCCCGGCGCGGCGGGCTCCGGGGCGGTGGACTCCGGCGCGGTGGACTCGGTGACGCTGGAGCCCCGGGGCGTGGCCGTGCTGCGTGGCCCGGTCAATTGAGCCGCCTGGCCAGTTGGGGTTGAGCGAGGCGAAAGGCGGTTGACGGGCCGCCCGCATCCTGGCCGCGTGCCGGGTGTCGCCACCCGCGTGGAGTCCCGCGCGGGCGGCGGCGCCGGCCCCGACGCGCACCCGAGTGAGAAGAAGGTGCGGCACCGCGGCCTGATGGCCGCGGTGCTGGGCCGCGACGAGCACGGCGAGGTGATCCGCAAGGCCGGCGTCATGAGCGTGGTGCTCGCCGGTGGCACCGTGCGGCCGGGCGACCCGATCCGTGTCGAGTTGCCGCCCGAGCCGCACGAGCGCCTGCGCCCCGGGTGAGCGTCCGCCCTGGCTGAGCGTCCGCCCTGGCTGAGCGTCCGCCCTGGGTGAGCGTCCGTCCCGGGTGAGCGTCGCGTTCCGGGGCCGTCAACGCGGCCCGGCGCCGGCCTTCCTGGTCAGGCGGCGCAGGTAACGCAGCAGCTTCGGGGTGGGCAGCGTCCGGGTCTTGGTGCCGTGCTCGTTCGCCAGGATGTTGTTTGCCATGTCGTCCGCGTGCTTGTCCGGGATTCCGTTGTTGTCCAGGTCCTTGCGCAGTCGATTGCGCTTGATCTCGTACTGGTGGCTGCCGTGCTGGGCCATCGAGATCGCCCCCCTCCACCCGCGTTGTTACCCGCGCTGGTACCCGTCATTCCTGCCCGCGCAAGGCTGTGAGCTGCGGAATTCATGCCGTGGAGCGCATTTGATAACGGAACCTGTTTTCGTTAGCTTCGGATCCTGGAACGTTGACGCACTCACGAAGGTCCCTCATGTCCTTGACCTACCCGCCGGGTACCGCCCGGCGTCGCCGCCTCGGCCTCACGGCGGGCACCGCCGCCCTGCTGGCCGTGGCGCTTTCGGCCTGCGCCACCACCGCGCCCACGAAGTCGTCGGGCGGCTCCGCCACGATCGAGGTGGTCGCGGCCGAGAACTTCTGGGGCAGCCTGGCCGCGCAGCTGGGTGGCTCGCACGTGAAGGTCACCAGCATCATCAACAACCCGGACGCCGACCCGCACGACTACGAGCCCACCGCCGCGGACGGTCGGGAGATCGCCTCGGCGAAGTTGGCCCTCATCAACGGGGTCGGGTACGACGCGTGGGCCACCAAGCTCGCCGACGCCAACCCGTCGTCGTCGCGGACCACGCTGACGGTGGGTGACCTGGTCGGCGCGAAGGACGGCGACAATCCGCACCGGTGGTACAACCCGGGCAATGTGCGGCAGGTCATCGATCAGATCACCGCGGACTACAAGAAAATCGACCCGGCCGACGCGTCGTTCTTCGACACCCAGCACGACACGGTCATCAATACCAACCTGAAGACCTACTTCGACACGATCAGTGAGATCAAGACCAACTACTCGGGTACTCCGGTCGGCGCCTCGGAGTCGATTTTCGCGATGCTGTCCCCGGCGCTGGGCCTGAACCTGTTGACCCCGGCGGCCTTCCTGACCGACATCAGCGAGGGCAGCGACCCGAGCGCCAAGGACAAGGCGTCGATCGACAACCAGATCAAGAACAAGCAGATCAAGGTCTACGTGTACAACAGCCAGAACGCCACGCCGGACGTGCAGCAGCAGGTGAACGAGGCCAAGGCGGCGGGGATTCCGGTCAGCACCATCACCGAGACGCTCACCCCGGCCGGCGCGTCCTTCCAGGACTGGCAGGTCGCCCAGTTCGACGCGCTCAAGCAGGCCCTCGGCCAGGCCACCGGCAAGTAGCGACGCGGGCCGCTACTCGGCGATGGCCCGGGTGAGCAGGATGGTGGTGATGAACGTACGGAACAGCCGCAGCGGGTCGTCGTCGGTCATCATCACCGTCTTCTCGTCGATCCGCTCGACGCCTCGCAGCCAGGTGGCCAGGTCGGCGAGGTCCCCGTTGTGGAACCGGACGCTCAGCGTCGCCGGCAGCGTGATCGCGGGCGGGGAGAACGTGGGCAGCCGCGCGATCGCGCGCCGGGCGCCCTCCCGGATCAGCGCGCGGGCGCGCTCGGGGTGCAGGGCGGTGGCGGCGAAGCGGGTAACGGACTCCTTGACCACCGCGGTCTCGATGGTGGGGAAGAACGGCGCCGCCTCCTGGGCCGTGGTCCGGTCGCCGGTGATCAGCACCACCGGTACCCCGTAGGCCTGCGCCACCAGGGCGTTGACGCCCGACTCGCCGGCCACCACGTCGTTGAGCCGCACATCGGCGATGGCCTTCGGGTTGTACGTGTGCGAGAGCACCGAGACCGAGGAGCTCATCGAGCCGTGGTACGAAATGAAGAACACGGCGTCGAACGAGGCGTCCAGCCCCTGCATCATGTACAGCGGCTTGTGCCGGCCGGACAGATAGCCCGCGCCGCCGTGCAGCTGATCGGGGCGCAGGTTCTGCATGTCCGAGTGCGAGTCATTGACCAGGAATTCCCGGGCCCCCGCCTCGATCGCACCGTCGATGGCGGCGTTCACCTCGGCCTGCAGCAATCCTCGGCAGTACTCGTAGTCAGGGCCGGGCGGGCGGCACTGGGACCAGTCGACGACCCCGGCCGTGCCCTCCATATCGGTCGAGAGGAAGACCTTCACCACACGCTCCTGTCCCGGTTGTGCGCGGTGAAGCCATTGTGCCGCAGCGGAGCGTGGACGTACCGCTACGCGTTGCGAATCACAGGACGTCCTGAGCTTCAGGCGCGGGCCAGCTGGCGCGCCGCGCCGTAATCGCGGTCGAGGTCCACCCGGACCAGCGCGCTGACCAGCCAGGCGAGCTTCTCCGACTCCCCACCCCCGGCGACCTCGGACAGTTCGGCCGTCGAACGCCCCAGCCCGAGCCTGCGGGCGGCGGCCAGGGCGCGCCGGTCGGCGAACGGCCCGACCTCGCGCCAGCCCGCCTGTACCTCGCGGAAGAACAGGTCGACCGCGGCGTCGCTCACGCCCGGCAGCTCCCGCAGCAGGCGCCGCTCCCGGGTCGGGTCGTGCCCGGCCCGCGTACGCAGCCGGCGCAGGTCCCCCTGGTACCCGTCGACCACCGCCTCGGCGAGCGTGCCGAGCGTGCCGGCCAGCTCGCTGGCGTCGCGTTGCCCGATGGCGTCGCGGATCGCCGTCACCCGCCGCTCGTACGGCGACCGGGCCAGCCGCGCCGCCGAGTCCCAGCCCCGCTCGCGCAGTGCCCGGGCGGCGCGCACGGCCCGGTCCTCGTCCCGTCGACCGGCCGCCAACAGCGACAGGCACAGCAGCTGGAAAAGGTTCGCCGGGTTGTTGGAGACCTGGAATCCGGCCCGCTCGGCGAAGCCCCGGCCGGCCCTGCCGATCAGGCGGCGGGCCAGCCGCCGCCGCTGCGCCAGATCCATCGTGCCCGCTGCCATCACGGTCACCGGCTACCGCTGGAACAGGCCGACCGTGGTGCCGCTGGCCACCGCGGCCTCGTCCACGTGCCGGTGCACGTCGTACGCGCTCGGCTGGTCCGGCAGCTGGATCGGCTGGCCCAGCGCGTACAGGTGGAACACGAAGCGGTGCGCCGGATCGCCGGGAGGTGGTTGCGGCCCGCCCCAGCCCGGCTCGCCGAAGCCGTTGGGCCACTCCTGGCCGCCCCGCGGGATCTGGCCCTCACTCACCCCGTTGGACGCCGGGTCGATGCCGGTCACCAGCCAGTGCAGGAAGGTCGTGCTCGGGGCGTCCGGGTCCTCGCACAGCAGGATCAGCTCGGTCGCGCTCTCTGGCAGGCCCGACCAGCGCAGCGGCGGTGAGATGTTTTCGCCGGTGTGCGCGTACCGTGCCGGAATCTCGTCGTGATTGCCGAACGCGGGGCTGTCGAGTTGGATGCTCGCCATTGCCGCACCACCTCCTGACCGATCCGCTACCCGAGCCATCCGGGTCCAATCGCGTGCAGTGGCGCGGTCGGTTTCCCCGCGCCGCGCCCGGGTAGGCATGGGGTGCGAGGGCCGCGGGGGGAAGATCATGACACGGTATCGGGACGAGATCGTCGCGCTGACCACGCCCATCACCGACCCGGGCGACCTGGACATCCTGCTCGATCGGATCGGGAACGCCCGGGTGGTGATGCTGGGCGAGGCCAGCCATGGCACGCACGAGTTCTACCGCTGGCGGGCGGCGCTGACCCGCCGGCTGATCGCCGAGCGGGGCTTCTCGTTCGTCGCCGTCGAGGGCGACTGGCCGGACTGCGACCGGATCGACGGCGCGGTGCGGCTGCGGCCCGGCGCCTCGGCCGATCCGCGCGAGGCGCTGACCGTCTTCGAGCGGTGGCCGACCTGGATGTGGGCCAACGAGGAGGTCGCCGACTTCTGCCGGTGGCTGCGTGGGCACAACGCCGGTGTGGGCGAGTCCGAACGGGCCGGGTTCCACGGCCTCGACGTGTACTCGCTGTGGGAGTCGCTGCGCGAGATCCTGCTGTACCTGCGCGAGAACGAGCCGCAGGAGGTGCCGGAGGCGCTGGCCGCGTACCGGTGCTTCGAACCGTACGACGAGGACCCGTACAACTACGCGCGCGCCACCCGGTTCGTGCCGTCCCGGTGCGAGAACGAGGTGGTCGACCTGCTCGTCGAGCTGCGCCAGCGGGCCGCCGCCGACGGTGCGGGTGAGTTCGGCGCCTGGCAGAACGCCGAGGTGGTCGCGGGCGCCGAGCGGTATTACCGGTCGATGATGGCCGGCGACCGCCAGTCGTGGAACGTGCGGGACCGGCACATGGACGCGACCCTCGACCGGCTGCTGACCCACTACGGACCCGGGTCCCGGGGCGTGGTGTGGGCACACAACACCCACGTGGGCGACGCCCGGGCCACCGACATGGCGGTGGCCGGCGAGGTCAACATCGGCCAGCTGGCCCGGGAGCGGTACGGGCCGGACCAGGTGGTGCTGGTGGGCTTCGGTACGCACCGGGGGACGGTCGTGGCCGGCGACGAGTGGGGCGCGCCCATGCGGCTGATGCCGGTACCGCCGGCCCGACCGGGGTCGCTGGAGGCGGTGCTGAGCGAGGACGCGCCGCCCCGGGCGCTGTCGGTGTTTCCGCTGGGGCAGCGGTCGGACCTGCTGCGCGACGAACTGGGCCACCGGGCCGTCGGCGTCGTTTACCACCCGGAGCGGGACCGGGGTAACTACGTACCGACCGTGCTGGGCGACCGGTACGACGCGTTCCTGTGGTTCGAGCAGAGCCGGGGCCTGCTGCCGGTGGGCACGCGGCCGCGTGACGCGCTGGAGCCCGAGACGTACCCGACGGGCGTCTGATCCCATCGGCGAAGCCGCCGGGCGCGCGCCTGGCCGGCGCCCTCGGCCGTTGCCATTTCCAGCGCTGCCATTCGAGCGTTCCCATTTCGAGCGTTCCCTTCGAGCGCTGCCATCGAGCGTTGCCATCGACTGGTCGGCCGGTGGCCCAGCCCGATCCGCCATAACCGTCCGCTGAACCACCCCGAATTGGTGTCGCGTCGTCGATTGCGGGGCGGCCAGCGTCGGTGGCCTGATGGTCTGGGGTGTTTCATCCCGAGGCCGGCCCCGGGAACAGGAGCCGGCGCGAGCGCCGAGGAGGCACCGATGGTGGCCAAGCTCCGGGTCGCGCTGGCCGGCTGCGCCGCGCTGCTGGCGGCGATCACGGTGGCCGGCTGCGGCTCGTCCCACGGCCACCCGTACGCGGGGCCGGGCCGCTCGACCCGTGCGCCGGTGGTCGCCCTACCCGACATCGACCCGGGCCTGCCGCTGTCGGCCCCGCCGCTCGCGCCGGCCGCCGGCAAGTCGGCCGGCGCCGGTACCGGCGGCGCCATCTCCGGCGGCGGCACTGGCATCGGCGGCGGCACCGGGTCGGGGTCGGGTGGCTCAGGGACCGGCGGGTCCGGGACGGGTGGCGTCCCGGACGCCGGGGCGGGCTCCGGCGGCGGCGCGGGCGGCGCCACGGTCGCCCCGGCACCCGGGTGTGCCGCCGGCGCGCTGTCGCTGAAACAGCGGCCGGGCGACAACGGGGCGGCCGGGCAGATCGTGGTGGCGATCCAGCTGACCAACGGTTCGTCGAAGCCGTGCAGCCTGTCCGGGTACCCGACGTTCACGCTGAGCGCCCCGACCCCGAGCGGCACGCCGGTCACCGAGCCGGTGACGCTGAGCCACGGCCGGCTGGGCAGCCTCGCGTTCGGCGACCCGGCCGGCACGGTCAACCTGGCGGCCGGCGGCCAGTCCGGTTTCCTGGTGCGGTACAGCGAGGTGCAGTACGGCGACGGCAGCTGCGTGGCCACCGACACGCTGCACCTGGCGCTGCCCGGCTCCGCGGGCAACGTGGCCGGCCCGGTGCGCATGCAGGTGTGCGGCGAACCGATGCTGGTGTCGCCGTTCGTACCGCCGCCCCGGCTGTCGATCGGCTGACGCCGGTCGACTCCGGCGGCTCCAGAGCCCGATCCGAGCCGCTCACCAGTTGTCGATGGTGGGTGCGACGTCCGCGACGGAGGCGTCCGATGGCGAATCGAGCGGGTACGAGGCGATCACTGTGCCCTTGGCGCCCAACGCCTGAAGGGTCACCGGCGTGCGAGGCGTCGAGGTCAGCCAGCCGATCCCGTCGGTGAGCCTCACGTCGGCGACCCGGTCTCCACCGGCGGTGACCGCGATGGCCGACACCGCGTCCCGTGGGGCCAGCACCAGGATCTGATCGGTCGGGTTGGACCGGGCATCCGCCGTCCTCAGGCCGAACAGGCTCCTCGGGTCGTCCAGCGCCACCCGGGTGCCCACCTTGAAACTGGTCCGGGCGGCGGCGCCACCGGGCGCCTTCGGGTTGTACGTCTCGAAATACACGTACCAGCCCCGGCCGTTGGCCAGCGGTGCCGCGGCGACGACCGCGGGGTCGGACTGCTCACCGGGCACGGATCCGCCCCACAGCACGCGGGGAGTGCCGGTCGTGAGTACCGGTCCCGTGCCCGGTTCGAGCCCGCTCACGGCGAACCGCGCGACGTCCCGGTCGACGGTTCCCCGAGCGCCGGTCAGGGCTTCGGCCAACTGACTGTCGGTGACCGTGGGCAGCAGGTACACCCCGGACCCCTCGGCCGGTCCCAGGTAGTGGACGACGCCGTCGCAGGTGACCCGCCACCACTGCGCCGAAGTCGCGGTGTCCAGCGCGGCGAAGGACCCGGTCGGCACCGGCACCCATGCCTGGTGCGCCGCGTCGCTGCTGCTGTCAATCCGGCACCCGGCCGGCGCGAGCCCGATGGTGAAGCGCGTCGTGTCCTTGTCCGCGTACGGTCGGGCGCTGTACGAGACGGTCGCGAACGGCTCCAGATCGTTGGACAGCGTCGGTCGCTTCGCCAGCAGCGAGGCCGGGGCGCCCTTCGGCGCGCTGAACCACACGAACACCGCCCGGTCGGTGTTGGAGAAGACCAGAAGCACGACGCGCGTGCCGGAATCGTCACCGGCGTAGAGCACCTTGACGGCGGTGAGGTTCGGCGCGACCTGCCAGTCGGCGCGGTGCCGGGCCGCGATCCCGGTGAACTCCGCGAGGTAGCCCGCGTCGTCGCTGAGATCACCCCGGGTCGGGGAGGCGATGAGCCGGCGGGCCCAGTCGGACATGACGGGGCCGCCGGCGTAGGCGATCGAGCCGGTGCCGGCCGGGTGCGCCACGGGCACGATGGCCAGGGTGGCCAGCGCCGCCGCGACCAGGCCGGACCCGCCCAGCGCCAGACGGACGCGCCGCCCGCGCCGAGCCCGGCGGATCAGCCGGTCGTACGGATCGGAGGTCTGGGGCGGGGTGTCTCGTACGGCGTCGGCGAAGGCCGAGTGCAGGTTCTCATCCAACATCGAAGCTTCCCCCCACGGGTGTGCGTGAGCCGGCCAGAACGGATCGGAGCTGGGCCAGGCCGCGCGACGCCTGGCTCTTGACCGACCCGATCGAGCAGCCGAGGATTCCGGCCGTGTCGGCCTCTGACAGGTCTTCCCAGTAGCGCAGGACCAGCACGGCCCGCATCCGCGGCGGCAGGCCGGCCAGCGCGCGGAGCAGCTCGTCCCGCTGCGCCACGGACTCCGCGAGGTCCCTGCTGTCCGGGTGGTCGGGCAGCTTCCCGACCGGCAGCGGCTGCCGGCGCATCCGGCTCCAGATCGTGGCCCGCTGGTTGGCCAACGCCCGGCGCAGGTACGCCATGGGATCGTCGATCCGGGACCAGTTCCGCATGGCCTTCATCAACGCGATCTGCACGAGATCCTCTGCGTTGGGCCACGTCCCGGTCAGCAGATAAGCCGTCCGTAACAGATCCATATATCGCATCCGCACGAAGTCGCGAAATCCCTCATCGGTCACTTGGCTCCCCTCAACGGCGAAACGTCACCCAACATGACCTCGGCCGCCGCGTCCAGGTTGAGTCCCGGGAGCGAGCGATTTCGCTAGCCCAGCCGCCCGCGGTAGCGCCGGCGCGGCCGAGTGATCCCTTCGTGGTCAGGGCCAGAGGAGTTCGCGGATCCAGCCGCTGGCGCCCCGGCGGTAGCGCAGCCGCACGTGCCGGCGTTCCGCGTCGCCCTGCCAGAACTCCACCCGGGCCGGTTCGACGACGTACAGCGTGTGGTCGGCCGCTACCGCGCCGGGATTCTCGATCAGGGCGCGGTGCGCGGCGACCAGCGCACCGTCCAGCTCCGCCCGGTCGGCGAGCACGGTGCTCTGCCGGCCCACCAGGGACGCCTCTCGGGACATCTCGGGGCGCACGAGGAAGTCGCGGGCGCAGGTATCAGGATCGAGCGCGCGGGATCGACCGCGCACCCGGACCTGGCGGCCCTGTTCCCGCCAGTAGAAGCTCAGCGCGACGCCGCCTCGCTCCAGCTGCCGGCCCTTCGCGCTCTCCGACGAGGTGGCGAACAGCCAGCCGCGGTCATCGACGTCCCGCAGGATCACCACCCGGGCGTCGGGCAAGCCGTCCTCGTCCACCGTGCTCAGCGTCATCGCGTGCGGCTCGACCACCCCGGCGGTGGCCGCCTCGCGCAGCCAGGCGACGAACAGCGCGTTGGGCAGCGCGGGAACGGACTCGACGTCGAATGACGGCAGCGGAGAGGCGAATACCGGCAGCTCGCTCAGGAGTTCGACGACGCTCATGCGCAGGATGGTCCCAGACCAGCCCGCCGCGGCGCGCGTCGATATCGCCCGGTCAGGCCGCGCCGGTCGGGTCCTGGCGCTCGACCAGGGCGCGCCAGTGCCGCTGTGCCCCGTCCTGCCACGCCCCGTGCAGTTTCCGGAACAGTCCGCCGGCCCGGATGCCTATCCAGTCGGGCGGCAGCAACTCCGCGGGCAGCTTGGGGTCGAGGAACGGGAAGCGCCGCCACTCGTGTACCAACCGGGCCTGTGCCACCAGCGTCTCGTCGCCGGGGGCCGGCCGCGCGCCGGCGAACTCGTCGAGGAAGGCCTGGTAGCGCTCGGCCAGCGCACGCAGGTTCCACGCCTGCTCGACGAGGGTGTGCTGGCCACCGATGCCGGCGAACGGGCCGGTGAACGACAGCGCCGCCTCGCCGAGCCCGAGGTCGGTGACGATCTGCTTGGCCTCGACCTCCCGCCCGGCGTTGGGGCTGACCCACAGGCCGGGTGCCGGGCTGCCGAAGCCGGCCCACGTCATCCGGGTACGCAGCTGCTGGCGTACCCGCCGCTGCCCCTCGGGTACGGCCACCGACACCAGCAGCCACCGGCCGTCCCAGGGCGACGACGCCTCGGCGAACGAGTAGATGCGCTCGGCGCCATCGGTGAGCAGGCGCCGGCCGGGGTCGGTCAGCTGCCATCGCACCCGCCGGCCGGAGCGCTGCGTGACGATGAACCCGCCGGCCGCGGCGCGGGCCAGCGCCTGCCGGGACGCCTTCTCCTCGATCCCGAGCCCGGCCAGCACGGCGACCAGGGTGGAGGTCCAGACCGGCTGGCCGTCGGGCAGCACATACTCGCCGAGCACGGTGAGCAGCAACGAGGGCGCCGAGGTGGCCCCGACGTTGTTGCGCCTGGTCAGGGCGGGTCGCGGCGCGCCCTTCGACTCGCTGGCGTGCGGCACCCGCGGGGGCGGTGGTTCGGAGTCCGGCATGGCTGGGTGTCCCTTCGGCCGCGAACATGCTACATCGACTTGACACACTGATCGAACGATGTAGAACATTGGTTACCGCTCCAGGTGTGCCAGGAGGATCGATGACGACCACCGCACCCGCCGAGCCCGCCGCACCCGTCGAGCCCGTCACCGACGGCGTGGTGGACTTCCGGACCGAGCCAGGGTCATACCGGCACTGGCGGCTGAGCGTCGAGGCTCCGGTGGCGACGCTCGCGATGGACGTGCGGGAGCACGCCACCCTGCGGGACGGCTACGAGCTCAAGCTCAACTCGTACGACCTCGGGGTCGACATCGAGCTCTACGACGCCGTGCAGCGGCTGCGCTTCGAGCACCCCGAGGTGCGCACCGTGGTGCTCACCAGCGCCAAGGAGCGCATCTTCTGCGCCGGTGCGAACATCAGGATGCTGGCCGGCTCGCCGCACGAGTGGAAGGTGAACTTCTGCAAGTTCACCAACGAGACCCGCAACGGCATCGAGGATGCGACCGTCCACTCCGGACAGACGTACCTCGCGGCGGTCAACGGCACGGCTTCCGGCGGCGGATACGAGCTGGCGCTGGCGTGCGAGCACATCATGCTGGTCGACGACCGCTCCTCGGCGGTGTCCCTGCCCGAACTGCCCCTGCTGGGCGTGCTGCCCGGCACCGGCGGGCTGACCCGGCTGGTGGACAAGCGCCACGTGCGGCGCGACCTGGCCGACTACTTCGCCACCCGGCCCGAGGGCGTCGGCGGCGCGCGGGCGGTGCGATGGCGGCTGGTCGACGAGGCGGTGCCACGGCCGGCCTGGACGCGGACCGTGGCGCAGCGGGCAGCGGAGCTCGCCGAGCGCTCCGGGCGCCCGGCCGGGGCCGCCGGCATCCGGCTCACCCCGCTGGACAAGCGGCGCCAGGCCGACCGCATCGAGTACGGCTATGTGACCGCGGTGCTGGACCGTACCGGTGGCGTCGCCGAGATCACCGTCGCCGGTCCGCGCGAGGACCCACCGGACGGGATCGACGGCGTGTGCCGGCAGGGCGCCGGCTTCTGGAGCCTGGCGATGACCCGCGAGCTGGACGACCTGATCCTCGACCTGCGCACCAACGAGCCGGAGTTGGGCACCTGGGTGCTGCGCACCGTCGGCGACCCCGGGCGGGTGCTGGCCCACGACCGGCTGCTGCTGGAGCACGCCGAGCACTGGCTGGCCAACGAGATCCTGCTGTATCTCAAGCGCACCCTCAAGCGGCTGGACGTGACCAGCCGCAGCCTGCTGGCGCTGATCGAGCCGGAGAGCTGCTTCGCCGGCAGCCTGCTGGAGCTGGCCCTGGCAGCCGACCGTTCGTACCAGCTGTCCGGCGTGTTCGAGGACGTCGACCCCGGCGCCGGGCCGGCCACCGTCACGCTGGCCGGGATGAACCTCGGCCCGCTGCCGATGGGCAACGGGCTGACCCGGGTGCGGTCCCGGTTCTACGGTGACGACGAGGGCCTGGCCGCCGCTACCGCTACCGAGGGCCGGCCCCTGGAGGCCGAGGCCGCCCTGGCGCTCGGTCTGATCACCTTCGCCCCGGACGACCTCGACTGGGACGAGGAGGTGCGCATCGCGGTGGAGGAGCGGGCGAGCTTCAGCCCGGACGCGTTGACCGGCCTGGAGGCGAACTACCGGTTCGTCGGCCCGGAGACGATGGAGACGAAGATATTCGGCCGGCTGTCCGCCTGGCAGAACTGGATTTTCCAACGACCCAACGCATCCGGCCCGGACGGCGCGCTGCGCAGGTTCGGCACCGGGGTGCGCGCCGGCTTTGACAGGAAGCGAGTCTGAGCCATGGATACTACGACCGCCGACTATTCCGAGAAGATTCCCAACAACGTCGAGCTGAACTCCGACCGCCGGCTGCAGCGGGCGCTGGAGTCCTGGCAGCCCAACTTCCTGAACTGGTGGTCCTCGATGGGGCCGGCGCTGCCGACCCGGGACGTCTACCTGCGCACCGCCGTCAACGTCGGTCGGGAGGGCTGGGCCCACTTCGGCCACGTCGCCATGCGGGACTACCGCTGGGGCATCTTCCTCGCCGAACGGGACCGGGAGCGGCGCATCGGGTTCGGTGCGCACAAGGGCGAGCCGGTCTGGCAGAAGGTGCCGGGGGAGTACCGTGCCGAACTCCAGCGCCTGATCGTCATCCAGGGCGACACCGAGCCGGCCTCGGTCGAGCAGCAGCGCAACCTGGGCGCCACCGCGCCGAGCCTGTACGACCTGCGCAACCTCTTCCAGGTCAACGTGGAGGAGGGGCGGCACCTGTGGGCGATGGTCTACCTGCTGCACGCGTACTTCGGTCGGGATGGCCGGGAGGAGGCCGAGGCGCTGCTGCACCGCAACTCGGGCAGCGAGGACGCGCCGCGCATCCTCGGCGCGTTCAATGAGGAGACGCCGGACTGGTTGTCCTTCTTCATGTTCACCTACTTCACCGACCGGGACGGCAAGTACCAGCTCGGCACGCTCAAGGAGAGCGCCTTCGATCCGCTGTCGCGCACCTGCGAGTTCATGCTCAAGGAGGAGGCGTACCACATGTTCGTGGGCACCACCGGCGTGGACCGCGTGGTGGAGCGCACCGCGCAGGTGATGCGGGAGCACGACACCGATGAGGTGGTCGCGCACGGCGCGATTCCGCTGGACGTCATCCAGCGCTACCTCAACTTCCACTACAGCGTCTCGCTCGACCTGTTCGGTGGGGAGACCTCCACCAACGTGGCCAACTACTTCACCGCCGGGCTCAAGGGACGCTGGTCGGAACAGCGCCGCGCGGACGACCACCGGCTGACCGACGACTCCATCATGGTGGACACGGTCACCGAGGACGGCGAGATCGGCCAGACCGAGGTATCCGCGCTGATCGGGCTCAACACCGACCTGCGCCGGGAGTACATCTCCGACTGCGAGACCGGCGTCGCCCGGTGGAACCGAGTCCTGGCCGAGGCCGACCTGCCGCAGCGGCTGCGCCTGCCGCACATCGCGTTCAACCGCAAGGTGGGCGCGTTTTCCGGCATCGAGGCGGCACCGGATGGCGAGCAACTGTCCACATCGGACTGGGAGGCGCGCAAGGATGCCTGGCTACCCACGGACGTCGACAAGACCTACGTGCGCTCGCTGATGCGCCCGGTGTACGAACGGGGCAAGATAGCCTCCTGGATAGCTCCACCCCGCAACGGCATCAACGGCAAGCCGTTCGACTACGAATACGTGAACCTGCCATGACTGATGGAGATCGGGCGCTTGACCGCGACGCCTCGTCCCTCGGCGCCGCTGGCGCCCGCGTGGCGACGGGACTCTTCAACGCGGCCGAGTACCTGCTCGACCGGCGGGTACGGGCGGGGGACGCCGACCGTCTCGCGCTGACCGGCCCGGGCGGCGACGTCACGTACGGGCAACTGCTGGATCGGGTGCGCCGCGCCGCCGCCGCCCTGGTCGACCTCGGGCTGCAGCCGGAGCAACGGATCCTGCTGTTCATGGCCGACTCGCCGGAGTTCGTCACGGTGTACCTGGCGGCGATGCGCATCGGTGCGGTACCGGTGCCGGTCTCCAGCATGCTGTACGCCGACGGCCTGGCCGAACTGCTGCGCGACAGCCGGGCCCGCCTGCTGGCGCTGTCGCCCGGCTTCGTCGCCACCGGCTACCAGGCGGCGAGCCAGGCACCCGAGCTGCGCGGCATTCTCGTGCCGGGGCCGGCGGCGGACGGCCCGGTGCCGGTGCGTGATCTCGACGAGCTGTGCGCGGCGGCCACCCCGATCGACACCGTGTACCCGACGGTCGAGGACTCGCCCGCGTTCTGGCTCTACACCTCGGGCACCACCGGCACCCCGAAGGGCGCCATGCACCGGCACGGCTCGGTGCGGGTGGTCTGCGAAACGTACGGCAGCCAGGTGCTCGGCATCCGGCCGGGTGACCGGACCATCTCGGCGGCCAAGGCGTTCTTCGCCTACGGGCTGGGCAAC
Organism: Rugosimonospora acidiphila; assembly: GCF_039543385.1. Taxonomy (NCBI): domain Bacteria; kingdom Bacillati; phylum Actinomycetota; class Actinomycetes; order Micromonosporales; family Micromonosporaceae; genus Rugosimonospora; species Rugosimonospora acidiphila. The sequence continues at coordinate 105,859 of NZ_BAABJQ010000025.1, forward strand.
TCCCTGCTGTTCCCGCTGTCCGTGGGCGCCACCGCGATCCTGGAGCCGGCCCCCTCGCGGCCGGACACCATCGCGGCCCGCGCCGCCGAGTACGGCGCGACGCTGTTCTTCGCCGGCCCCACGTTCTTCGCCGCCATGCTGCGCGCCGACCTCAAGCGCGACGCGCTGGCCGGGGTGCGACTGGCCGCGTCGGCCGGGGAGGCCCTGCCCGCCGCGCTCTACCAGCGGTGGACCGAACACTTCGGGGTGGACATCCTCGACGGCATAGGCATGACCGAGATGCTGCACATCTTCCTGTCCAACCGGGAGGGTCAGGTGCGTCCGGGGACCACCGGGGTGGCGGTGCCCGGGTACGACCTGCGCGTGGTGGACGAGGCCGGGCTGGACCTGCCCGACGGGCAGCCCGGCACCCTGCTGGTGCGGGGCGCCTCGACCGCCACCGGGTACTGGGAGCGGTACGACGCGTCCCGGCTGGTGTTCCAGGGCGAGTGGCTGCGCACCGGCGACACGTACGTCCGCGACGCCGAGGGGTATTACACCTGCCTCGGGCGCACCGGCGACATGCTCAAGGCCGGTGGCATCTGGGTCTCTCCGGCCGAGGTGGAGACCTGCCTGCTGGCCCACGAGGCGGTGGCCCAGGCGGTCGTGGTGGCCGCGATCGACCCGGACGGGCTGGAGAAACCGGTCGCGTTCGTGATGTTGAATCCCGGCCACGAGGTAGGTGAGCGGGAGCTCATCGAGTTCTGCCAGCGGCGGCTGCCGTCGTTCAAGCGGCCCCGGCGGATCAGCTTCGTGTCCGGCTACCCGACCACCGCCACCGGCAAGGTGCGCCGGGTCGAACTGCGGGAGGCCGCCGCGGCGGCCCTGGAGGTGACCGCCTGATGCTGGACGGACACCTGCTCGTCGACGCGCACCAGCACGCCGCCAGGCTGCCCACCCTCAAGCCGGCCTGGCGGCGCTGGGCGCACGACTTCGGCGGGGACTCGGTCATCGAGCGGCTGTACGACGCCGAGGGTGCCGTGGACCCGGGCCGGTTCGACGCGTACCTGGCGGCCGAGGGCGTCGACGTGGCGCTGCTGCTGTCCGAGTACAGCCCGAAGGTCACCGGCATCCAGCCCATCGAGGACCTGCTGCCGCTCGCGGCGCACAACGCCGACCGCGTCCGGGTCATCGCCAACCTCAACCCGCACCTGCACTACCCGATCGACGAGGAACTGCGCCGCCAGCTCGCGCTCGGCGCCGTCGCCCTGAAGATCCATCCGGTACACGGCGGCTTCGCGGCCAACGACCGCGCGCTGTACCCGGCTTACGAGATCTGCCAGGGCGCCGGGGTGCCGGTGGTCGTGCACTGCGGCACCAGCACGTTCCCGGGCTCCGCCAACGCGTACGCCGACCCGATCCTGCTCGACGACGTGCTGCGTGACTTCCGCGACCTGGATGTCGTGCTGGCGCACGGCGGCCGGGGCTGGTGGTACGACGCGGCCGCGTTCCTGGCGCTGTCCAACGAGCACGTCTGGATCGAGCTGTCCGGGCTGCCGCCCTCCCGGCTGCGGGATTACTACGCCCGGCAGAACTGGGCGCGGCTGACCCGCCGGATGATCTTCGGTACCGACTGGCCCGGCGTGCCCGGCATCGCGCACAACGCGCGCGCGGTGGCGGCGCTGTGCCCGGACGACGAGACCGCCGGGCTGGTGTTGGGCGGCAACGCGGAGCGGGTGTACCGGCTGAAGACCTACCGGCGGTGAGCCGTCCGCCGGCTACCGCGGCTCGGGCAGCAGCGGGTTCGGCGGCCGGAACACTTCCAGGGCCAGCGCGAGCATGCCGTAGTACCCGACCAGCCAGGTGAGCACGGCCAGCTGTTCGTGGCCCAGCACCCGGACGGCCTCGGCGTAGTCCTCGTCGTCCAGCCGGCGGTCCCGAGCCAGCAGGCCGGCGATCCGCACCATCGCGCGTTCCCGCTCGTTCAGCCCGTCGGGGACTCGCCCGTCGAGCAGCCGCCGCAGCGCCGGCGTGTCCAGCCCGGCGGAGCGGGCGGCCGGCTCGTGCGACCACCACTCGAACTCGCTGCCCAGGGTGGCGGCGACGGTCAGGATGGCCAGCTCACGACCGCGTTCGGGCAGGCCACCGAACCGGATGGCGGCGCCGAGCCGCTGCACGGCGTCGCCGACCTGCGGGGAGCGCAGCATCACGTCGAACGGGCCGAGCAGCCGTCCCGACCCGTCTGTCAGCGGCACGGTGCCGGCCTGCGCGCCGCGCGGGCCCTTCGTGATCGCGTCGTACAGGGCCCGGGCGGCGCTCTCCAGCTCCGCCGGGTGTTGCAGCTCGCAGCGCGGCCGTGCCGGGGCCGGCCGTCCGGTCAGCTCGCCAGAATTCGGGTCGGAGTCCGGGTCGCGGTGCGGGTCGGGTAGCGAAGCCCCGTGACCGCTGGTCGGGATCGCCGCGCTCTCCGAGTGGGACCGGGCGGCCGGGCCGCCGGCCGGGGTCGAATCCGGGCGCCGCGCACCGACCGGCCGCTGCCCGCCCAATTCCGGGGCGGACAGCGTGCCGGTGGCGCGCACCCGGCGAGGGTTGGCTCTCACCGGGTGCTCGACAATCCCTCGACCACCTTGAGCAGGCCGCTGTGGTCGAGCGAACCGAGTCCCTGCGCGCGGGCCGCCACGAACAGCTGGGCGACCACGGCGGTGACCGGCAGCGAAAGCCCGGCGTCCCGGGCCGCGGCGAGCACGATGCCGAGATCCTTGTGGTGCAGGTCGATCCGGAAGCCGGGCTGGAACTGGCGGGCGAGCATGTTCGCCGCCTTGAGGTCGAGCACCCGGTTGCCGGCGAGCCCGCCGGCGAGCACCCGGACCGCCGCGTCAGGGTCCACGCCGGACGCCTCGACCAGCAGCAGCGCCTCGCTCACCAGCTCGATGATGCCGCCGACGAGCAGCTGGTTGGCGGCCTTGACGATCTGACCGGCGCCGGTCGGGCCGACGTGCTCGATGGTCTTGCCGACCGCCTCGAACACCGGGCGGGCGGTGGCGAAGTCCTCGGCCGCGCCGCCCACCATGATCGACAGCGTGCCGTCGATGGCACCCTTTTCCCCGCCCGACACGGGCGCGTCCAGGGTGCGTACCCCCTTGGCCGCGGCGGCCTTCGCGACCGCCGTCTCGGTCTGCGGGGTCACGGTGCTCATGTCGATCAGCAGCTGACCCGCCCGCGCGTGCGCGAGCAGGCCGTCGGCGCCGAGCACGACCTGCTCGACGTCGGGGGAGTCGGGCACCATGAGCACCACTACCTCGGCCGCCGCGGCGACCTCGGCGATGCTGCCGGCCGCCCGGCCGCCCGCCGCGACCAGGTCGCCGGCCGACTCGGGGCGGCGGCTGTAGCCGATTACGTCGAACCCGGCCTTGACCAGGTTGACCGCCATGGGTCGGCCCATGATGCCGAGCCCGATGAATCCGACGACCGTCACGCGAAGGCTCCGTTCTCGCCCCGCGACTCGCGCGGCAGCCAGCTCAGGCTCTCCTCGGTGGACCCCTCGGGCCGGTACTCGAGGCCGACGCACCCCTCGTACGCGTTCTCCTCCAGGGCCGCGAACAGCGCGGCGTAGTCGATCTCGCCGGTACCCGGCTGGTGGCGCCCGGGTGCGTCGGCGATCTGGACGTGTCCGACGTACGGCAGGTACTCGTCGACGATCTTCCGCCAGTCGAACCCGTTGCGGGTCAGGTGGTAGAAGTCGGCGAGCAGGCGCACGTTGCCCGCGCCGCTCGCGTCCCGCACCCGGTCGATGACGGCCAGGATCTGGTCGGGACCGGTCAGCGGGTAGGCACCGTTCTCGCCGCTGGCCAGCGGCTCCAGCAGGACGGAGCCGCCGATCGGGGCGACCGCCTCGGCGGCGAAGGACAGGTTCTCGACCGCCACCTCGTCCTGCCGCTCGGGGCTCACGCCGTCGACCCGCACCCCGTAGAGCGCGTTGAACAGCGAGCACCCGGTCTGCGCCGCGATGCTCGCCAGGATGTCGACGGAGTCCCGGAACTCGCTGGTGCGGCTCGGGATCGACAGCACGCCCCGGTCACCGGCCGGCATGTCGCCGCCGTAGAAGTTCAGCGCCTCCAGCCGGACCCCGGCGTCGGAGATCGCGGTGACGAAGGCGTCCACCTCCCGCGAGTCCGGAACCGGCTCGGCAAACGGCCACCAGCTCTCGATCACGTCGAAGCCCTGTGCCTTCGCGGCGGCGGGCCGTTGCAGGAGCGGCAACTCGTTGAACAGCAGCGAGATGTTGACGTCGTAACGCAGGCTCATGTGTTCGCTTTCCACAGCGGATCGGTCGGAAAGGCCCTGGGGGCCGGGGATTCCGCGCCGCACGGCGACCGGGTGTCCGGCCGCCGTGCGGCGGTTGCGTCAGGCGGCGGTTGCGTCAGGCGGCGGAGAAGGTCGGCAGCTTGGCGTAGAACAGCTCGGCCGGCTCGGCGGCGGTCAGCTCGACCACCGCGTCGGCGGCCTCGGTGCTGAACCCGCTGAGCGTGTCGTGCTTGGTGCCGTCGATCAGCACCGTGCCCGTCTTGAGGAACATCACCTCGACCGCCGGCTGGGTGCCCAGCTTGAAGGTCGCGCCCGCCTCGATCTTGATGAAGCCGAAGCGGATCTCCTTCTCGGTGAAGGTGCCCATCCACTTGTGCGAGACGCCCGGCGCTTCGGCCTCCTCGACCCACGGGTACGCGGCCGGGTTGAACATCAGCAGCCGGTCGTACCGGGGCTCCGGGTAGACGATCTGCTCGCCGCGGTTCTCCTCGTAGATGGCCTCGGCGGCGTCCTGGTTGCGGTGCTTGCCCTCTTCGTCGACCCAGCTGTACATGCCGTTCTTGAACTCGCCGCCCTTGGCGACCAGGGCGTCCATGCCGGCCTTGAGCTCACGGGCGGTGTCGTACCCGTACCCGCTGGGGCCGGCGAACTGCAGCACGATCATCGACAGGTCGGGCTTGCGCACCTGGGGCCCGTACCAGCACGACTCGGGGAAGTAGGAGACCCAGCCCTCGGGAACGATCGTGTTGTGTCCGATGATCAGGTCACCGCGCAGCGGGTGCCGGATCTGCTCGAAGTTGTGCCGGTGCCGGGGGGTCTTCCAGTCGTCCTTGTTGCCGCCCGCGCCGTAGGACAGCTTGTAGTTGTCGATCGCGCCCTCGGTGCCGGTGACCAGCATCCGGCTGTGACGCTTTCCGCTGCTGCGCAGGTCGCCCGCTACGGCGAAGAAGTCCTGGCTGTCGTTCGGGTTGCCAATCTGCATGGTGGCGTCCTGTCGTCGACCTATGAAGTTTGGATAATACGTATGCAGTATACATGCAGCTCGTAGACGCTCAAGGCGTCGACGGCTCCCGCTCTACCTCGGGTGCGCCACCCCTCAGGTGCGCCACCACGGCCCGGCTCACCGCGTCCGGGCCGCCGATCGCGGAGCCGTCCCGCCGGATCTGGATGTCGCCGGCGGCCAGCGCGGCGCTCGTGGCGTCCCGGATGTCGTCGCCGCCGGCCCGCTCGCCGAGGTGGTCGAGCATCATCGCGGCGGCCAGAATCTGGCTGAGCGGGTTGGCCAGCCCGCGTCCGGCGATGGCCGGCGCGCTGCCGTGGATCGGCTCGAAGTACGCGGGGTCCGCCGGGTGCGACGACCGCCGCGCCGGGTCACCGCGCAGGGCGCCGCCGACGTTGCCGGACGGGCACATGGCGATCCCGCCGACCGTCCCGCCACCGAGGTCGCTGAGGATGTCGCCGAACAGGTTCTCGGTCACTATCACGTCGAAGTGCTCCGGCCGCATGACCAGCGCCTGCGCCGCCGCGTCGACGTAGAGGCACTCGGCCTCGATGTCCGGGTACTGCGCCGCGACCTCGAGGAACACCTCGCGGAAGAAGAACATGCTGCGCAGCACGTTGGCCTTGTCCACCAGGGTGACCCGGTGCCCGCCGTCGGCCGGTGCGCCGGACCGGCGGGCGGCCAGCTCGAACGCGTACCGGGCGATGCGCTCACAGCCGTGCCTGGTGACCAGGAGAGTGTCGGTCATCGCGCGCTCGTTGCCCACGCCCCGGCCCCGGGCGAGGTACAGCCCCTCGGTGTTCTCCCGGACGATGACGTAGTCGATGTCGCCGGGCTCCGCCCGTACCCGGGACTCGATGCCCGGCAGCAGCTTGATCGGCCGTACGTTGGCCCACAGGTCCAGGCCGTTGCGCAGGACACCGCCCAGCAGCCCGGCCTCGGTCCCGTCGGGCAGGCGCACCTCGGGCAGCCCGACCGGCCCCTTCAGGGTGGCGGCCGAGCGCCGGACGACCTCGATGGCCTCCGGGGTCATCGGCACGCCGTCGCGCAGGTAGGCCGCGGCCCCGCCGTCCACCGTGGTGGTCGAAAGCGAGAACCCGTGCCGCGAGCCGACCGCCGCCAGCACCGACAGCGCGGCCTCGACGAGTTCCGGCCCGATGCCGTCGCCGGGGATCACCGCGACGGGATAGCTGGTGTGCTGCACGGTCAAACTCCCTTGTTCTGCATGTATATTACATACGATTTACCGTACACGCTCGCCGGGGCGGTACCGGCGGTGATCGGCGACGAAGCCTTGGCGATGGAGTCTTGGCGACGAAACCTCGGCGACGAGGGTGAGGAAGGAGACCACATGGCCGTGGTGCTCGGACAGGGATCCCACACGTACCGGGTCGAGGAGGGCTGGGGCACCCTCCCCGAGGGCTGGGACCTCGGCGACGTCGCCGGTACCGCCGTCGACGCGCAGGACCGGGTCTACGTGTTCAACCGCGGGGAGCACCCCATGATCGTCTTCGATCGGGACGGGAACTTCCTCAACTCGTGGGGCGAGGGCTTCTTCCCCCACGCGCACGGCGTCTTCATCGCCCCGGACCAGACCCTCTACTGCACCGACGACGGCCGCCACACGATGACCAGGCACGACCTGGACGGCACGCTGCTGATGAGCATCGGCGTGCCCGGTGAGGCCGCCGGATACCACAGCGGCGAGCCGTTCAACCGGTGTACCCACACCGCGCTTTCGCCCGAGGGCGACATCTACGTCTCCGACGGGTACGGCAACGCGAGGGTGCACAAGTTCTCCCCGGACGGGCGGCTGCTGCTGTCCTGGGGCGCCAACGGCATGGCGAGCGGCGAGTTCAACCTGCCGCACAACATCGTCTGCGACGCCGATGGCTGGGTCTACGTCGCCGACCGGGAGAACCACCGGATCCAGATCTTCGACGGCAACGGCAGGTTCGAGGCGTGCTGGCGGGATGTCGTGCACCGGCCGTGCGCGCTGTACCTCACGCCCGGCCCGGACCCGGTGTTCCTGGTCGGTGAGCTGGGCCCGTCGATGAACTTCAACCGGGGCGCGCCGAACCTCGGCCCGCGCCTGAGCGTGCTGAGCACCACGGGCTCGCTGATCAGCCGGCTGGAGGTCACCCCGGCGATGGGGCTGGGCCCGGGGCAGTTCATCTCGCCGCACGGCATCGCCACCGACTCGCGCGGCGACATCTACGTCGCGGAGGTGTCGGTGACCGGGTGGCCGCAGCTGTTCCCGGGCAAGCCGATGCCACGACCGATCCGCAGCCTGCAGAAGCTGGTACGCGTCGAGGGATGAGCCGCGCCCGGCCCACCCGCCGGTACGCGTAGGGGGCCCCGGCCGCCACCGGAGCCCCCTACGCCGTCGAACACAGGGTCGAGCTATGGCTTGCGCAGCCAGACCGTGCCGGACATCAGGCGGCGCGCGGTGCGCACGACGCCCACCGACCGCACCACCGGAACGCTCCCGGTGGCGTCCACGTCCGCCGTCACCACCACCACGCCCTTCGGGTGGCGGATGCGCAGCGGACCGGTACCGGCCCGGCGCAGCTCGGCGGCCACCGTGCCCGGGGTGGCCGCGGCGGCACCGAGGCACAGGGCCGCGGTCATCGGCAGCGCGTGATGGATCTTCCCCATGGACACACCGAGCGCCAGGACGTCGGCGCTCTCGTCGCCGTCCTCCGGGGTCTGCAGCATGACCAGCTTCGGCACCACCGGGGCCGAGAGCCTGGCGTCGCGCCAGTCCGCGACCGCGCCGACCAGCGCGCTGCACCGGCCGCGCAGCGCCTCGACGCGTTCCAGCAACTCCTCGTCCTTGTTCAGCTCGGCGGCGGTCAGGCCGCCCAGCGTCAGGCCGAACTGGCTGGCCCGGACGAAGACCATCGGGTGGGTGACATCGAGGAACGAGATCTCGTACTCGGTGCCGTCCGCCTCGACGGTGTCGCGCACGTGCCCGGTCGGCAGGGCGGAGCCCAGGACCCCGCCGGCCGGTTCCAGGTAGTCGGTGACCACGGGCGCGCCCGGCGACGGTACGCCGGGGATCGACAGGTCCCCGTCGACCGCCGCCACGCCATCGCGCACCTGGACCCGCGCCACGATCACGGTCTTGGTGTTCCCGTTGTACAGCCGGACGGTGGTCTCCGGCTCGACCGCGGGCACCAGACCCTCATTGATCGCGAACGGGCCCACAGCGGTGGTCAGGTTCCCGCAGTTACCGTCCCAGTCGACGATCGGGGCGTCCACGCCGACCTGGGCGAACCAGTAGTCGACGTCGGCCTCCGGCCGCTGGCTGCGGCTGACCACCACTGCCTTGCTGGTGCTGGAGTGGGTCCCGCCGAGCCCGTCGATCTGCATCGGGTCCGGCGAGCCCAGGATGTCCAGCAGCACCCGGTCGCGCTCCGGCCCGTGTGGCGGCAGGTCCGCCTCGTGCAGGAACACGCCCTTGCTCGTCCCGCCGCGCATGATCACGGCGGGAACCGTGCCGGCTTGGCTCATCGCGTCCGCTCCCTCAGGAGGTCCACTCGAGGCTGAGCAGCGTCTCGAGCGACATGTCCTTGACCGCGTACGCCGGCCCCTCGATGCCGTGGCCCGAGGCCTTCAGGCCGCCGTACGGCATGATGTCGACCCGGCTCGACGAGGTGCCGTTCACGTGCAGCGTGCCGACGTCCAGCCGGTTGGCCAGGTTCAGCGCGCGGTCCAGGTTGTGCGTGAACACGCCGCTGGCCAGGCCGTACGGCGTCGAGTTGATCTCATCGATCACCTCGTTGTCGTTCTCGTACGTGTAGATGCACACCACCGGGCCGAACGCCTCCAGGTCGTGCATCTTCATGCCGGGCTTGACCCCGCGCAGCACGGTCGGCTGGATCACGGTGCCCTCCCGGGTGCCGCCGATCAGCAGCTCGGCGCCGCTGGCGACGGCCTCCTTGATCCAGGCCTCCACCCGGTCGGTGGCCTGGCTGCTGATCAGCGGGCCGACCGTGGTCTTCGAGTCGCTGGGGTCGCCGACGTGCAGCGCGCCGGTCGTGGCGAGGAACGCCTCGGTGAACTGCTGCTCGACGTCGCGGTGGACGTAGATCCGCTGGATCGAGGTGCACACCTGGCCGGCCTTGCGGAACGCGGCGTTGGCGGTGTTGGCCAGCATCCCCTTGTCGATGACGGCGTCCTGGGCCACCACCGTGCAGGAGATGCTGCCCAGCTCGAGCTGGGTCTTGCGCAGCCCGGCGCTGCGGTGGATGGCGGCACCGGTGGCGGTCGAGCCGGTGAACGCGATGTAGTCGGAGCGGTCGTCGGCGACGAGCGCGGCGCCCACGGTCTCGCCCGGGCCGTGCACCACGTGCATCCACTGCGCCGGCAGGCCGGCCTCGAACAGCACGTCGGCGAGCACGTTGCCCGGCGACGGGGTCTGCTCGGCCGGCTTGAGCACCACGGCGTTGCCGGCGGCGAGCGCCGGACCGATCTTGTGGGCGATCGTGTTGACCGGCGAGTTGAACGGCGTGATCGCCGCCACGACGCCGATCGGCTTGCGGATGGTGATGCCCATCCGGTTCTTGGTGTTGGGGGCGGAGCCCAGCGGGACGGACTCGCCGCCGAAGCGGATCGCCTCGTCGGCCGAGAGCAGCATGGTCTCGATCGCGCGGTCGACCTCGCGGCGGCCATCGGCGACGGTGAAGCCGGCCTCGACGCGCTGCTGCTCGGCGAGCTCGTCGGAGTGGTCGGCCAGCAGGCGCGCGGCCTTGCGCAGGATGTCGGCCCGATCGTGGGAGGTCAGCGGCGCCTCGGTACGCGCCACGCTCGCCGAGCTCAGCGCCTCATCGATGTCCGCTTCGGAGGCGATGTGGAGCTGTCCGGCGACGGTGTCCGTGAACTTGTCGCTGATCGGCATGCGGTTGGCGCTCTCGCGTGCCTTCCCGTTGATACGGCCGGTTACCTCGTACATGAATACCTGTTCCCCTGACTGGACTCGGGTCGGCGTCTTGTATGCACACTACAATATCCAGTATTTCGCGCTCCGCCAGCGACCGACGGCCGCGAATCGACCGGCTGCGCGGGCGACCGGGCGACCGGGGGAGCGGCGGCGGGTGGGTCCTGTCGGTCGGCGGGTGGCGCGGGGTGTGACCCGGGTCGCTCCTCACGAGCGATTGTAGATCATATGCGGTATACAGAGGATCCGACAATGGAGAGGCGGTCCCAGGATGGCGAACCCCGCTGACGTGACGGTGGCGTTGCTGACCCCGGTCGACGAACAGGGGCGGGTCGACCACGTCTCGCTCGAACGGCTGGTGAAGCGGACGCTCGCTGGCGGCGTGACGGGCATCAGCCCGCTCGGCTCGACGGGGGAGGGCTACAGCCTTCCGCTGTCCGAGCGGCTGGCCGCCACCGACACCGTCGTGCGTACCGTGCCGGACGGTACCCCGGTGATCTGCGGGGTGTTCGCGCACAGCCACGAGCAGGCGATCGACGAGATCGCCGCCTACGCGGAGCGGGGTGCCACCGGTGCGCTCCTCGCCCCGCCGAGCTACTACCCGCTCAACGCCGCCGAGCAGCGCGACTACCTCACCCGGGTCGCCGACGGCTCGGCGCTGCCGCTGATCTTCTACAACATCCCGGCGTTCACCAAGGTCTCGCTCGCGACCGCGGTGCTCACCGAACTCGCCGCGCACCCGAGGGTGGTCGGCGTGAAGGACTCGTGCAAGGACTTCGGGTACCTCACCAGCCTGCTCGACGCGCTGGCCGCGGCGGGCGTACCGGCCGAGCGTTTCGGCGTGTTCACCGGGACGGACGCCATGCTGGTCGCCTCGCTGATCGCCGGTGCCCGGGGGACGATCTGCGCGAGCGCCAACCTCGTCCCCGAACTGCCGGCCGGCATCGCCGCCGCGATCGCCGCGGGCGACCTGGACGAGGCGCGGCGCATCGAGACGAGGCTGCGGCGCATCGTCACCGCGTGCCGGCTGGGCGGTACGCCGACCGGGATGAAGGCCGCCGTCGCCGCCGCCGGGATCTGCGACCCGTGGATGGTCTCGCCGCGCCGGCCGCTCGGCGACGCGGACCGGGCCACCCTGGTCGCGTCCCTGACCGACCTCGGCGTGCTGTCGTAGTTGCCTCGCGGGGGTGGCGCGCGCCGCCCCCGTCGCAGCCGCCCATCCCGAATATGAGTATTCGACCGTATTAACGCCTTCCTTGCGCTTTTCTGATTGTTATGCGGGAAAGCGCGGCGCTCATCCGGTCGCGGGGACGGCGCCCGGGCCACCCGGCCGCCGCCCCGCTCGGCCCGGCCCTGGCCGGCGCGGCGGTCGTCGGCCTGGCGGTGCTCGGTCCGGTGGCGCTCGGTCCTGTGGGGCCCGGCCCGGTCGCCCCCACCGGGCTCGTCGGGCCGCCGCCCGGCGCGCCCGCCTACCGGGAAGCGTCGCTGGCCGCCGCCGACCCGCGGCTGGACGCCGCGGACGTGTACGCGTTCGTCAGCCCGGAGGACCAGGACACGGTGACGCTGATCGCCGACTGGCAGCCGTTCGAGATTCCGGGCGGCGGGGGACCGGACTTCTACTCGTTCCTGCCCGGGGCGCACTACGACATCAACGTCGACAGCGACGGCGACGCCCGGCCCGACGTCACGTACCGGTGGGTGTTCACCGACGTGGACAAGCGCGGCGGCACCACGTTCCGGTACGACAGCGGGCCGGTTGACGACCTCGACGACCCGGACCTGCTGTTCAAGCAGTCGTACACGCTGACCCAGATCCGTGACGGCCGCTCCACCACGCTGGTCGGCCACGGCGTGGCGGCGCCGTCGGACACCGGCGCGGCGTCGATGCCGGACTACGCGGGGCTGCGCCGCCAGGCCATCATGCCGATCAAGGGTGGCGGCCGGGCCTTCGCCGGGCAGGCCGACGATCCGGCCTTCCTGGATCTGCGCCTGTTCGATCGGTTCTACGGCGGGGACCTGTCCGAACGCGGCCGCGACGGCCTGGCCGGGTACAACGTGCAGACGATCGCGCTGCAGGTGCCCAAGTCCGACGTGGCAATGGGCGGCGACCCGGGGCGCAACCCGGTCATCGGCGTGTGGAGCTCCGCCGGGCGGCCCAGCCAACCGCCGGCACCCGGGCAGACCGCCCCGTCCGGCGGCATGGTGCAGGTGTCGCGGATGGGAAACCCCCTGATCAATCAGATCATCTCGACGGCCGACATGAAGGACGCCTTCGACGGCAGTCCGCCCGACCAGGACGCGCAGAACCAGGCGCTGCTGGGCAGGATCACCGATCCCGAGGTGCCCAGGCTGCTGGAGTCGAGCTACGGGATACCGGCGCCGGCGGCGCCGCGCAACGACCTGGCCGAGATCTTCCTGACCGGCCTGGCGAAGGAGGCGCCCACGCTGGATGGCACGGTGGCGCCGATCCCGACCGACCTCAACGGCCAGGTCCTCAACCGCGACATGGAGAGCGCGGCGGTCGTACCCGCCGAGGAACTGCGGCTGAACCTGGGCGTACCGGTGACCGCGCAGCCGCGGCGGCTTGGCGTGCTGGCAGGCGACGACCAGGGGTTTCCCAACGGGCGGCGGCTGACCGACGACGTGGTCGACATCGAGCTGCAGGAGCTGGAGGGTGCCGCGCAGACCGGCACGCGGGTGTCGCGGCTGGCCGCCGGCGACAAGGTCAACGCCAATGACCTGCCGTTCGGCGACCAGTTCCCGTACGTGGCGCTGCCCCACGACCGACCCGCGGACCCGTCGGGCGGCGGGGTCACGTCGTGAGCGTGGAGCCCGCCGACTTCAGCTCGTCGGCGAGCGCCTCCAGCGCCGCCAGCGCCGCGGACAGGGTGTCGACGGTGGCGGCCGGCAGCCGGTCGAGGCAGTCCGAGACGACCTTGGTGCGTAGGTCGCGGAGGCGATCGTGTACCAGCTGGCCCGCGGGTGTGATCTCCACCCGGACCGCGCGCAGGTCGGCTGGGTCGGACAGCCGGCGGATCAGCCCGTCGTCGTCCAGCCGGCGCACGATCCGGGACAGCATGCTCGGGTTGAGTCCCTCGAGTTCGCCGAGCTCAGCGAGGCCGATCGGCCCCCGGACCGCGACCAGTCCGAGCACCGAGGCCTGGCTCGGGGTGAGCCCCTCGCCGGTCGACGTCACGTTCAGCTGCCGGGCGAGCCTGCCGATGACTCTTCGCAGGCGGGCCACGTGTTCGGCCTCCATCACAGCTCCCCAAGGTTGATTGCTTGTCGGCAAGCAATTAATATCGCAGATCATGGGCTCCACTGAACCAACGGGGCGGAGACCCCACCCCGAACCATTTCCCACGTCTGCGATGAAACGGCCGGATCCCCAGCCTGATCCGGCGTGAGCAGGGTCGAGTCGGACCAGCGGATCGTCGGCGGGCGCACGAGTGCCGCCGGACCCACTCCGACCGATGCCCTGCCCGAAGTTCTGCCTCACCGCCGTCTGATCTTCGCGATCGTGTCGATAGCGCTGTTCATGAGCTCGATCGACCAGACGATCGTGGCCACCGCCTTGCCGGCCATCGAACACGATTTCAGCGCTCACATCAACTGGAGCGGCTGGACCATCACGATCTACGCCCTCGGGCAGGTCATGGCCATGCCGCTCGCCGGGAAGATCAGCGATCAGTTCGGCCGCAAGAAGGTCTTCCTGATCGCCGCCGTCGTGTTCATCGCCGCGTCGTTGTCCTGCGGCTTCGCCACCAACATCCAGACCCTGGTGGTACTGCGGGCGGTGCAGGCGATCGGCGGCGGTGCCTTCATGCCCTCGGCCACCGGGATCGTCTCCGACCACTTCGGTAAGGACCGCGACCGGGCGCTCGGCATGTTCAGCAGCATCTTCCCGATCGGCGGCATCGTCGGGCCGATCATCGGAGGCGCCTTCGTGGCCGCCTGGTCCTGGCGCGGTATCTTCCTGGTCAACGTGCCGATCGGGATCGTGCTCATCGTGTTGGCCACGATCTTCATTCCGCGCGGCGTGACCCGGCGTACCGCCCGTACCGACCTGCGCGGCGTGCTGCTGCTCGGCCTGCTGATCCTCTCCGCGATGTTCGGCATCACTTACCTCGGCAGCGCCAGCGTCTCGCTGGACAGTCCCGTCTTCCTGGGCTCCGAGGCGGTCGCCCTCGTCGCCGCCTGGCTGTTCGTGCGGCACTCGCGCACGTACCCGGCGCCGTTCATCCCGTTCCAGCTGCTGCGCGGCCGGGGCTTCGGGACGATGAACCTGATCAACCTGCTGTACGGCGCGGCGGCGCTCGGATTCGGCGCGCTGGTGCCGCTGTACGCCGAGAACCGGTTCGGGATCACCGCGCTCGCGGCCGGTACGCTGCTGACCGCCCGCGCGGTGGGCATGATCTGCGTGGCCGCGCTGGCGGTCGCCGCCCTGCGGCGCACCGGGTACCAGCTGCCGATGATCGTCGGGTTCGTCGTCGTGGCCGGCGGGCTGGCCCTGATGTCGACCACCCCCCGGGGCCTGACGCCGTACCTGTGGCTCGCGGTCGCCGCGGCCATCACCGGCGTCGGTATGGGCATGTCCACCCCGGCCTCGAACAACGCCAGCATGCAGCTGGCCCCCGACCAGGTGGCGGCGATCGCCGGGCTGCGCGGCATGTTCCGGCAGTCGGGCGCCATCATGGCGGTCTCGGTGACGACGACGATCGTGGCGCGCAGCGCCGATCCCGGCATCGCGCAGGCGCACATCTTCGCGGCCTTCGCCGGGCTGCTGATCTTGGCGATCCCGCTGGTGTTCCTGGTGCCCGACCATCGGGGCAGCTGGTGAGCGCGCCCGCGCCCTGATCCTCGGTCGCGGCCCGCGCCCGGGTCCGCCTACGAACGACCGACCGGCCGGTTCGAGACGCGCGACGCGTCCGGGCCGGCCGGTCTCGTGTACCCGCGGCTTCGCGCCCGCCGGTTCGTGTCTTGGCTCCGTCCCCGGCAGCCGTTCGTCCCGACGACATATTCGCTACAGTATGCAAAATACCGAGCGCCGGGAGTCAACGGCTGCCGGCGCGGAGCGAAGGGACCACGCCGAATGAACTCCGATCACAGCGCCGCCGCCGACGTCATGTACGCCGCGGCGCAGGCCGGCCGCCTCGATCCGGGGCGGGCGGAGGTGTTCGACCGGTACGACGGCGCCTCGGTCGTCGACGGTGAGGCGATCCAATTGGCCGTGCTCGACCGTCACCGGCAGGCCGGCCAGCGGGTGGGCGGCTGGAAGGTCGGGCTCACCTCGCGGGACGGCCGCGACAGCATGGGCGCCGGCGTCCGGCCGTTCGGCTTCGTGCTGGCCGGCCGGGTGCTGGCCTCCGGTGCCGAGGTGTCGCTGTCGGCGATGGGTACCCCGTCGGTCGAGCCCGAGATCTGCCTGACCATCGGCGAGCGGTTGAGCGGCACCGACGTCACCGTAGAACAGGCGCGCGCCGCGGTCGTCTCGGTCGCCGCCTCGTTCGAGGTGCTGGAGAAGCGCGTTCCCGGCGAGCTTCGCCGGCCCGTGATCCGGGTGGCCGACGCGCTGGGCCAGTGGGGGATAGTGGTCGGCCCCGAGCACCCGGCCGGCGTGGCGCTGGACTCGCTCACGGTCGGGCTGCTGCGCGACGGCGAGCCGGTCGGCACCGCGACGTCGACCCCGGACATCCTCGACGACCCGTACCTGTCGCTGACCCGCGCCTGCCGCGAGCTGGCGCGCTTCGGCCTCGCCCTGGAGCCGGGCCAGCGCGTGATCACCGGTTCCCTGCTGCCGCCCGCGGTCGTCAGCGGACCCGGCGAGTGGCGGGCGAGCTTCGGGCCGATCGGCGAGGTGGCCGTCCGTTTCGTCTAGCCGCGCCCGATCGGCGGTCCGGCCGGTCCGGGAATCCGTCCCCGGGTCTCTGTATTTTTGTAGTTAGTGTGGTGTATACAGAGGACCTAACGAACGTTTGACATTCCCCGGAGAGGGCGGTGGCGTGGGGCCGCAGGAGTTCGTGACGTCGTCGAGAGCACCGTGCGCTGGCCGGATGCTCCTCGATCCCCGATCCGTGACCGGGGCTCGAACTCCCGCGGCCGACCGGCGTTGGGGAGACCCCGCGCCGTTCGCCGGCGGATCAGGGGCGGGATTGCCACGCTCACCGCGCCCGGGTCAAGCAACCTGTTCCACCTTGGGGGACCCCGTCGTGGGTCGCTCGATGGCTGCCTACCTGCGGCAATGGTCGTTCCCGAGTCCGTGAGGTTTCGACTCGGAAAACTATTGCCTGGCCGGAGTATACAGTCTACTGTCTACCGCATTGCAGAGTCGGCATGTGATCTCGCTGGCTTCGTGATGACCGGACGCTTGCTTGTTCGAAGCGACCATCCGCTGAGAGGAAATTGATGAAATCCATTGTTTCCACCCCGCGTCGCCGCATCGTTTCCATCGCAAAGCCCGCGCGAGTAGCGCTGTCGGCGTTGGTTCTGGCCGGTGGCCTGGCGGGTTGTGCGCAGAAGGCGGACTCGAGCACCGGCTCGGGGGCCTCGGGTGCGTCGGCCGCGTCGGCCTCTCCCGATCCGCAGTATTACAGCGGTAAGACGATCACCTGGGACGTTCCGGGTGCGCCCGGTGCGAGCTTCTACACGACCGCGACGATCCTCGGACCGCTGGTCGGTAAGTATTTGCACGCCACCGTCAACATCGTCTCGATCCCGGCCGGCGCCACCATCGCCGGCCAGAACCAGGCCGCCGCCGCTCCGAACAACGGCCTGACGATCGGGACCCTGAACGTCAGCGCGAACGTCTCCAACGCCGCCACCAAGCAGCCGGGGATCAACTTCGACATGCGCAAGGAGGCCTTCATCGCCGGCCTCCCGATCAACCCCGACGTCGTGGTGGTGCAGCCGAACTCGAAGTACAAGACCTTCGACGACCTGGTCAAGGCCGCGCCGTCGGTGAAGTCGGCGGACTACTCCGGATCGATCGACATCCTGCAGAAGGGTGTCTTCGGCGCCTACGGGATCAAGGCCAAGCTGATCTCCGGGTACGCCAGCGTGCCGGACCAGGTCGCCGGGTTCCTGCGCGGCGACGCGGAGTTCGCCGTCAACCAGGTCCCCGGGCTGGCCTCCTCGATCGCCGCGGGTAAGGCCCGGCCGCTGCTGGTGACCTCGCCGATCCCGGCGGGCACCGCGGGCTACGCCCAGCTCAAGGACGTGCCGGACATCGCGACGTACGCCGCGCAGCACAAGCCCCAGACGGCCCAGCAGCAGCAGGCGCTGCAGGCCATGCTGGCCCTGTTCGGCGCCAAGGCCGTCAACCAGGTCGTCTTCTCCCCGGCCGGTACCCCGCCCGGCGCGGTGGCCTCGCTGGCCGCGGCGTTCAAGTCCGCGATCAACGACCAGGGTGCCCAGAAGGCGTTCATCAACGCCAACCTGTCTCCCGGCTACCTGTCGCCGGCCGACACCGCGGCAGCGATCGATCAGGACATCAGTCTCCAGGGCGCCATCTCCAACGCGGTGACCGGTTACAAGAGCTGATCTGGGTGGGTCCGGGGGAGCCGCGGTGGCGGCGCCCCCGGACCCCTCCGGTGAATCCGACCCGAACTCGTGAGACTGAGGATGCTATGAAGATCAATCACGCCGACCTCGCGGACAGCTTCTACGAGGTCGCCGGCAACATCCGCAGCGGGGAGCGCACCGTCAAGGCCCTGCTGACCGGCCGGGAGAACGCCGCGGACAACTACAAGCTGGCGTACTCCTACGGCGAGAAGGGCTCCGAGTGGGCCACGCCCCGCCACCGGCACGCGTTCGAGCAGGTGCGCCACCCGCTGGAGGGCGACTACTCGATCGGAAAGAACAAGGTCCTGCGCGCCGGCTGGGTCGGCTACTTCCCCGAGTCGGCCTACTACGGCCCGCAGGTGATGAGCCCGAACCTCAAGATGGTCGTGCTGCAGTACGGCGGCCCGAGCGGGCGGGGCTTCTACAGCATCCCGCAGCGCAAGGCGGCCATGGATGTGCTCAAGACCAAGGGCACGTTCAGCAACGGCATCTTCAGCTGGGTCGACGAGCAGGGCACGCACCACAACCAGGACGCCGGCGAGGCGGTCTGGGAGCAGATGTTCAACGAGAAGATGGTCTACCCGCCGTCCCGGTACGAAGACCTCATCATGATCAACCCTGCCAACTTTGACTGGATCAAGGACGAGAACGTCCCCGGCGTCTCGCACAAGCGGCTGGGCACGTTCAGCGAGCGCGACGTACGCATCGGGTTCATCAAGGTGGACGCGGGCGCGTCGCTGCGCTTCGGCGCCGAGCGCGCGGCCGAGGTGCTGTTCCTGAAGGAGGGCTCGGTCCAGCACGACGGCCAGGCTCACCCGCGGCTCAGCGCGTTCAGCAGCGAGGCGGCCGAGACGCCGGAGACTCTCGAGGCTCTCGAGCCCACCGAGTTCTTCTACGTCAAGATGCCCACCTTCTAAAACCAGTCCCACTCCGGCACCGGCCCGAAACGATTTCGGCCCGCCGCCCCCGAAGCCGATGAGAGTTTAAGGATCGGTTCTGCGATGCTGCACAACCTTGTCCACGGGCTAACCGCGCTCAATAGTGGCTCGGCCATTGCCTATCTGGTATTGGGCTCGGTACTTGGCGTATTCATTGGCGTGATTCCCGGGCTCGGCGGTTCAGTCGTGCTCAGTATCGTGCTGTCATTGGCGTACCACATCGACCTGACCGGCACCCTGTGCCTGTTTCTCGGTGCGCACGCCGGAAGTTATTTCTCCGCGTCGGTGACCTCGATTCTGCTTAATACCCCGGCTCACCCCGAGGCGTTCGCGGTCACCTTCGACGGATTCCCCATGGCTCGCAACGGTCGGCCCGGCCGGGCGCTGGGCATCTCGGCCGCGTCGACCATGGTGGGCGGCGTCATCGGCTGCCTGGTGCTGATCGGGTTCGTCCAGATCATCGACCGCCTGCCCAACCTGTTCCATCCGCCGGAGTACGTCGCCCTGGTGCTGCTGGCCGTGATCCTGGTCGGGACGCTGGGCTCCAACTCGGTGGCCAAGCCGCTGATCTCGGCGGGTCTGGGCATCATGGTCGCCTCGGTCGGACCGTCGCTGATCACCGGCACCTACCGGTACACCTTCAACCAGGTCGGGCTCTACGGCGGCATCTCGCTGGTCGCCGTCGCGCTGGGCGCGTTCGCGATACCCCAGATGGCGATGGTGTTCGGCACCGCCACCACGACCTCTAAACAGGACATGACCGGCAAGGATGTCGGCCCGGCGCAACAGATCGAGCTGGGTGGCAGCTTCGGCCGGCAGGTCCTCGGCGGCATCGCCGAGACCTTCCGTCACAAGCTGCTGCTCCTCCAGTCCGGCCTGGTCGGTTCGCTGGCCGGGATCGTGCCGGGCATCGGTGGCTTCGCCGCGAACTTCATGTCGTACGGCATCGCCCAGCAGACCGTGCGCAAACGCAAGGGGCAGTGGGGCACCGGCCTCGCCGAGGGCATCATCGCGCCGGAGGGCTCCTCGCTGGCCAAGGAGGCGGGAAGCCTGGTGCCGATCATCGGCCTGGGCATCCCGGGCAGCGTCGGCGGTTCGCTGTTCATCGCCGCGCTGACCATCAAGGGCATCAAGACCGGGTACGGCTTCTCGACCAGTTACCCGAGCCTGCCGTACGAGATGGTCTGGATCCTCGCGCTGTCCGGCATCCTGGGCACCATCATCGGCGTCATCATCGCGCCGATCCTGGCCCGGGTGACGAAGGTGCCGGGTCCGATCCTGGTGCCGTTCATCCTCGCGCTCGCGGTGCTCGGCCCGTTCCTGGCCAGCGTCGAGTACTTCACCGTCTACGAGGTCTTCGTCTTCGGCATCCTCGGGCTGCTGTTGAGACGGCTGCGGTACTCGCTCGCGTCGTTCGTCATAGGCCTGGTGCTCGGTCCGACCTTCGAGAACAACGTCTACCTCACGCACAACGTGTACTCGGGGTTCTCGTTCCTCACCGCGCGCCCGGCGGCCGACGTCATCTTCCTGATCGCGATCCTGGTGCTGGTCGTCAAGGTCGTACAGATCCGGCTGGAGAGCCGCAGGGCGACCGCCACGCTGGCATCGACGCTCACCCACATCGATGATCCGCAGCGGCGGATCGCCGTGGCCCGCGACCAGATCCGGCGCGATGTCCGGTTCCCGCTGCTCAGCGTCATCATGACCGGCATCCTGATCGCGCTGTCGGTGTTCTTCGTCGTCTACGGCTGGCAGCAGTACGACCTCGCGACCAAGCTGATGCCCATCATCGGTGGGGTGTTGGTCGCGATCCCGGCGATCATCCAGCTGCCCAACGACATCCGCCGCTACGTGCTGTGGCGGGGCGCCCGCAACGCCCCGTCCGGCATGGCCGAGGCGCCGTCGGACGCCCCGGACGGCGGATCCGAGGCCGCGCCGGTGCCGGAGCCCGAACCGGTGCTCGTGGGTGGTCGGCGGGGTTCGGTGCTGAGCGCGGTCGCCAACGGGCCGCAGGGCACGCTCGGGGCGCAGCCCGCCCTGGCCACCGCGGTGGCGCCCGGGGGCATCGCCGCCATCCGGGAGAACGCGTGGGGCCGGCACGGCCAGTACACCCGTGAGTTCATGACGTTCGTGTGGCTGTTCGCTCTGGTCGCGGTGTGCTTCGTGTTCGGCTTCCTGTGGGGGATCCCCGCGTTC
This sequence comes from Rugosimonospora acidiphila, assembly GCF_039543385.1. Classification (NCBI taxonomy): domain Bacteria; kingdom Bacillati; phylum Actinomycetota; class Actinomycetes; order Micromonosporales; family Micromonosporaceae; genus Rugosimonospora; species Rugosimonospora acidiphila. Next base: position 126,779 of record NZ_BAABJQ010000025.1, read on the forward strand.
TGTCTCGCGTACGGCATGACCTGCACCCGGCGGTTCATCAAGACCCTGATGTTCCGCGCGGTGTTCTCCGTGCTGTCCGCGGCCGGGATGTGGCTGTTGACCTACGAGGCGTTGAAGTTCGCGCACATCGTCTACCTGCCGCAGATCACCTTGTAACGCACCCCAACCGGTGCGGGACTGCACCGCCCGCACCCCGCCCCCTTGCCGTGGACGTCACACCCCACGGCGAGGGGGCGGATCTGTTTGTCCGCAGGCGTGTGCGCCGGGCGGGTGCGGCCGGAACCAGCGGGCTCACCGCGGGCTCCGGCCATCGTCGGGTGGTCCGTCAACCGTTGGCGCGGCACGGCATCGAGGCTGTAGGCCCGCGGGCCTACAGCGCGGCATCCGTTGTCACCGCTGAGGAGCCGGGGCAGTGGATGACCCGCGATGGGTGTGGGCCGCCTCCCCATTCGACAAAGGGCGCGTCCCTCGCCCGGCGAGGGCAGCCTCCCTCGCCACGCGAGGGACCGTCCTCACCAGTCAAGGGGGCCGTCCTCGCCACCTGAGGGGACCGTCCTTGCCGCGCCAGGGGATCGTCCTTGCCGTGCGAGGGGATCGTCCTTGCCGTGCGAGGGGATAGCCCTTTGCCCGGCACGGGGATCGCCCCTTGCGGGGCGGGGGAGCGGCCCGGGGCTCTGCCGGGAAAAGCGAAGTGGCCCCGCCCCAACGGGGCGGGGCCACTTCGGGGCCGGGGAGCGGCTCAGCGGTTGAGGACCGTCTGCGCGCTGACTATCACGCCTACCAGGATCACCAGCGGCACGGCCGGTGCGGCGGCGGGCACCTGGATGGCCAGCAGCCCGCCGAGCGCCGCACCCAGAACCAGCGCGCAGAGCACCCCGATCGACCGGCCGTTGCCCTGCGCACGGCGGCGCAGGACGAGCGAGTGCACCACGGTGGTGAGGGTGCCGGTGAGGTACGTGGTGGACAGCCCGGACACGTTGAGCCTGAGGATCGCGCTGCTCTGGATGCCCAGCGCCAGGGTGCTGAAGATGAGCAGGACAGTCTGCAACACGCCCGTCGGACCCGAGTGACCCGCCCACCAGCCGCACGCGACCCCCACGAACAGGGCGAGTTCGACGAGCAGGGCCACGGTCAGCGCCAGCGGCCAGATCGGGTCGTCGTCCCGGGGCTTACCCACGATCCGGGATCCGGCGATGGTGCCGGCGATGTAGGACACCACGGCCAGCGCGGCGTGGCCGAACGCCGACACGTCGCCCCGCCCGATGGACAGCCCCATCAGAACCATGTTGCCGGTCATCACGCTCGTGAAAACGTTGCCCAGCTTGATGAACGTCGTGGCATCGGTGGCACCGGTCAGGAGGGTCAGGGCGATCATCAGCCCGTCGCGGGTACGCAGTCCCGCGGACAGGGGTGCGCTGACCACCACCGTGTCCTTGGCTGGTGTCTGGGTCACTGGGCGGCTCGCAATCTGCTAGGTCCGCGCGGGGGGTCGACGAGAGAATTCGTGCCGGGGCGGGACCATGCCTCGGCGTTGAGGCGTCCATCACCCTCTCGCCGCACGCGGATCGGTCCGGGCGCTAAGGTTGTCTATTCCTGCCCCGACATCCGGACCGGATGTGCGCGGCATGGTCGCCAGCGGGTCATCTGCCGACGTCTTCGAGCGACGGCAGGGCCTCATCCGGAGGCAGGACATCGAGGCGACGAAAACGGTCGGCTTGACTCGCGGGAACCAGAGGAGCGTAGCCCGACTGCGTAGCCAACATATGGTAGACTGTATACGCCCAATCGGTATTTGGGCAAGGCGGCGGGAATGGCTTGAAGAGCCTGGTTAGTGGACGAGCGGGCACTGCGCGAGAAGCGCGGCGCGCGAGAGCTGTTTCGTTCCTAGTACGCCGTTTGGAGGGGCGGTAGGCATAATATTGAAGACAATAGTCCGGGGACGAGTCCCGGGTATCGATTATTAGGGTTGGATCTATGAGAGACGGTAGGAAGTCGTCTGCGGGTGTGACGGCCGCTGCTGACAAATCCGCGGGCATCCGAGCCGTCCGGGGTCCCGTCGCCCGGCCCGCCCCCCTCCGGCAGGCCGTGTTCGACGCGCTCGTTGAACTGATCATCAGTCGTTCCCTCAAGCCCGGCGAGCACCTCGGCGAGGGCGAATTGGCGGAGATGCTGGGCGTCAGCCGCCAGCCGGTTCGTGAGGCGTTCCAGCAGCTGCACTCCGAGGGCTGGGTCGACCTGCGCCCCGGGCAGGGCGCGTTCGTCCACTCGCCGACCGAGAAGGAGGCGGACGACCTGCTCGCGGTCCGCACGCTGCTGGAGGCCGAGTCTGCCCGGCGGGCGGCCGCGCAGCGCACCGACGAGGACATCGCCCACCTGTGGCAGCTGTGGGACACGGGCAAGAAGGCGCTCGCCGTCCAGGATCTGGAGCAGATGGTCGGCGCGAACGCCGCGCTGCACGCCTACGTGATGGACATCGGCGACAACACGGTGCTCACCGAGCTGTCCCGGCTGGTGGATCGCCGCGTGCGCTGGTATTTCACGCCGGTGGCGGCGTCCCGAGGCAGTTCGTCGTGGGACGAGCACGCCGAGCTGATCCGCGCCATCGCGGACGGCGACCAGGACCGCGCGGCCAGCATCATGCGGGACCACACCGAGCGGACCCGCCGCGTGACGCACGACGCGCAGGGCCCCGAGGAGTGACCGGGCGAGCCGGCGCGCCCGTCCACGGACCAGCCCGCGCCGGCTTACGCCCGAACCGTTGAGCCGCCCGAACCGTTGAGCCGCCCGAATCCTTGACCTACCCCAACCCTCGAGCCGCCGAACTCCGCCCGCCCGACCCCCTGGCCCCCGCGCGCGAGTGTTGGGCTGCGCGCAAGTGTTGGGCCGCGCGCCGCGCGGTCCCCGGGTGCTACGCCCGCAGCACCGAGGACACCGCGATGGGGGAGGTGCTGCCCAGTACCTGGTTGGACGAGTCCAGGGCGTCGATGGCGAAGTAGTCCTGCCGGGCGACCCGGATCGGCGTCTCGAAGCCGGACCGGTGCGCCAGCGCGACCGCGGTCAGCGCGTCCTTGCTGGCGCCGGTGCGCACCACCCAACGGGCCGCCTGGGTGGCGCCGTTCCAGCTGACGTGGACGGTCATCTCGTCGTCCTGGCGCTCACCCGTGCCCCGGGTGACGGCCACCGCCGGGTTGTCGGTGGGCATGCCCTGGAAGTCCAACCGGAAGGCGCGGTACGAGTAGCTGCCGCCCTGCAACTGCGCGTCGTAGCGCAGCGAGCCATCGGCCGCGTACTCGGAGAAGTACGGCAGCTGGCCCCAACCGACGAAGGACGCGTTGCCGGGCAGCTCCCGCACGCTGCCCTGGGTCTGCACCAGCAGGGCGTTGGGGTGCACCAGCTGCCGGTGCAGGCTGACGGTGTGCGCGCTCTCGTTCAGGTCGAGGATCAGTCCGCGCGACTGCTTCTCGTTCTGCGTCGCGCCGTACCCGTTGTCGAAGACGCTCAGCTTGCCGTCGCTGCGCCGGCGCACGTCGTGCTGCCAGTGGAACCGGGCGTCGTCGGCGATGGTGAAGTCGCTACGCTTGCCGCCCAGCCGCCAGAGCACCTCGCCGGTCTGCCGGTGCACCTTGAACACGGTCCACAGGTGCCGGCTGGAGATGAGCAGGTTGTTGTCCGTGCTGTCGACGGCCACCGCGTTGACGTGGAAGAAGTCCCAGGGGCCGGCGCCCGGCTTCGGACGGGGCTGGTACGAGTCGGACAGCGACACGTGGTCGCTGGCCCGCCACCGCATCAGCTCACGCCCGGTGGCGACATCCACCTCGCGGACGAAGCAATCGAGCAGGCTGCCGTTCTGCTGATAGTTGGTCGACAGCGCGGTGCCGGCCGAGGTGAGCTGGAACTCGTGCAGGTCGACGTTGCCGGGGCCGCCCGACAGCCGGGTGATCTCGTGGTAATTGCTGTCCATGATGACGTACTCGCCATTGCCGTACCCGCTGATCTGCTTGCCCTGCCACCAGGTCAGCACCGGTTCGCCCTGGTAGGTCTGCACCTGGAAGTTGGTGGCGGTCTGGCCGGACGGCGCCGGCTGGAACCACACCACCTCGCCGGTCTCGTCCACGATCATCGGGCCGTGCTGCCCGCTCGGCGGGCTGGGAGTGACCAGCAGGAGCCCGGGGGCGAGCACGCCGTTCACCACCTTCACCGAGATCACCGGTGGCCGCAGGTCGGTGCGGGACAGGTAGTTGCGCACCGCGGGGGCAGGCTTGGCCGGCTTTGGGGCCGAGTCCGAGGTGAGCGCGAGATCGAGGCCCCCGACCGCCGCCGCGGCCGCCAGGCCCGCGCCACCCATGATCAGATCGCGTCGAGTCGGTCGTACTGGCATCGCGCAACTCTGGCGCGAGTAGCTGTGAGTTCGGTGCGTGCAAGCTGGGTGCGCGGTCCAGGCCGGCTCAAAACCCTGGTGCCGCGCGAGGTTTGTCCAGGCGAAGGCCTGTGCGCGAGGCCGCGGATGTGGCGCACGTCTCCCGCCGCTCCCATCGGTGTCGCCGGTATGCCATCGCCCAGCAGCCGCCGCCGGCCTTGTTCGATGGTCTATTCTGTGCGGCGATGACTCCCGGGACGGCATTGCGCCACGCACGGATCGGTGACCCGGTGCTCCGCTGAGCGCCGTACGGGCCGTTGCGGGCCCGCTGTTCGATCGAGGATCCTGCCCCGCGCGGGCTCCGCCTCCGTCGTGTTGACCACAGGCTCTACACCTCAACCACGACAGGAGAATTCGTGCCCACCAAGACGCTGCAGATTCCCACCCCGGACGGCCGGGCGGACGCGTTCGCCGCCTTCCCCGACCACGGCCGGCGGCACCCAGCGGTGCTGTTGTACCCGGACGCCTTCGGCGTGCGGCCCGCGCTGGAGCAGAGGGCCCGCGAACTGGCCGGGCACGGGTACTACGTGCTGGTCCCCAACCTCTACTACCGGCACGGCCCAGCACCGGTGGTCGAACTTCCCGAGCACATCGGAGAAGAGATCCGGCCCGCGATCATCGCTGCGCTGATGCCCCTGATCGAGGCGCACACGACCGAACGGATCCTGCGCGACGCCGACGCGTACCTCGGGTTCCTCACCACCCAGCCCGAGGCCAGCGCCGGACCGGTCGCCGTGATCGGCTACTGCGTCGGTGCCGCCTTGGCGATGCGCACCGCAACAGCCCATCCCGACCGGGTGGCCGCCGTCGCCGGATTCCACCCCGGCTTCTTGGTTACCCAGGCGCCCGACAGCCCGCATCGCCTCGTCCCCAAGCTCACCGCCCAGGTCCACCTCGGCCTCGCCGAGGGAGACCTGTCGCCCTCGGCCATCGGCGAGCTCAACCGGGCCCTGGATGCCGCGGGTGTCGGCCACACCATCGAGATCTACCCCGGCACCATCCACGGCTTCACCATGTCCGACACCGACGCCTTCAACCCCTCCGCGCTGCGGCGCCACTGGGATCGACTGCTCCCTCTGCTCGACCGCGCCCTGACGAACACCTGAGCGAGCCAGTTCGGCAGCGCCGAGCTTTCCCCGGACCCGGCGGCGGCGCGGCTTCGGCGCGGTGCGCCGCGACCGGGCCGCCGCCGGGACCGGGCGGTCGCGGCGGCGGGTTGTCCGGGTGCGGGCCTACGGCCAGGCCCGAGTCCGGTTCCTCATGCGGATGCTGCTGGCGCAGCTCGACCTCGGGCCCGCCAACCTCGACCTGCTCGCCATCCAGCTCACCGCCGCCCTCGACGGCCCGCTCCTGCTCTACTTGTCGGCCGACCTCGACCACTCGGTGGATCGGGGCGAACAGCACCTCGCCCGGGGCTGGCAGGACCTCGTGCTCCGCGTCTGTCGCCACTGACCCCTCCGACCTGGCCGTGATACCCAGCCTGCTTCGGGCGCGCGACCACGCCGAGACCGTCCTCCGGGACGCCGGCCAACTATCGTTTGATGGACATGCACACGAAGGGGCTCCGCACGGCGGCACTGAACCGCTCTGCCGCGCTGAGGGCGACCTTAATCCGCTTGCGTGGCTTCATTCCGGTGTCGGCGGTGGCATACAGCGCGCCGAGGGCGACCTGATCCCCGCAGCCGACCGCGGCGAAGCCGTCCGCCGGCATGCTCAACTGATAGTCGTCGTAGACCGCGAAGAGTCGGCCGCGAACACCGACGAGGAACGTCCCGCCCTCCTCCCGGTCGTTCTCCTTTTTGGCCCATCCTCCCGACTTCAGGCAATCCCGAAGCGCGTCTACGAACCTGGTCGCCATGAAGCCGACCAGGTCACCCTCCGGGTCGGGCAGCTGTAACGAGTAGCGGATCAACTGACCCATGCGGAAAGACGTGGTGAATCCAAACAGGTACATGTCTTTCCGGAACACCTTGGCGTCGGCGCGTACGGCCAGGTTCCAGTCTGAGACCCCGGCGCTGTCGCCGCCGATGAACACGGCACCCTGATGAACGAGTCCCACGATCGCGGTCATGAGTACATCTCACCCGCGAGGTGAGACCTCGGTCAATGGGGCCTATCGAGGAATGTCGCCTGTCTCGCCAGCGCCTGGCGCGGCGAATCGCGGAACTGCCCGGCATCCTCGACGCCATGACCGGCAACGTGGACACCCGGCGCTCGACGGCCCACACGGCCGGCGGCACGGTCTGACCGCGGAGACGCGACGGGGCCCGCCCCTACCCCCGGCGGGACAGGCCGGCCTCCAGCGCCGGCTCGGCGGTGGCCAGCGCGCGGCTGCGCCGCTGGGCCGCCGCGTACGCGGCGAGGGCGGCGGCCGCCCCGACCGCGCCGGCCGCGGCGAACGACCCCCGGGCACCCGCTTGGTCAACCACAAACCCGGCGAACGGCGCGCCCAGGCTGGTGCCGGCGGTCATCGCCGCGCTGAACAGCCCCATCGCCTCCCCGCGCGACTGGGCCGGGACCAGTCGGCTCAGCGCGTCGTTGGCGGACGCGAGGCTGGGGGCGCACAGCACCCCGCACGGGATCAGCGTCAGGCACAGCAGCTGCCAACTCGGTACGAATCCGACGGGTACGGTCAGCACGCCCATCCCGACCACCAGCACCAGCACCGGGACCGTGCGGCGCAGGGTGCCGTAGACCAGCCCGCCGGCCAGCGAATACAGGCACCACAGCGCGAACACCAGGCCCGTCAGCGAGGTGGCCCCGGCCTGGCGCAGCGTCGCCACGATGCTCAGGTCGGCGCCGCTGAGGATGAACGTCGCGGCGCAGCCGGCGATCAGGATGGCGATCAGCGGCGGGCCGACCCACGCGCGCCGGGGTACGGCGTCCCCGGCTCCGGCCTCGTGATCGGCCCGCACCGGGGGGTTCATGACGATCAGCAGTACCCCGCAGACCGTCACGCCGGCGCCGATCACCGCTATGGCGGGCCCGGTGCCCGCCGTGGTGGCCAGGGCGACCGCGACGGCCGGTCCGATCATGAAGGACAGCTCGACCGCCATGGAGTCGAGGGCGAACGCCGGCCGGCGGTGCTTTTCGGGCACCATCGCGGACAGGGACTGCCGCAGCAGGCCCTGGACCGGCACGCTGAACAGCCCGGCGAGCACCGCCACGGCCAGCAGCCCCGAATATCCCAGCAGCGGCGCGATGGCCCAGCAGCCGGCCTGGACCAGGGTGGTGGTCGCGACCACCGGCCGGGCGCCCCGGCGGTCGATGAACCGGCCGGCCAGCGGCGAGCCGAGCGCGGCGCCGACGGTGAAGGCGGCGGTGACCAGCCCCGCGGCGCCGTAGCTGTGGTGCAGGGCGTTGACCACGCGCAGGGTCAGGGTGATGCCCACGGTGGTCGGTGGAATGCGGGCAAAGAGTCCGAGGAGGAACAGGTTGCGAACGCCCGGTAGGCGGAGCACCTCGCGGTAAGGGGTGAAAGCCATAGTGGTCCGATCATCCCCCAGTGGTACGACGATCCGTCAAATGCGTTTACGACTGCCGCAAAAGTCGGTTTCACCGGTGGTAGCGGCTACCGTTGTTCGGCATGGGGATCAGAGCCGGGCTGGACCGTCTGATCGAGCGGCCGGGAACAGTCGTCGATACCGCCGCGCTGGCGCGGGCCCTGAGCGCCATCGAGGCCCGGGAGCAGGCGCTGGCCGCGCTGGGCGACGTCGAGCTGGCCGCCGCGGCGATGGTGGTCGCGCCGGACGACCGGGTGGGGATCTGCGCCCTGGGCCGTGAGGCGGCCCGCCGAGGTCTCGGCCAGCGCCCGTACGATGCGCAGCTCACCGGGGCGCTGGCGATGCTGGCCGGGCACGTCGCCGAGATGGCCACCGGCGAGGGCAAGACCCTCGCGGCGACGATCGCCGCGTTCGGCTACGCGCGCCGGGGCGCGCCGGTGCACGTGTTGACCGTCAACGACTACCTCGCCCAGCGCGACGCCGAGTGGATGGGTCCGGTGTACCGGGCGCTCGGGGTGCGGGTGGGGTGGGTGACCGAACGGTCCTCTCCCGACGAACGGCGGGACGCGTACGGCTGCGACGTCACCTACGTGTCGGCCAGCGAGGTCGGTTTCGACTACCTGCGCGACGGACTGTGCGTGACGCCCGGGGACCGGGTGCAGCGGCCGTTGGCAACGGTCGTCGTGGACGAGGCCGACTCGATCCTTGTGGACGAGGCCCGGGTGCCGCTGGTCGTCGCGGGCAGCGTGACCGGCGCCGACGACCTCGCCCAACGCGCCGCGGTCATCGTCAGCCGGCTGCGCCCGGGCCGCGACTTCGAGCGGCTCGAGGACGGCCGCGCCGTACACCTCACCGAGGCCGGCCTGCGCGTGGTCGAGGCGGCCCTCGGCGTCACCAACCTGTACGCCGTGGACCAGCTGCCCCAGCTGACCGCGGTCAACCTCGCGCTGCACGCCCGCGAGCTGCTGCACCGCGACGTGGACTACATCGTGCGCGACGGCGCGGTGGAGCTGGTGGACGAGTTCCGGGGCCGGGTCGCGCTGCGCCGCCGGTGGCCCGACGGGCTGCAGGCGGCCGTGGAGGCCAAGGAGGGCCTGACGCTCTCCGCCCAGGGCGAGGTGCTCGCGACCATCACCGTCCAGGCGCTGATCGGCCAGTACCCGACCCGCTGCGGCATGAGCGCGACGTCCGCCGCGGTGGGCGAGGCGCTGCGCGAGTTCTACGGGCTGGAGGTCGCCGTGATCCCGCCCAACCGCCCGTGCGTCCGGGTGGACGAGCCGGACCGCGTCTACCGTGACGCCGAGGACAAGCACGCCGCCTTGCTGGACGAGGTGGCCGCGGCTCACGCCACCGGCCGGCCGGTGCTGATCGGCACCCTCGACGTCGACGAGTCCGAGCGGCTGGCCGTGGACCTGCGGGCCCGCGGCGTCGCGTGCACGGTGCTCAACGCGAAGAACGACGCGGCGGAGGCCGCCATCGTGGCGCGGGCCGGCAGCGTCGGCGCGGTGACCGTGTCCACCCAGATGGCGGGCCGGGGCACCGACATCCGGCTCGGTGGCGGGAACGAGGCCGACCGGAGCCTGGTGGCCGCGCTCGGCGGGTTGTACATCATCGGTACCGGGCGGCACGACAGCGGCCGGGTCGACGCGCAGCTGCGCGGGCGGGCCGGGCGGCAGGGCGACCCGGGCCGGTCGGTGTTCTTCGTGAGCCTGGACGACGCCCTGCCGCAGACCCACGCGGGCGAGGCGATATCGCGGGCGCGTGAGCGGGCACACGGCGACGAGCGTGGCCGGATCCGCCAGCCGAAGGTGCACCGCCTGATCGCCCACGCTCAGCGGGTGGCCGAGGGGAGCAACGCCGAGCTGCACCGCAACACCTGGCGCTACGGCTACCTCATCGAGCGGCAGCGCCGGGCATTGGCGGCGCGCCGGGAGGAGCTGCTGTGCACCGACGCCGCCGCCCGGTTGCTGCTCGCGCACCGGCAGCCGCGGTACGCGTCGGCATGTGAGCGGGTCGGCGCCACGGTGGTGGGCGACGCGGTCCGGGCCATCGCGCTGTACCATCTCGACCGCTGCTGGGCGGAGCACCTGGCGTACCTGTCGGAGGTGCGCGAGGGCGTGCACCTGAGGGTACTGGGGCGGCTTGACCCGCTCGACGAGTTCCACCGGTGCGCCGTGCCGGCCTTCCGCGCCCTGTTCGCCGACGCCGACCGGCGCACCCTCGACACCTTCGACTCCGTCGAGCTGACCGGCGACGATTGGGACCTGGCCGATGCCGGGCTGGTGCGGCCGAGCGCCACCTGGACCTACCTGGTGACCGACGACCCGTTCGGTTCCGAGGCGAGCCGGTTCTTCAAGGAGCTGTTCGGCCTGCCCTCGCGCCGCCGCTAGGCTACCGTTCCGGCCGCTGGGCCGCTGCTCCGGCCGCTGAAACCCGGCACCCCGACACCCGCTGTCACCCGTAGGCCACTGTGTGGTCCCGGTTCAACCACGCATGCCTGGCGCCAGGGCGCATTCCGGGCCTCGCCGTGAAGAAATCGTCAAGAACGGGGGGCTCGCTGTTGTTTTTCCGTCATGACATCTACCGGGGGACTTGCGCTCCGACTGTACTTCCATCCGCGATCCAGAGCGGATCGTAACTCGCGTTCATCAGGAGTAAGTCGTGTTGATGAAGCCGGATGGCCCTCGGCCGTCCGTCCAATCGGACACGGGCGACCGTACCCCGGTGGGGATCAATTTAGGCGTCGGTGCCGTGATGGTTCTCGCCGGCGTGGTGGTCGCATCCCTGATTCCGGTGGCGTACACCGGCTGGCGGTTCGCGGTGGTGGCCGTCGCGGTGGGTCTGTTCGCCGCGATGACCGTCGACCACCTGGCGCTGGGACCGGTGGCCCTGCTGGGCTGGCTGGTCGTCAATGGGTTCCTGGTCGATCGGTTCGGTGAACTGTCCTGGCACGGTTCGTCCGACCTGTACCGGGCGGTGCTGCTGGTGATGGCGGGTGCGCTCGGCCTCGCTCTGGGCGAGGCCCGGGTCCAGATCCATGGGCTGCGAACGCGCTGGCGCACCGAGGCCGAATTGCAGGCTCTGGTGGCACATATCTATGAGGAGGACAGGCGCGATGCCTGATCTGTGGTTCGTGCTGTTGACCGTGGGGCTGTTCGGCCTCCTGGCGCTGGTCGTGAAGGCGGTGGAGCGCCTGTGAGCGAGCGTCAGCGAGCGAACCAAGAAGTCAGCGCGCTCGTGCCTCACGGCGCGTCCGAGCGAAGCGAGGAGGCGGCGTGAGCGAGCGTCAGCGAGCGAACCAAGAAGTCAGCGCGCTCGTGCCTCACGGCGCGTCCGAGCGAAGCGAGGAGGCGGCGTGAGCGCCGCGAATATTGCCGGGCTGATCCTGGCGATCGTGTTGAGCGTATTTCTCGTGGTGGCACTACTGTTCCCGGAGCGGTTCTAGATGAACGACACGGTCGCAGGCGTAATTTTCATCGCCTCACTGCTGGTCGCCCTCGCGGTGGTCTATAAACCGCTCGGCGACTACATGTACCGGGTCATCAACCCGACCCGGCACTCCCGAGTCGAGCGCGGCATCTACCGCGTGATCGGCGTCAACCCCGAAGGAGAGCAGTCCTGGGGCGTGTACGCCCGTAGTGTGCTGGCCTTCTCGGTCATCTCCATCCTGTTCCTCTATTTGTTCCAGCGCGTGCAGAGCCACCTGTGGCTGTCGCTGGGCTTCACCAACGTCGGGCCGTCGCTGTCCTGGAACACCGCGGTCAGCTTCGTGACCAACACGAACTGGCAGGCGTACTCGGGTGAGTCGACGATGGGCCACCTGGTGCAGATGGCCGGCCTGTCGGTGCAGAACTTCGTGTCCGCGGCGGTGGGCGTCGCGGTGGCGGTCGCCCTGGTGCGCGGCTTCGCCCGCAAGATGACCAACCAACTGGGCAACTTCTGGGTCGACCTGGTCCGGATCAGCATCCGGATCCTGCTGCCGATGGCCGTCATCGCCGCGATCGTGCTGATCGCCGGCGGAGCCATCCAGAACCTGTCCGCCGGGCACGACCTCACCACCCTGGCAGGCGGCACCCAGCACGTCACCGGCGGACCGGTGGCCAGCCAGGAGGCCATCAAGGAACTGGGTACCAACGGCGGTGGCTTCTACAACGCCAACAGCGCGCACCCGTTCGAGAACCCGAGCACCTGGACCAACTGGCTGGAGATCTTCCTGCTCCTGGTGGTCTCGTTCTCGCTGCCGCGCACGTTCGGCCGGATGGTCGGCAGCAACAAGCAGGGCTACGCACTGGTGTCGGCGATGGCCATCATGGCGGTCGGCAGCATCGTCGTGCTGAACGTGCTGCAGGGCGTGCACCACGGCACGGTGCCGATGGCGGTGGGCTCGGCGACCGAGGGCACGGAGACCCGGTTCGGCGTGTTGAACTCGGCGACCTTCGGGGCCGCGACGACGCTGACCTCCACGGGTGCGGTGGACTCGTTCCACGACTCCTATACCGCCCTGGGCGGCGGCGTGCCGATCGCGAACATGATGCTGGGTGAGGTGGCGCCGGGCGGTACCGGTTCCGGCCTGTACGGCATCCTGATCCTCGCGATCATCACGGTGTTCGTGGCCGGTCTGATGGTCGGGCGTACCCCGGAGTACCTGGGCAAGAAGATCGGTTCGCGTGAGGTCAAGTTCGCCTCGCTGTACATCCTGACCACACCCATGCTGGTGCTGGTCGGTACCGCGATCGCGATGGCGCTGCCCGGTGAGCGGGCCTCGATGCTGAACTCGGGCGCGCACGGCCTCTCCGAGGTGCTGTACGCGTTCACCTCAGCGTCCAACAACAACGGGTCCGCGTTCGGTGGGCTGTCGGCCAACACCACGTGGTTCAACACCGCGCTCGGGTTGTGCATGTTGCTCGGGCGGTTCCTGCCGATCGTGTTCGTCATGGGCCTGGCCGGTTCGCTGGCCAAACAGAAGGCCACCCCCGAATCGACCGGCACGCTCAAGACCACTCAGCCGCTGTTCGTCGGCATGCTCGTCGGCGTGACGCTGATCGTGGTCCTGCTGACCTACCTGCCCGCGCTCGCCCTCGGCCCGTTGGCCGAAGGCGTCCACTGACCACCCGAATTCGTCAAGGAAGACACATGGCTGTCACCACAATGGGGAAGGCGCCGGCGGCAACACAACCCTCCGGCGGCGGACCGCGCCGGATTTCGGGCGGCCTGCTGGACCCCAAGCAACTCTTGAAATCGACCCCGGACGCGTTCCGCAAACTGAACCCGTACACGCTGTGGCGTAACCCGGTGATGTTCATCGTGGAGATCGGTTCGATCTTCACCACCATCCTGGCCATCGGCCACTCGACGGTGTTCGCGTGGCTGATCACGGTGTGGCTGTGGCTGACCGTGCTGTTCGCGAACCTGGCCGAGGCGGTCGCCGAGGGCCGGGGCAAGGCGCAGGCCGACGCGCTGCGCCGGGCCAAGACCGACACCGTCGCCCGGCGGCTGACCGGCTGGCAGCCGGGTGCCACCTCGCTGCGCGAGGAGCAGGTCCCGGCGCCGCAACTGCAGCAGAACGACTTCGTGGTCGTGGAGGCCGGCCAGATCATCCCCGGCGACGGGGACGTGGTCGAGGGCATCGCCAGCGTGGACGAGTCGGCGATCACCGGTGAGTCGGCCCCGGTCATCCGGGAATCCGGCGGCGACCGCAGCGCGGTCACCGGCGGCACCAAGGTGCTGTCCGACCGGATCGTCGTGAAGATCACGCAGAAGCCGGGGGAGAGCTTCATCGATCGGATGATCGCTCTGGTCGAGGGCGCGAACCGGCAGAAGACGCCGAACGAGATCGCGCTGAACGTCCTGCTGGCCGTGCTGACCATCATCTTCCTGATGGCGGTCGCGACCCTGCAGCCGCTGGCCATCTTCTCCAAGGGCGTCCAGGCGTTCGCTCCGAACACCCAGGCGCTGGACTCGCACGGCGTCACCGGCATCGTGCTGGTGTCGCTGGTGGTCTGCCTGATCCCGACCACGATCGGCGCGCTGCTGTCGGCGATCGGCATCGCCGGCATGGACCGCCTGGTGCAGCGCAATGTGCTGGCCATGAGCGGCCGGGCCGTGGAGGCGGCCGGAGACGTGAACACCCTGCTGCTGGACAAGACCGGCACCATCACCCTGGGCAACCGGCAGGCCAGCGAGTTCGTACCGGTCGAGGGCGTGGCGCCGGGCGAACTGGCCGACGCGGCGCAACTGTCCAGCCTCGCCGACGAGACGCCCGAAGGGCGCTCGGTGGTGGTGTTCGCCAAGTCCGAGTACGGGCTGCGCGAGCGCACCGCGGGCGAGCTGAACTACGCCACGTGGGTGCCGTTCACCGCGCAGACCCGGATGTCCGGCGTCGACCTGTCGGAAGACAGTGGGGTGCGCAGCATCCGCAAGGGTGCCGCGGCCGCGGTGATGAAGTGGGTACGCGACAACGGCGGCCACCCCAGCGATGAGGTCGGTCCGGTCGTCGACGGCATCTCCGCCTCCGGCGGCACGCCGCTGGTGGTGGCCGAGTGGCGGGAGGGCCAGCCGGCCCGCGCGCTGGGCGTCATCCACCTCAAGGACGTCGTCAAGCAGGGCATGCGGGAGCGCTTCGACGAGATGCGCCGGATGGGCATCCGCACGGTGATGATCACCGGTGACAACCCGTTGACCGCGCGGGCGATCGCGGAGGAGGCCGGCGTGGACGACTTCCTCGCCGAGGCCAAGCCCGAAGACAAGATGGCTCTGATCAAGAAGGAGCAGGAGGGCGGCAAGCTGGTCGCGATGACCGGCGACGGTACCAACGACGCTCCCGCGCTGGCGCAGGCCGACGTCGGGGTGGCGATGAACACCGGTACCTCGGCGGCCAAAGAGGCCGGCAACATGGTCGACCTGGACTCCGACCCGACCAAGCTGATCGAGATCGTGGAGATCGGCAAGCAGTTGCTGATCACCCGGGGTGCGCTGACCACGTTCAGCATCGCCAACGACATCGCGAAGTACTTCGCGATCATCCCGGCCATGTTCGCCGCGATCTACCCGGGCCTGGACAAGCTCAACATCATGCGGCTGCACAGCCCGGTCTCGGCGATCCTGTCCGCGGTCATCTTCAACGCGATCATCATCGTGGTGCTGATCCCGCTGGCCCTGCGCGGCGTGCGCTACCGGCCGTCCACCGCGTCCGCCATGTTGCGGCGCAACTTGTGGATCTACGGCATCGGCGGCATCGTGGCGCCGTTCGTCGGCATCAAGATCATTGACCTGATCATCCAATTCATTCCCGGGATTCACTGATGCGTCTACCTTCCTGGATTACCCAACACCTCGCCGCGCTGCGGGCACTGCTGGTGCTCACCGTGGTGCTCGGCATCGCCTATCCGCTCGTCATCACCGGGGTGGCCCAGATACCGGGCCTGAAGCACAACGCCGACGGCTCGATGGTCAAGGTCGGTGACACCACGGTCGGCAGTGCCCTGCTCGGCCAGTCGTTCACCGACAAGGACGGCAACCCGCTGGTCCAGTACTTCCAGTCCCGTCCCTCGGCGGCCGGCGACGGCTACGACCCGACGTCGTCCAGCGCCTCGAACCTGGGGCCGGAGAGTGTCGTGGACACGCTGCCCGACCCGTCCGTCAAGGGCGACACCGGCACCCAGAGCCTGCTGACCCAGGTCTGCTCGCGCAGCCTGGCCGTCGGCAAGCTGGAGGGCGTGGACGGCTCCCGGCCGTTCTGCACCCCGGACGGCGTGGGCGCGGTCCTCGCGGTGTTCCACCAGAACGGGGCGACCGGCCCGGTCACCCGGGCGGTCAGCCTCAACCAGGCCTGCCCGACCACCCCGTTCATCACCACCTATCAGGGCGTGAAGGTGGAATGCGCCCAGTTCGGCGCGGACTACTCCAAGGGCGTGGTCACCCCGATCCGCGGCAACGCGCCGGCCAACCCGGCCGTGCCGGCCGACGCGGTGACCGCCAGCGCCTCCGGCCTGGACCCGCAGATCAGCGTCGCGTACGCCGACCTGCAGGCCCCCCGGGTGGCGCGGGAGCGCGACACGTCCCTGGCTAACGTTAAGAAGGTCATCAGCCAGTACACCGACGGGCGGGCCCTGGGTTTCATGGGCGAGTCGGCCGTCAACGTCCTGCAGATGAACCTCCAGCTGGACAAGTTGTACCCGTACCACCAGAGCTGAACAAACCGCTCATCGGGGGCGGCACCGCGTAAAGGAGAGCAGTCGTGTCTAGAGGGCAGCTGCGCGTTTACCTCGGGGCCGCCCCCGGTGTCGGCAAGACCTACAAGATGCTGGAGGAGGGGCACCGCCGCCGGGACCGGGGCACCGACGTGGTCGTCGGGTACGTCGAGACCCACGGCCGGCCCCACACCGAGGCGATGCTGCGCGACCTGGAGGTGGTTCCCCGCCGGGACATCAACTACCGGGGCAGCGTGTTCGCCGAAATGGACATCGAGGCGGTGCTGGCCCGCCAGCCGGAGGTGGTCCTGGTCGACGAGCTGGCGCACACCAACGTGCCCGGCTCCCGCAACGCCAAGCGTTGGCAGGACATCCAGCAGCTGCTCGAGGCCGGTATGACGGTCATCACCACCGTCAACATCCAGCACCTGGAGTCCATCAACGACGTCGTCCAGGAGATCACCGGCGTACCGCAGCGGGAGACCGTACCCGACGAGATCGTCCGCGGCGCCGACCAGATCGAGCTGGTCGACATGACGCCCGACGCGCTGCGCCGCCGGATGGCGCACGGCAACATCTACAAGCCGGAAAAGGTCGACGCGGCGCTGGGCAACTACTTCCGGGTCGGCAACCTCACCGCCCTGCGCGAACTGGCCCTGCTCTGGGTCGCCGACAAGGTCGACGACCAGCTCGACCGGTACCGCGAAGAACACCACATCACCACCACCTGGGAGACCCGGGAACGGGTGGTGGTCGCCCTGACCGGAGGCCCCGAGGGCGACACGCTGATCCGCCGGGCCGCCCGGATCGCGGACCGCTCCAAGGGCGCGGACCTGCTCGCCGTACACGTCACCCGCAGCGACGGGCTGACCGGCAGCAGCGACCCGGCGAACCTGGCCCGGCAGCGCACCCTGGCGGAGAACCTCGGCGGCACCTACCACCAGGTCATCGGCAACGACATCCCGACCGCGCTGCTCGACTTCGCCCGTGGCGTCAACGCCACCCAGCTGGTACTCGGCGCGAGCCGCCGGGGCCGCCTCGCCCAGGTCTTCTCGCCCGGGGTCGGTGTCACCACCACCGCCGGGTCGGGCAGCATCGACGTGCACCTGGTCAGCCACGAGGAGGTCAAGCGCGGCCGGGGCCGGGTGAGCATGGTCGGCGCGCTCGGCTGGCAGCGCCGAGGCGTCGGGTTCGCGTTGGCCGCCGTCGGCCTGCCGGTGCTGACGCTCCTGCTCGCCCAGGTCCGCGCCGACCTGTCGCTGCCCAGCGACATCCTGCTGTTCCTCGCCTGGGTGGTGGTCGTGGCGCTGGTCGGCGGTCTCTACCCGGCCGTGTGCTCGGCCATCGCCGGGTTCCTGCTGCTGAACTACTACTTCATCCCACCGATACACCTGTGGACCATCGACGAGTGGGAGAACATCCTCGCGCTGTTCGTCTTCCTGGCGATGGCGATAGCGGTCAGCGCCACGGTCGACTCCGCGGCCCGGCGCACCCGCGAGGCGGCCGGCGCCCGCGCCGAGGCGCTGACCCTGTCCACCCTCGCCGGCAGCGTGCTGCGCGGCTCCCGCCCGCTGCCGGCGGTGCTCGACCAACTCCGCGAGGCGTTCGGGTTCACCGGCGTGAGCCTGCTGGAGCGCCGGCCGGACGCACCGCCCAGCCCTCAGCAGCGCCACGACCCGGCGGTGTGGCGACTGGCCGCCTCGGTCGGCGACAAGCCGTGCCTGACCCCCGCCGAGGGGGAGGTCGACATCCCGATCGACCCGGACCTCACCCTGGTGCTGCGCGGCGCCCCGCTGCCCGCGGCCGACCGCCGCCTGGTCGAGGCGTTCGCCGCGCAGGCCGCCGTCGCGCTGCGCCACGAGCGGCTGACCGAGCAGGCCGCCGCGGTCAAGCCGCTGGCCGAGGCCGACAAGCTGCGCACCGCGCTGCTGTCCGCGGTCAGCCACGACCTGCGTACCCCGCTGGCCTCGGCGAAGGCCGCCGTCACCAGCCTGTGCAGCCACGACGTGGTGTTCGACGAGACCGACCGGGACGAACTGCTGGCCACCGCCGACGAGTCCCTCGACCGCCTGGTGCGCCTGGTGGAGAACCTGCTGGACATGAGCCGGCTGCAGGCGGGCGCGCTGGGCATGTCCCCGCAGCCGATGAGCGTGGGCGAGGCGGTCGCCAAGGCGGTGGACGGGCTGGGCCAGCCCGGCCATGACGTGGCCATCCACATCTCGGACGACCTCGCCGAGATCAACGTCGACCCGGCCCTGCTGGAACGCATCCTGGCCAACGTGCTGTCCAACGCCCTGAAGTACAGCCCGCCCACCCGGCCGCCGGTCGTCACGGCCAGCGAGCACGCCGGGCACGTCGAGGTGCGCGTCATCGATCACGGCCCGGGCATCCCGGTGGCCGACCGCGAGCGGGTCTTCCTGCCGTTCCAGCGGGTCGGCGACCGCGACAACGACACCGGCGTCGGCCTCGGCCTGGCGCTGTCGCGGGGCCTCGCCGAGGCGATGGGCGGCACTCTCGAGCCCGAGACCACGCCGGGCGGCGGGCTGACCATGACCCTGCGGCTGCCCGGCACCCCGCGGGCCACCGCGCTCACCCCGGCCGCCCTGCCCGAGCCGGCTGCCCCATTTGAGCCTGCGATCACATCCGAGCCGGTGGCCGAATCCGTCCCCGTCCCGGCAATCAGCACAGAGAGACCTGTCAGCGGGGAGAGCACGAGAGCATGACCCGGATCCTCATCGTCGACGACGAGCCCCAGATCCTGCGCGCCCTGCGCATCAACCTGACCGCCCGCCAGTACGAGGTGGTCACCGCCGCGGACGGCACGGCCGCCCTGCAGGCGGCCGGCACCGAGCATCCCGACCTCGTCGTGCTGGACCTCGGCCTGCCCGACATCGACGGTACGCAGATCATCCGCAGCCTGCGCGCCTGGACGCCGGTACCCATCGTGGTGCTGTCCGGCCGCACCGACAGCCGGGACAAGGTCGACGCGCTCGACGCGGGCGCGGACGACTACATCACCAAGCCGTTCAGCGTGGACGAGCTGCTGGCCCGCATCCGCGCCGTCACCCGGCGCAAGACCTCGCCGGACGCGACGCCGGAGATTCACATCGGCCGGTACACGGTCGATGTGACCGACCTGAACGCACACCTGACCGACGACCCGACCCAGACCGTGCACCTCACGCGCACCGAGTGGCAGCTGCTGGATGTGCTGGTACGCAACCCCGGCAAGCTGATCAGCCAGCGCCAGCTGCTGCACGACGTGTGGGGCCCCACCTACCTGGGGGAGACCCAGTACCTGCGGCAGTACATGGCGCAGCTGCGCCGCAAGCTCGAGAACGACCCGGCCCGACCCCGGCACCTGATCACCGAGCCCGGCATGGGGTACCGCTTCCGGCCGTGACGCGGCGGCGATGAGCCAGGACCTGGGGAGGGCCAACATATCCAGCGAGCACGACGCGTCCGGCGGGGCGCGCCGTACCGCCGACGATCGGCGTGCGGAACGGGTTCGGCGGGTACGGATCGCCGTGGTCGCCTGCGCGCTTTCCGTGGCGTGGGCGGCTTTGGCGGGAATCGCGTCCGTGACGGCGGGTGCCCTCACCGGTTCGTTGGCGTTGCTCGCGTTCGGCCTGAGCTCGGTGATCGATGGGTCGGCCTCGACGGTCCTGGTGTGGCGATTCCGCCGTGAACTCCGCCAGGTCGCTGCTCCCTCCCACGGTTACGACCGGTCTGGCTCGGCGCGTCTGGCGCCGCGCGACGACCCGGACCAGTCTCTGGATCGGGTCGAGCGCATCGCGACCTGGGCGGTCGGTGCGGCGATGCTGGCGTCGGCGGCGTACGTCCTCATCCAGGCTGGGCGCTCGCTGATCGGAGCGCAGCACGCCGAGCAGGGTGCCCTCGGGATCGCGCTGCTCGGCGCCTCGCTGGTTCCACTTCCACCGGTCGGCGTCCTGAAGGTGCGGCTGGGCAGGCGGCTGCACAGCGCAGCCTTGAGAGGCGACGGAATTCTCAGCATCGTCGGTGCCGCCCTGGCCGCGACGGCGCTGGCCGGGCTGGCCGCGAACAAAGAACTGGGCTGGTGGTGGACGGACTCGGCCGCCGCGTCCCTCATCGCCGTGTTCCTGGCGCGCGAGGGCTGGCGCACGGTCACGGCGCTCCAGCACTGAAGGCGGTCACGCTCAACCCGCGGCCGTCGCGTTCGGCGCTGGCGTACGTTCGGCGCGGACGGCGCCGGTAGTGCGTTTGGCGCGGGCGGCGCCGGTAGTGCGTTTGGCGCGGGCGGCGCCGGTAGTGCGTTTGGCGCGGGCGGCGCCGGTAGTGCGTTCGGCACGACCGGCCCGGTTCTGCCGCGGAAGCGACCGCGCGCGCCGCCCGGATGGCGGCGCGCGCGGTCGGGGGC
>NZ_BAABJQ010000026.1:0-131660 GCF_039543385.1 Rugosimonospora acidiphila
ATCGATCATGTTCAGCTCGTGGTCGATCTGCCGGTACGAGGCCGGGCTACTCTGGCGACCGCCCCACCGCCGGTGGGCGCCCTGCTCGGTCAGCTGGCGTAGCCAGCTCATCTCGGTGTGCCCCTCGCCGACCTCGCACTCGGGCAGCGCGGGGGCGACGAGGTTCAGGTCGAACGCCAGCTCGGCGCCCAGCCTCGCGGCGTGGGCCACCGCGCCCGGGTAGGCCGCGAACCGGGCCGCCATCTCGTCCCCGCCGCGCAGGTGCGCGACCGCGGCCGGTGGCAGCCAGCCGTCCATCTCGTCGAGCGATCGACGGGCCCGTACCGCGGCCAGCGCGGCGGCCAGCCGGTGCCCGCTGGGCCGCGCGTAGTGCACGTTGCCGGTCGCCACCGCGGCCAGCCCGTACCGGCGGGCCAGCGCCGCCAGCGCGTCGTTGGCCTCACCGTCGCCGGGGTACCCGTGGTCGGTCAGCTCCACCACCACACCGTCCCGGCCGAACAGCGCCACCAGCCGCTCCAGCTCACCGGCGGCGGCCGGCACGCCACCGGCCGCGAGGGCGGCGCGGACGTGACCCTTGCGGCAGCCGGTCAGCACCACCGCGTGGTCGCGCAGGGACTGGGCCACCTCGTCGAGGTCGTACACCGGCCGCCCCTTCTCGCCGCCCGCCAGTTGGGCCAGGGCGATGCTTCGGGACAGCCGCGCGTACCCCCCGTGACCCCGGGCCAGTACCAGCAGGTGCCGGCCGGCCGGATCGGGCTCCCCGTTCTGCGCCCCCGGCAGCCCCAGCGACAGCTCGGCGCCGAAGACGGTGGGCAACTCCAGTTCCCGGGCCGCCTCGGCCATCCGGACCACCCCGTACAGGCCGTCGTGGTCGGTGATCGCCAGCCCGGAAAGGCCCAGCCGGTAAGCCTCCTCGACCAGCTCCTCCGGATGGCTGGCCCCGTCGAGGAAGCTGAAGTTGGTGTGGCAGTGCAACTCCACATAGTCCACTGTGGACTTCCCGCGGACCAGAGTGGGAGCCTGGTACGCGTCGCGCTTGTGGGACCAGGAGCCCCCGGAGTCGCCGGCCAGCGGGTCGGGCAGCAGCGCCCGGGCCTCGGGCCGCCCGGACAGCACCGCCTCCAGCCGCGACCACGGCACCTCTGGATTGCCGAACCCCACCACACACCCACCGACCCGCGCCGTATTCGTTCTCTCTCATCAGAACATACGTTCGAAAGGCCGGAATTTTGGGGGATTCTCGCGCCGGGTGGGCGCTATCGGCCCTTCTGCCGAGCGCAGAGGCCGACGCAGGTGGCGGTGAGCAGGCGGGTCAGCGTCGAGGTGAAGTCGAGGGCCCAGGTGGGTGCGATCGACGGGTCGTCGGAGTAGGCCCGGGCGAGGCTCTCGGGCGGGTGCCCGACCTGCCAGAGCGTGGCGGCGAGCGCGTTGGCGGCGGTCACCACGTCGAGGGCGCGGTCGCGGTCGAGGTCGGGGGCCGCCTCGGCGATCGCGTCGACCATGGCGCTGAGGGCGGCATGGCTGATCCGCTTGAAATCGGCCACGTGTCCCAGGGCGGCCTCGTGTTCGAGGTGCAGCGGCACATTGGCGAGCAGGTCGCAGAAGAGCGGGTCGGCGTCCAGCCCGGACACCAGGATCTCCGCGAGCGTCGGGGCGGTGACTGGAGCCTGGGCGCGTAACGCGGCGGAGGCGAACTCGGACCAGCGGGTCCAGCCCTCCGTCGCCAACCGCAGCAGGACGTCCTTGTGCGAGGGGAAGTAGCGGCGCATGGCGGAGTGGTGGACCCCGGCGCGGTCGGCGACGGCGGTCAGGGTGACCGAGGCCACGCCGGTCTCCAGTGCCAGGGATCGCGCGGCCTCGATCAGGTCGTCGGCGCGCTGGCGTTTGCGGTCCGCGGAGCGCGCGCGCTGGAACGAGGTGTCGGGCATGTCACCAGGGTAACGCACACGCTGTGCGTTGCGGGTGTGCCCTGCGGCGTCGTACCGTCGTTAGCGCACAGGATATGCGTTAGCGACTGAGGAGGTGTCGTCGTGAGCGGCGACCAGGGACGCAGAACACTGATCGTGACCGGTGCGACCTCGGGCATGGGCCGGGCCATCGCCCTGCGGGCAGCGCGGGCCGGCTGGGCGACCATCGCCACCGTCCGCGACCCGGAGCGGGCGCGGGCGCTGGAGTTCGACGCCAAGGAACAAAGGCTGGAACTGGACATCAGGTACCTCGACATCACCGACCACCCCGCCGTGACCGAGGTGGTCGAGGCGGTCGGCCGGGACTACGGGCACATCGACGCCGTGGTGAGCCAGGCCGGCGGCATCTTCGCCCTCGGCACGGCGGAGCAGATCCCCATGGCGGGGTTCCGCGCCACCATGGAGAACAATTTCTTCGGCAACCTGGCGGTGATCAGGGCCGTACTGCCGCACCTGCGCGCCAGCCGGGGCCGCCTGATCACCACCACCAGTGCCAACGGGGCGATCGCCGCTCCCTACAACGACGCCTATGCCGCCTCGAAGTTCGCCCTCGAGGGCGTCATGGAGGGCGTGGCACCGCTGCTCGCCCGGTTCGGCGTGAAGGCCACCATCCTCGAACCCGGTCCGATCGCCACCGACGTGATGGCCCCACGCCGGCGGGAGCGGCTGATCGCGCCGGTGCCGGTGCCCGACGACCCGTACGTCGACCCGTGGGTCTTTCTCGAGCGCGTCATCGCCCATACCGGCGCGGTGCAGCCCGCCGAGGACGTCGCCCGGCAGGTCCTGGAGTTGCTGGACGCCGAAGCGCCGCCGCTGCGGGCGCAGACCTCGCCGTGGACCACCGAGTTCGTCACGCCGAAGCTGGCCGACGCCGACGGGAGCCGGGCGTTCACCGCGCTGGAGGACTACCTGAGGCTGGGCGACTGAGACCCCCCGCCGGCCGGCCATCGGGCCGGTCGGCGGGTACCCGACCCAACGATCGAGGAGCCACCATGGCCGTCATCGACTACCTCACCCGCACGAAGACCGTGCACCTCGCCACCGAACTGGCCAACGGGGGCGAAGTCGTGACCCCCATCTGGGCGGTGGTGGTGGACGGCGTCGGGTACATCCGCAGCGGCTACGGCCCGCAGTCCAAGTGGTACCGGCGGGTGCGACGCACCGGCCGGGCGACGTTCATCGACGGACCCAGGCGGTACCCGGTGGCCATCGAGAACCTGAACGACGACCCGGTCAACCGCGCGGTCGACGAGGCGTACCGGGCCAAGTACCGCTGGCAGTTCGGCGCGCTGCGCCAGGTCGTCTCGCCACGCGTGCGGGCCTACACGATGCGGGTCGAGCCGCTGACGCCCGACGCGGACGGGTGAGCGGACCCACCGTGGCGCGGGGCGGCGGGGCGCCTCCAGTAACGTGCGGGGCGGGGCATCACCATCGCCCGGCGGTCGGCCGGGCCGTCCGGAAGGAGCGCGATGGCCGTCGTCGGCATCCACAGCGCCGGTCACATGGGCGCGGGCCTCGGCCACGCCCTGCGTTCCGGCGGAGCCACCGTGCTCACCACCACCCAGGGGCGGTCCGACCGCACGGCACGGCTGGCCGCCGAGGCCGGCCTCGACGTGGTGGCCTCGCTCGACGAGGTGGTCCGGCGGGCCGACGTCGTGCTGGTGGTCACGCCGCCCGGCGCGGCCGGCCACGCCGCCCGCGAGCTGCGCGCGGCGGCCACCCGTACCGGGGCCGATCCACTGGTCGCCGACCTCAACGCCATCTCGCCGTCCACTGTGGACGAAGTGGCCGGCATCCTGGCGCCGCTGGACTTCGTGGACGGCTCGATCTCCGGCCCACCGCCGACGGTGCGCCCCGGTGCCCGGCTCTACTTCTCCGGCCCGCGCGCCGGCGAGGTGGCCGGGCTGCCCTGGCGGGACGTCGAGCCCATCGTGCTGGGCGAGCGGCCGGGCACCGCCAGCGCGCTGAAGATGTGCACGGCAAGTGTCTACAAGGGACTCGTCGGGCTGTACGCCCAGGCGATGCGGGTGGCCGAAACCCACGGGGTACTCGACGAGGTGCTCGCCGACCTGACCGGCAGCGGGTACGACGGGCGCGAGTACAGCGTCGCGGTCGCCACGGCCGCCAGCAAGGCACACCGGTACGTGCCGGAGATGCGCGAGATCGCGGCCACCCAGCGCGCCGCCGGCCTGACCCCGGCTCTGTTCGAGGCGTTCGCCGAGGTGTACGCGCAGATCGCCGGCACCGAACTGGCCGGCGAGGACCCGGAGTCGGTGAGCCGCACGATCGGCGCGGACGAGGTCGTCCGCCGGCTGCGCTGAGCCGTTCCACGCCCGGTTCAGGCGAGCCGGGCGCGGACCTCCATCAGCGCGAAGCCGAGCAGGTTGTGGCCGCGCCAGGTGGCCGGGTTGCCGGCGCGCGGATCCGTGGCCGCCAGGCCGATGCCCCAGACCCGATCCACCGGACTGGCCTCGACCAGCACCCGCTCGCCGGTGCCGCGCAGGTACTCGCGGAGGTCCGGGTGCGCGCCGAACTTGGCCAGATTACCGGCGGTGACGATGTCGCGGCGGTGAGCTTCCCAGGTGGCCTGGTCGAATCCCCGCACCCCCCGGCCCAGCGCCTTGACCGCGCCGGGGTGCGGCGCAGCCAGCATCCGCTCGACGATCGCCTCGTCGCCGAACAGCCGGGCCTTGCCCACCATCATGTAATGCTCGGCCGTGGCGTACGTGATGCCGTCGGCGACGAACGGGGACTGCCACCACTGGCTCAGGCAGCCCGGTCCGACGCCGCCGTCGCGGCTGGGCTGGTGTCCCCAGAAGAGGAGGTACTTCAGCCGTTCGCCACGCCGCGACCGCGCGAGCAGCTCGGCGACGTCCCACGGGAACGAGGCGCTGTCCCGCGGGAACGAGGCGCTGTTGCGCGGGGATGAACCAGCGTCTCGCGGGGCGGTGGCGGCGTCGCGCGAAAGCGGGGCGGATCCGGGCATGGTCGGCATGGTGCCATCCGGGCGCGTTCGCGCGCCAGCCAATTGGCGTGACGCGATTCGGTACCGGCCACCATGGTCCGTTAGCGTATGGTCCCGCGACGGCGATGTGTGGGAGGGCGTTGGCATGCTGGGGATGGGTAAGCGGTATCGGGTGGTGCTGCGCGGTGATGGTGTGGTCCGGGCGTGGCCTGCGCAGACGCGCGCACAGGCATTGGCGAGATTCGCCGAGCGGGTGGAGGCGGGCGAGTTCTCCCCGTGGGACGGGCAGCGGTTGATGGTGGTGTCGGAGGAGGAGTGGGCCCGGTTGGGTGGCCCCGAGGTGGCGGTGGACGCGGGCGCCGATGAGCTGGTGGGTGCGTCGTCGGGGCGGGGGTCCGAGGGCTCGGGCGGGGCACGGCGGGGGTTGTTCGGATTCTTCTCGCGGTCGAAGTCCTGACCGTCGGGCGTGCGCGCCCGCCCGTCGCGGGCGCCGACGCGTCGCGGTCTCAACGGAAGGCGAGCTGAGCGACCAGGTACACCACCCCCGTGGCGACCGCGCCGAGCAGCGTCATGGGGACCAGCGCGGCCAGCCCGCGCAGCCGGTCGGCGCCGCCGCGGCCCAGCAGCGGTGGCAGCACCACGCCGAGGCCGACCATCAGCGCGGCCTCGCCCGCCTGGCGCACCACGACGGCCAGGTAGAGCCCCTCGGCGACGAACACGGCGCCGAGCGCGCCGAGGGCCGCCGCCCGGTACACCGGCCGCCCGGCGCGCGACAGCGCGCCCGCCACCCCGAAGATGGGTCCGGCCACCACGGCCACCGCTATCCACACGGCCGGACCGGTCAGGGCCGCGCGGCTCACGTCGTCGCGCAGGAAGGCGGTGGTCGACCCGTAGTACCCGACCACCGCGCCGACCAGCACCAGCGTGCCCGCCACGGCGGCGCGAAAGCCGCGTACCGGCAGGGCGGCGCCGGCCCCGAAGGCGGCCAGCGACCAGACCGCGCCCGAGTTGCCCAGATGGTTGAGAACGCCCGGCAACGTACCCTGCATCTCCAGGGTCAGCCCGCCGACGGCGAGACCGGCCAGGGCGCAGACGAGCAGGGACAGCGCCGGGTGGGGGCGCCTGGGCAGCGACTCGATCACCCGTCGATGATGCGCTGGTGGCCGGCCTCCCGACATCGGGGAGGCCCCCTAGCGCGCCCGGGGCGGGCTGGGCCGGCGGCCCCGTCATCAGTAGGGTGCGTTCATGCATGCGTTCGTCCACTGCCTCGAAGTCCTCGCCGGGGTCTGCGCCGCCGTCTGGGTGGTGTCGCTGCTGACGAACGAGCACTCCTGGGTCGACCGGATCTGGTCGATCATCCCGGTGGCGTATCTGGCCGTGTTCGCCGCCGCGGCCGGCTTCGCGGACGCGCGGCTGGACACGATGTTCGCGCTGGTCGCCCTCTGGGGGGCCCGGCTGACCTTCAACTTCGCCCGCAAGGGCGGCTACGCGCCCGGGGGCGAGGACTACCGCTGGGTCGTCCTGCGCGGCCGGATGCCGCGGTGGCGCTTCGAACTGTTCAACCTGTTCTTCATCACCATCTATCAGAACGTGATCCTGCTGCTGATCTGCCTGCCGGCGTGGACGGCGCTGCGCCACCGCGGCACGTTCGGGACGGGCGACGTGGTGGTGGCCGTCGCCTTCCTCGCCTGCCTGGTCGGCGAGACGGTCGCCGACCAGCAGCAGTGGAACTTCCAGCGGTGGAAGAAGGCCGAGACGGCCGGGGGGCGCGACCCTCGTCCGCGGTTCGTGTCGACCGGACTGTTCCGGTACTCCCGGCACCCGAACTTCTTCTTCGAGCAGGCGCAGTGGTGGCTGGTGTTCGCGTTCGGGGCGGTCGCGGCCGGCTCGCCGTGGCAGTGGACGGTCGTCGGGGCGGTGCTGCTGACCCTGCTGTTCGTCGGCTCGACCGTGTTCACCGAGAGCATCACCAGATCGCGCTACCCGGAGTACGCCGACTACCAGCGGGCGACCTCGCCGGTCATTCCGTGGTTCTCGCGGCACCGGCCGGAGCCGGAGCGGGCCACCCCGTGACGGGCCGGGCCGCACCCCGACCGGGCCGGGCCAGTTCATAGGGGTTCGGACCCGGTTGCGAGGGCCGGCAGCGCGGAGGTAGCGTCGAATCCATCGCGGTTCGTTCCGCGGTCACGCCCGAGAGGCGCTGCGACGGATTCCATCCGCCACGCTCGGGCGCTGACTAACCATCAAGGGCGCCTCCTGTCATCAGAGGAGGCGAGTCTTCTGCCATCAACCACGCGGCACCGGCCCATCGCGATCCGTCGCCGGGCGTAGCGCGAACCCTCGCGCGCCCGCCGACCCCCACTCGCCGTACCCGCCTGCGCGACCACCCCACCGTGGCCGCGCGCCGGGTCGATCGGTCGTGCCCGTGGCACGGCAGGCGGCACCTCGCCTTCGACCGGGAAGTGAGGAAGAAGCATGCGCGTCACACACCAGAACGTCAACGGCGTCGAGTTCGCGGTCGCCGACCTGGCGCTGGCCGACCGGGGCCGCACCCAGATCCGCCTCGCCGAGCACGAGATGCCGGGGTTGATGGCGGTCCGGCGCGAGTACGCGGCCGCGCGACCGCTGCGTGGGGCCAGGATCGGCGGCTCGCTGCACATGACGGTGCAGACCGCCGTCCTGATCGAGACGCTCGTCGCGCTCGGCGCCGAGGTGCGTTGGGCATCCTGCAACATCTTCTCCACCCAGGACGAGGCGGCCGCCGCGGTCGTGGTGGGCGCCGGCACCGTGGACGCGCCCGCGGGTACCCCGGTGTTCGCGTGGAAGGGCGAAACCCTGGAGGAGTACTGGTGGTGCGCCGACCAAATCTTCCGGTTCCCCGGCGGCCAGGGGCCCAACCTGCTGGTGGACGATGGCGGCGACGCGACGCTGCTGGTGCACCGGGGCGTCGCGTACGAGGCCAAGGGTGAGGTGCCTGCGCCGGGGCCGGACGACCCTCGGGAGTACGGGTACCTGCTCGCGACGCTCGCGCGCAGCCTCGAGGAGGACGGCCAGCGGTTCACCCGGATCGCCGCCGGAATGCGCGGGGTCACCGAGGAGACCACGGCCGGCGTGACCGGTCTGTACCGGCTGGCCCGCGCCGGGGAGCTACTGTTCCCGGCCATCAACGTCAACGACTCCGTCACCAAGTCCAAGTTCGACAACAAGTACGGCATCCGGCACTCCCTCGTTGACGGCATCAACCGCGCCACCGACGTGATGCTGGCCGGCAAGCTCGCCGTGGTGTGCGGCTACGGCGACGTCGGCAAGGGTGCCACGCAGTCCCTGCGCGGCCAGGGCGCCCGGGTGGTGGTCACCGAGATCGACCCGATCTGCGCGTTGCAGGCCGCGATGGACGGCCTGGACGTGGTGCGGCTGGAGGACGTGGTCGAGCGGGCCGACCTGGTCATCACGACGACCGGGAACACCGGCATCGTGCTGGTCGAGCACCTGGCGAGGATGAAGCACAACGCCATTCTCGGCAACGTCGGCCACTTCGACGACGAGATCGACATGGCGGGCCTGGCCCAGGTGCCCGGCATCGTGCGCACCGAGATCAAGCCGCAGGTGCACGAGTGGAGGTTCCCGGACGGGCACGCCGTCATCGTGCTGTCCGAGGGGCGGCTGCTCAATCTCGGCAACGCGACCGGCCACCCGAGCTTCGTGATGTCCAACTCGTTCGCCAACCAGACGCTGGCCCAGCTCGAACTGTTCACCAAGCCGGACGAGTACGACCGGGCGGTGTACCGGCTGCCCAAGCACCTGGACGAGAAGGTGGCGCGCCTACACCTGGACGCGCTGGGCGTACGCCTGACCGAACTGCGGCCGGAGCAGGCCGAGTACATCGGCGTCGAGGTGGCCGGACCGTACAAGCCCGAGCACTACCGGTACTGATCAGCGGGTTCGCACCGGTGGCCGGCGGCACCGTCGCCGTCGGCCACCGGTCGCGACCGGCGGCACCATCGCCGTCGGCCACCGGTCGCGACCGGCGGGTGCCGCGGGGTGCCGCGGCCCCAGACCGGCCGCTATGCTGAGCGGCGATGGAGTCGATCACGAACTGGGCCGGCAACGTGACGTTCACGCCGTCCCGCGTGCACCGGCCCTCCTCGCTGACCGAATTGCGGCGCCTGGTGGCGGACGCGGCGAAGGTCCGGGTTCTGGGCACCGGCCACTCGTTCAATCCGATCGCCGATACCGAGGGCGTCCTGGTCTCGGTCGCCGGCCTGCCGCCGGACGTCGAGGTGGACGAGGCCGGGCGCGCGGTCACGGTCGCGGCCGGCGTGCGCCTGGGCGAACTGGCCGTGCGCCTGCACGCGCGGGGGTACGCGCTGCCCAACCTCCCGTCGCTGCCGCACATCTCGGTCGCCGGCGCGGTCGCCACCGCCACCCACGGCTCGGGCGTGCGCAACGGCAACCTGGCCACCGCGGTGTCGGCGTTGCGGCTGGTCACCGCCGGCGGGGACGTGCGCACCCTGCGGCGGGGCGAGGACCCGGACTTTTCCGGCGCCGTGGTGTCGCTGGGCGCGCTGGGCGTGGTCACCGACCTCACCCTGGACGTCGTGCCCGCGTTCGACGTGCGCCAGTACGTGTACGACGACGTGCCCCTGGCGTCGCTGTCCGGGCGGCTGGCGGAGGCGCTGTCCGCCGGGTACAGCGTGAGCCTGTTCACCGACTGGACGGCCGAGAGCATCAACCAGGTCTGGGTCAAGCGGCGCGCGGACGACCCGGCCGCCCCGCCCGCCGGTGCCTGGCTGGGCGGCACCCTCGCGGACGGGCCCCGCCACCCGATCCGGGGGATGTCCACCACGTACGCCACGGCGCAGCAGGGTGAGCCCGGCCCCTGGCACGAGCGGCTGCCGCACTTCCGGATGGAGTTCACCCCGAGCAGCGGGCAGGAGTTGCAGTCGGAGTATTTCGTGGCGCGCGAGGAGGCGATGGCGGCGATCACCGCCATCGCCGGGATCCGCGAGCGCATCGCGCCGGTGTTGCAGATCTGCGAGCTGCGCACCATCGCCGCCGACGAGCTGTGGCTGAGCCCCCACTACCGGCGTGACAGCCTGGGGCTGCACTTCACCTGGGTGCCCGACGCCGCGGCGGTGACCCCGGTGCTGGCCGAGATCGAGCGCCTGCTGGAGCCGTTCGCCGCCCGACCGCACTGGGGCAAGGTGTTCACCATGGCGCCGGAGGTGGTGCGCTCCCGGTACGAGCGGCACGCGGACTTCGTGCGGCTGGCCAAGGAGTACGACCCCGCCGGCGCGTTGCGCAACGCGTTCCTGGACCGGTACCTGCCCGCGGCGTAGCCCCGGTGGCGGGTTGCCCCGGTGGCGGGTGGTGCGATCGCGGCACCCGCGCTCAGGCCGGTGGTGCGGGTGTCGCGGTGGCCGCGGGGGACAGCAGCGCCCGCACGTCGTGGTGGTTGAGGTAGACCACGATCCGGGTACCGTCGTCGTCCCGGCGCAGCAGGAAGGTGGCGGTCAGCCGCAGCGGTGCGCCGCCGGCCCGGTCGGCGGCCCAGGCGGTGCGCACGAGCACGTGCCGCTCGTCGAGGTCGAGTTGGCGGGCGCCGGCCAGGCGCAGCGGGCCGACGCCGGCCTTCTCGAACAGCTGCCGGCGGGCGGGCAGCGACGCGACGAGCGTGGCGCGGGCGAGGGCCAGGCAGTGGTTCGGGTCCAGGGTGAGGAACTGCTCGGCGAAGTGGGCGCCGGAATCCGACCCCGGGTCGGAGCCCCGCCGCTCGTACTCGGCGAGGAAGGCGTCGACGTCGGCAGTGAGCGGCCGCCAGCCCGGCGTGTCCAGCGGGATTGATGTATCCACCGGGTTTGATGCGTCCAGCGGGTCTGACGTGGCTGTCGCGTCTGAGGTTTGCGTCGTGTCGGTCACGGCACCGATGCTAGGACGAATCTGCCCACATCATATCATAGAACGTCAATTTTATCAAGGCGTCGCCGGTCGACGCCTCCTCGCCCGAACGGTCAGGGTTCGCCCGTGTCCGCGAGTCGACAGCGCGCGGGTGACAACCGGCGCCGGCCCCCGCGCGTCGTTGTCGCATCCACCCGTCCGGTCATCGCCCCAAGGAGGACGCGATGAGGATGCCATCCCGATCCGCGCGACTGTTCGGCCCGCCGGCCATGCTCGCCCTTGCCCTTGCCCTCGCCCTCGCCGCCGGCTGCGGGCAGCCGGGCCGCGCCGGGGAGGCGCGGCCGGCGCCGTCCGCCCCCGCACCGGTCGTCGTCGGCACCGAGGCCCCGACCGTGCCCGCACCGCCCCCCGCCGCGTCACCCCCCGCGGCATCGCCCCCCGCCGCCCGGCCGCCGGCCGCCACCACCGGGCCGGCCGGTGTCCTCACCTACCGGGTCACCTACGGCTGGGCCGTACCGTCGCACCCGGTACGGGTGCCGCACACCGTGCACCCGCCGATCGCGCCCCCGCCCGCGCCCCCGTTGCCGTACCTGACCGGGATCTCGGTCGGCGACCACGCGGGCGAGCACCCCGGCTACGCCCGCATCTCGTTCACGTTCGCCGGAGCGTTCCCGGAGTACACCCTGCAGTACGTGCCGGAGGTCCGCACCGAGGGCCGCGGCGACCCGCTTCCCTTGCCCGGCAACGGCTTCCTGCGCATCCAGTTCATCCAGGCGCAGGCGCACGACGAGGCCGGGCACTCGACCGTGACCGGCGCGCCGGCGACCCGGCTGGACATCGGCAACCTCGCCGGCTACGGCGCGGCCGGCGACTTCGAGGGGCGGGTCACCTACGGCCTGGGCATCCGGGTGGCCGCCGGCGGCGACCAGGCCCTGCCGATCCGGGTCAGCGAGCTGACCAGGTCGGCCGGCGCCGGGAAGACGGCCTACGTGGTGGCGTTCGACGTCCAGGCCGGCTGATACCGCATCGGTTGACCCCGCACCGGCCGCCCGCGTCGGCCGGTGCTACCGAGCGCCGCCGATGAGGATGTCGGCGGTGCGCGCGGCCAGCGCCATGATCGTCAGCGCCGGGTTGGCCGCCCCCTGAGTGGGCAGCACGCTGCCGTCGGTGATGTACAGGTTGGGCACCGCGAACGTGCGGCCGGTGGCGTCCACCACCCCGTCGGCCGCCCGGCCGGCCATCCGGGCGCCGCCGACAAGGTGGGCGTACCGGTTGATGGTGGCCACCTCGCCCGCCCCCGCCGCGTGGAGGATTTCCACCATCCGGTCCCGGGCGGCGCGCACCATGGCCCGGTCGTTGTCGCACTGGCTGTAGGTGAACCGGGCGACCGGCAGGCCGTTGCGGTCGGTCTGCTCATCGAGGGTGACCCGGTTGCCGGGCTGGGGCAGGAACTCGCACAGCGCGCCGAGGGTCGTCCAGTGGATGTAGTCGCGCATGTACTCACGGAACGGCAAGCCCCAGTGCCCCTCGGCGAAAATGTGTTCGGCGAACGTGATGGGCAGCGGGGAGACCGTCTGCAGGGAGAAGCCGCGTTGGTACGGTGCCGCCGGGTCGGTCTCGTAGAAGTGCTCGCTGGACACCGAGGGCGGAGGCGCCTTGTACGCCCGGACCTCGGCGGTGAACCTGCCAGCGACCTGCGGCGCGCCCTGCACCATCAGGTACCGGCCGACCTGGTCGTGGTCGTTGCACAGCCCGTCGGGGAAGCGCCGGTTGGCGGAGTTCAGCAGCAGGCGCGGTGTCTCGATGGAGTACCCGGCGACCGCCACCAGCCGGGCGGCCTGGAAGTGCTCGATGCCGCCGCGCAGGTAGTGCACCCCGGTGACCAGCCCCGTGCGCTCGTCGTAGCCGATCCGGTTGACCATGCAGTCCGGCCGGATCTCGGCGCCGTGCGCGAGCGCGTCGGGGACGTGGGTGATCAGCGGGGACGCCTTGGCGTTGACCTTGCAGCCCTGCAGGCAGAAGCCACGGTAGATGCAGTGCGGCCGGTTGCCGAAGCGGCCGTTGGTGATGGCCACCGGCCCGACCTTGGTGGGGATGCCCAGCGTGTGGCAGCCGGCCTGGAACAGCAGCGCGTCGCCGGAGACCGGGTGGGGGGAGTGGGGGTAGTGGTGCGGCTCGCCCCACGGCCAGTACTCGCCGGCGACCGGCAGTTCCTCCTCGATGTCCCGGTAGTACGGCCGCAGGTCCGCGTACGTGATCGGCCAGTCCACGCCGACCCCGTCCCGGGAGTACGTGGCGAAGTCCGATGGGTGCAGCCGCGGAGCGTACCCGGCGTAGTGCACCATGGAGCCGCCCACGCCGCGGCCGGAGTTGTTGGAACCCAACGGCACCGGGTCGGTGCCGTCGATGACCCGGGGCTCGTTCCAGTACAGGTGGTGGGATCCGGCCTCGTCGCTGACCCAGTCCAGCTCCGGATCCCAGAACGGGCCGGCGTCCAGGGCGACCACCCGCCAGCCGGCGTGGGCCAGCCGCTGGGTCAGCGTGCCGCCACCGGCGCCCACCCCGACCACCACCGCGTCGACCTCGTCGTCGTCCCGGTACCGGCGCATGTCCCGGCGCAGCCGGTGATTGGTGCGCTGCTGTCCGGCCGGCAGCAGCCACGCCGAGGCGTTGCGGGCCGCCACGCCGGCGCCCGAGCCGCCCGCCACGGCGCGGGCGATCCGGGATCCGATGCCCGGCCCGCTCCCGCTCACCACTCGGGCTCGTCGCCCGTCGTGTCGGGGGGCACCCCGATCACCGGCGGGTCCGGGTACTCCGCGTAGCGGCGGCGGGCCTCCTCCACCCGCCGGGCGAGCCTCTCCAGGTCCCGCCCGGGTTGCGCGTCGGCGACCTCCCAGGGCTCCCGCCGGTCCAGGCCCAGGTTCTTGTACCCGCGCGGGTAGGCCGGCCCGCCGAACCCGATCTCGTTCCACGCCCACGGGTGGGAGTAGAACGCGGCGGCGGCGTACCGGGTCCACAGGCCCCACACCCGGGCGGCGGGCATGCCGTGCCAGTCGCCGGTGCCCAGCCGGTGCATGCAGTCGATGAGCTGGCCCTGTCTCGCCCAGCTGAGCGCGGCGAAGCCGGTGCCGCACGCCGCCTGGGCGTCATCGTCGAGGGCGTGCACGCTGTCCCGCCACGCCTGACCGTCGGGGGGCAGGTCGTGGTAGTGCCACCCGTCGGTCTGCTGCTCGGCCAGCCGCGCGTCGATCGTGGCCAGCACCGGTACCCGCGGCTCGTTGCGCTGGTCCAGCAGCTGGTTGAGCAGCGCGCGGGCCACCGGCTCCTCCTGCCGGGTGAAGAACCGGATCGCGGGGGGCGGGCCGAGCCTGTTCAGCACCACCCCCACGGTCACCACGTCCCAGGTGGGCGCCTGGGCGAGCACGTCGAACCCGGGGAACTTCTCCTGCCGGTCACCCGGGATGTGGTTGAGACCCGACGGCACCCGCCCGCGACGGCCGGCCATCATTGCTCCCGGCGCAGGATCGCCGCCAGCAGCCCCATCCCGCCGACCATCGACATCAGCAGCGGCGCCAGCAGCGGAGGGCCCATCTCGATGTTGTACCGGGCCAGCGCCCAGCCGCCCGGGCGCTGGGCGATACCCCGCAGGTGCAGGTAGGTGCCCTGCAATCCGTTCGCCATGATGGCCAGCGATGCCAGCGGCAGCGCGGTCTTCGCCGCCCGGCGGCTCGCCACGCCGGCGATCCCGGCCAGCGCGCCGACCGGGCCGAGCGCCACCGGCAGCCACATCATCCGGTTGCCGAAGCTGGCCCGGTCGTGCTCCAGGAAGATCTCCCCGGCGGTGACCAGCGCGCCCACCGCGGTCAGCGCCGACATCGACCGCTCGAACCGACCGGTGTGCACGTCGGTCAGCAGCCGGTCCAGCAGGTGTACCGGCGGGGCGGAAGGGCGGTTCTCGACCACGTGCCGCTTCTTTCCCAGCTGGCTCGCCTCAAACCGGATACGGCGGCGGAATCGACGCGGCTGGCGCCGGCGGCGACCCGGACCGGTCGTCGACCAGCCTCGGCGCCACGGCCCGTACGGTGGTGGGCATGCGCCTGGTCATCATGGCCGACACCCACGTACCGAAGCGGGCCCGCGACCTGCCGGCCGAGCTGTGGTCGGCGGTGGACGCGGCCGACCTGGTCATCCACGCCGGCGACTGGGTCGACGAGTCGCTGCTCGACGCGCTCACGGCGCGGGCCGCCCGGCTGGTCGGGGTGTACGGCAACAACGACGGGCCTTCCCTGCGCAGGCGGCTACCGGAGGTGGCCCGGGTCAACCTGGACGGGCTGAGGGTCGCCGTGGTGCACGAGACCGGCCCCGCGGCCGGCCGCGAGCGCCGGTGCGCCGCCCGCTTTCCTGGCTGTGACCTGCTGGTCTTCGGGCACTCGCACATCCCGTGGGACAGTCAGGCCGCGGGCGGTCCGCGGCTGCTCAACCCGGGGTCGCCGACCGACCGCCGCCGCCAGCCGGTGGCCACCTTCCTCACCGCGGAGGTGGTCGGCGGCGAACTGCGCGACGTGCGACTGCGTCCCGTGCCGAGGTGACGCCCGCGGGGAGGGGGCGGCGACGGGCACTGCGCGAAAGTCGTTGCGCGACAGTCGTTAGGCGGAATCCGTTGAGTGAAAGCCGTCGCGCGACAGCCGTTATGCGGAGGGGCGCTTCACGGCCACGCCGCAGTACATCTGGACCTGGCTGTCGTCGAGCGGGTCGGCGTCGGGGTCCGGGCGCCAGCGGTGGACCAGGGCCACGCCCGGCTCGATCAGGTCCAGCCCGTCGAACAGGCTCTCCACCTCGACCTTGGTGCGGGCCCTCGAGGTGATGCCCTCCTGATTGGCGACGGTCATGCCCTGGAACGTCCGCGGCACCGTGTCGACGGTGGCGGTCGACAGCGTGAGCACGCTGCCGGGGGCCAGCGGCTCCATCAGGGTGCCGATGATGTGGCGCGCCAGGTCGTCGTCGGTGACGTAGTGCAGGATCGCCAGCAGGCTGACCGCGACCGGCTGGGAGATGTCCAGGGTGTCCGTCAGGTCCGGGGAGCCGAGGATGCGCCACGGGTCGTTGAGGTCGGCGTCGATGTAGGCGGTCCGCCCCTGTTCCGTGCTGGTCAGCAGCGCGCGGGCGTGTACCAGCACGATCGGGTCGTTGTCGGCGTACACGACGCGGGACTCCGGGGCGATCCCCTGCACGATCTCGTGCAGGTTCGGCGAGGTGGGCAGGCCGGTGCCGACGTCCAGGAACTGGCGCATGCCCAGGTCGGCCGACATGAACCGAGCCACCCGGTGCATGAACGAGCGGTTGGCGCGCATCGAGGCGGGCAGCGTGGGCCAGTCCTTGACGATCGTGTTCGCCGCGTCCCGGTCGGCCTGGAAGTTGTCCTTGCCGCCCAGCAGGTAGTCGTAGATCCGTGCCGGGTGGGGAATGTGGGTTTTCAGATCCACGGAATTCACGACAGCCGCCTCCATGATCGTCCGCGGATCAACCTATCTCACCCGACTCGTCACGCATACGGCGGTGGGGTCGGATTCGCCGGACGTTCGGCCCGTGGACGGGCGTCGGCAGAGCACCGTGCCGGCTACCCCTCGCAGCGGGCGGCGGTGGCGACGTCCTCCGGATAGGTGTGCCGGGTGACCAGCACCAGTACCCCGTTGACCAGCAAGGGAATGAGCATGATGAGGAACGCGTCGCGCAGCCCGGTGGCCCGGTTCGTGCCGCCGCCCAGGGCGTCGGCGATGAACCCGAACGCCGGCGGCGCGGCCGCCTCGGCCGACAGCCGCAGGACGGTCCGGACGCTCTCCGCCCGCCCCCACAGCCCGCCCGGAACGATGTCCAGCCGGGCCGCGTCCAGCGGAGGGTTGGCGGAGGCGAGCGCGGCCGCGGCCACGGTGAACAGCGGCAGCGCCACCCAGAGCGTGGCGCTGACCAGCCCGGGGGCGAACAGCACGCTCGCCGCGCCGAAACCGAACGCGGGCGCCACCACCCGGGCGGAGATGGCGCCCCGGCGTAGTGCCGCGTCGGCCAGCCGGCCGCCCAGGACCACGCCGGCGATCGCGCCCACCCCGACGATCGGCACCAGCCCGCTCAGTACGGTCTGCGAGATGTGGAACTGCCGCTCGACGAAGATGACGGCGAAGGTGCGCAGCCCGGCGAAGAAGAAGTAGCCCAGCGCGGACGCGAAGATCAGCACGCGGTTGGTCGGGATGCTCAGCAGGTACCCGACCGAGCGCCACAGCGACAGCTCCCGGGCCGGCTCGCGCAGCGTGCGGGACTCGACCGGGCTCACCCCGGCCCGGTCGATGAGCGCGGCCACCGAGCCGTCGGCGGGCACGCTTCCGGAGGCGCCCCCACCGGCCGGGTCCTGGTCGTTGTCGGCGAGCGGGATGAGCGGTGCGCCGTACGGGATCCAGCTCGCCCCGCCGCGCTGTGGCTCGGGAAGCCCCCGGGCCAGGGCCACGGCCAGGCCGAGGCTGCCGACGCCGAGCAGCAAGAAGGCGTACCGCCAGGACAGCGCCTCGGCGACGTTGCCGCCGACGAGCAGCCCGATGCCGGCGCCGATCAGCTCGCCGCTGAGGATGACGCCGTAGGCCCGGCCGCGCTGCGAGGGCGGAAACAGGTCCCCGACCAGGGACGCCACGACCGGGCCCGCGGCGGCCAGCGCGGCGCCGAGCGCGACCTGGGACAGCAGCAGCCACAGGTACGAGGTGGCCAGGCCGGCGCCCAGCATCGATCCGCTCCACACCACCACGGTCGCGACCAGCACCCGTACCCGGTTGGTCCGGTCGGCCAGCACCCCGACGGGCAGGCAGCTGATCGCGCCGACCGCGGCGGACACCCCGGAGAGCAGGCCGAGTTCGCCGTGGTTGATCCGGAGATCGTGCTCCAGTTGGTTGGCGACCGCACCGATGGTGCCCGCGTCCGCGGAGTTCAGCGCGAGGACGCCGGCCAGCAGCAGCACGGCCCGGGCCCGGGCCGGCCCGCCCAGCAGCGCGGTCAGCCGGTCGGCGAGCCGGCGGGTCACCGGCCGGCCGCCGCCGTCGCCCCGCCTTCCCATCCCGCGTACCCGTCCCATCGACCCACCGTTTCGAGCTCCCGGGTCGGGCGCCGCCACCGGCTGACGTCCCCAGCCACCGACCCGGCAAACGCGACGGATCGCGGCGGGGGCGAGCACCGGGGGAGCGTGGCCCGGAGCCGGGCCAAGGTGGGTGTCCGGTGCGCTACCGCGGGATCAGGCGGCGGCGTCGGCCCACTGCTCGACGGTCAGCACCTCGGCCTGGCGGGGAAAGACCTTCTCCAGCAGCACCCGGTGCACCTCGGGGTCGGCGTCCAGGCAGGCGTCGGACAGCACGGTGAGCCGGTAGTCCAGATCGGCTGCCTGGCGCAGCGTGGACAGCACGACGCCGCTGGTCGCGATGCCGGTGAGGATCATGGTGTCGATGTCGCGCGAGCGCAGCACCACGTCCAGATCGCTGCCGGCGAAGGCGCTGACCCGGCGCTTGGTGACGATCACGTCCTCGGATCGCGGCGCGACGTCGGG
The DNA here is from genome assembly GCF_039543385.1 of Rugosimonospora acidiphila. Lineage (NCBI taxonomy): Bacteria > Bacillati > Actinomycetota > Actinomycetes > Micromonosporales > Micromonosporaceae > Rugosimonospora > Rugosimonospora acidiphila. Next base: position 18,407 of record NZ_BAABJQ010000026.1, read on the forward strand.
GTGGATCTCGGTGGCCGGGTCGCCGATGGTCATCCGGCCGGTACCGGCGACGGCGGCGAAGCCGCGATTGCGCTGGCTCACCTCGGGGTAGCCGGCGCGGAAGGCCACCGTCACGTAGATCACCGGCAGGTTCCTGCCCCGGGCGACCTCGACGCACCGCGCCAGCCGCGGCAGGTACCCGCCGTCCTGCTCCGCGAAGCGGGCGACGATGTCGCGCTGGACGTCCATGACGAGGAGTGCGCTATTGCCCATGGTGCGGGTTTTCCTTCCGGTTGAGCGGTGACGTGTCTTCCGTCCGGTTCGCGCTGCGGGGGCGGCGCGTCGGCGACGTTTTCTGGCCGGCCGGCCGGGTCGGAACCGGCGCGGAAGCCGGCTCGCCGGCGGGAGGATCGCCGTCGGTCGGCCCGCCAGCCGGTGGTTCGGTGGCCGGTGGTTCGGTGGCGGGCGGTTCGTCGGGGGCGCCGAGGTAGTGCTCGGCGATGGCCTGGTTGAACCGGGCGAAGCCCTCGCCCACGGAGCGCATCTCCTGCTCGCTCCAGCCGTCGAGCAGCCCGTCCAGCATGTCGCGGCGCAGCTGCCGGACGCGGTCGGCGCGCCCGCGCCCCTCCGCCGTCGGGGTGACGATGCTGCGCCGGCGGTCGGCGGGGTCGGGTTGCCGCTCGATCAGGCCGGCCTGCAGCATGGCGGCCACCTGCCGCCCGGCGGTCGAGGGGTCGAGCCCGACGGCGGCGGCCAGCGTGTTGATGTCGGCCGGCCCGATCGCCTCCAGCACGCGCAACAGGAGGTATCCCGCCCGGTCCAGCTCGCCGTACAGCTCACCGCGGCGGCGCAGCAGCTCGAAGTTGCGCACCAGCACGGCCGACTGCACCTCGATCAGGTCCATCGCGTCGCTGGCCTGGGTGAACCAGTGGGTCGCGGCCGTCGAGGCCGGATCACGTCCACCCGCATTCCGGATCGACGGCCCTCGTTCGGTAGCGATGATCACACCTCTCCGCTTTGGCCCCGGGGAGCAGATATCGGTACTATACATGTATTAGGCAGCCGACTCGGGCCCGCCGGATGATCCGGCCGTTGGCGTGCGCTGCCAGGGGGTGGGAACAACGGCCACGTTAGGTTCATGGTTCCAGCGCGTCCGCGACCGGGTAGCCGGATCGGACCCTGGGTGGAGCCGGCTGCGCATGGGCGTGTCCGGTGGCGTCGCCATCGGCAGCGCCCTCGGCCTGGAGTACGCCCTGGCGAAGGCCACCCACGCGAGCGCGCAGAACGAGATCATCGCCATGATGCTGGGCGCCATCGTGGCCATGATGGGGTCGATGGCGCTGACCTCCACCTCCGCGTGGGCCAAGATCCGCACCGTCGCCGGCTTCCCGGTCGCGCTCGCGGTCGGCATGGCCGCCGGGGTGGCCGTCGGCAGCCACACCGACCTGATGCTCGGCGTGTTCGTGGTGGTCATGTTCGCGGCCGTCTACGTGCGCAAGCTCGGCCCGTCCTATTTCTTCTACGGCTTCCAGCTGTGGATGGGCTACTTCTTCGCGTCCTTCACCCACGCCACCGTCTCCACGCTGCCGTCCATGCTGTTCACCGTGGTCACCGCCTCGGCGTGGATCGCGCTGCTGTCGGTCACGGTGCTGCGGACCAACCCGCGGCGCACCCTCGTGCGCACCCGGCGGGCCTTCGAGGCCCGCGCCCGGGACACCGCCCGCGCCACCGCGGCCCTGCTGGAGGCCGCGGTGACCGATCAGTCCCAGGTCGCCCGGTGGCGCCGCCGGGTGGCCGCCCGCCAGGCGCGGCTCAACGAGGCGGCGCTGATCATCGAGGCGTGGTCGGCCGAGCCCGGCGCGCTGCCGGCCGGCCAGTCGGCGACCGTGCTGCGCCAGCGCCTGCTCGACGCCCAGCTCGCCATCGACGGGTTCGCGGCCGCGGCCGGCGAACTGGCCGGCGGGCATGACACCGCGCGGATCGTGGAGTCGGCCAGGATCGCCGGCCTGCTGGCCGGGCACGAGTACGGCTTCGCCGACCGGGTGGCCCGCGAGCAGCTGGCCCGCGTGGACAACGAGGCGGCCCCGGCCGGCCCGGCGGGGTTGCCGGCCCGGCACCTGGCCGCGGCGGCGATCGAGTTCGTCGAGGTGACCCGCAGGATGGGTACGCCGCCGGCGGCCGACGAGACCGACGAGTTCGCGCCGGCGGTGAGCCTGGCCATGGGCAACCTGCCCGGCTCGGCGGCGTTCGCCAGCACGGTGGCCGCGCGCCACCAGCGGTGGAACCCGCTGGCCCGGCTGGACTTCATCACCCGCCAGGCGTTCCAGGCCGCGGTGGCCGGTGGGCTGGCCATCCTGATCGGCCGGGAGATCTCCAGCACCCGCTACTACTGGGCGGTGCTGGCCGCGTTCATCGCGTTCAGCGGTACCGCGACCCGTTCCGAGACTTCCATCAAGGCGATCAACCGGGTGGTGGGCACCCTGGTCGGCCTGTTCGCCGGGCTGGGCCTGGCCCACGCCACCGCCGGCCACAACTACTGGATCATCACGGTCGTGGTGCTCAGCATGGCCCTCGGGCTGTACCTGATGCGCGTCTCCTACCGGTACATGATCTTCTTCATCACGATCATGATCGCCCAGCTGTACAGCGTGCTGCACGAGTTGTCCGACGGGCTGCTCCTGCTGCGGCTGGGGGAGACCGCGGCGGGTGCCGCGATCGGCATAGTGGTCGCCCTGGTACTGGCGCCCTTGAGCACCCGTGACGTGGTCGCGACGGTGCGGGGCAACCTGTTCACGGCGCTTGGCGACCTGCTGCGGGACGCCGCCGACCGGCTCGACGGGCGGACCGACCGCCCGGCCGACCAGCCCGAGGGCTCCGAGGGCCCCGCCGGAGCGGCTCGCTCCCTCGACGTGCTGGCCCGGACCGCGGACACCCGGCTGTACCAGCTGATGCTGGCCGCCGCGCCGCTGACCCGCCCGCTGGTCCTGAGCAACAGCCCCAGCCGCACCCGGCACCGGCTGACGCTCTACTCCGCCATGACGCACTACGCGCGCGGCCTGGCCGTCGCGGTGCGCAACCCGGTCTCGCTGCCGGGGGCCGCCACCGCGACCCGGGCGCTGGCCGACGCGGTCGCCACCCTGGCCGACAGCGAGCTGCCGGGCAACGAGCGGCGGTCGAGGGCGCTGGCCCGGCTCGACGAGGCCGACGCGGCCCTGTTCGACCAGTTGGACGCCGTGGACCCGGCCGTGCTGGCCCGGCCCGCGCCGGACCGCCCGCGCGCCGAACAGGCGATCCTGCGGGCGCTGCTCCACCTGCTGCAGGTGCTGCGCGACCTGACCACCCTCGGGCAGCCGTCGGGCCGGGGGGAGAAGGCCGAACGAGTGCCCGCGCCCGCCGCGGCGGCGCTGGATTCCGAGCGCGTGGGTGCGTTGGCCGGCCCCCGGTCGCCGTCCGCTCCGGGCAGCCACCGCCGGTTGGCGGGGGCGGCGCCGGCCGGCTCCGGTGCCCGGAGTGCGGGCGCCGACGCGCCGGTCGGTGCGGGCGTCTGGCCCCCGGACCCGGATGTCACGGCGGGCGGGTCGGCCACCGGTGACGGGGCGAGCGGCCCGTCCCGTCACGCGGTACTTCTCGACGGCGCCGCGCACCCGCACCCGCACCCGCACCCGCACCGGCACCGGCGCGGGCGGCACGGGCTGTCCCGGGGCGCGCGGTGAGCATCCGCCGCTAGCCGGGACACCGTCCGGAGGGGGCATCGCGGTGGCCGTCGCTTGACAAATCGACGGCCACCGTTCGACTATCGCGGCCATCAACGGGGTGGGGCGGGTTCGCGTTCGGGGGGCCGTGACGGCTCTCGCCGTCCCGTCGCTCCTGTCGAGCTGCCCAGCGGCGCCGGGCACGGCTGGGACCTCCTGGCCACCGACGCGTCCGGCACGCTGCCTCAGTTCAGCGGGGTGCTGCTGTCCTTCCTCACCCGCGTGACGTCCTGAGCGGTCAGGCTGGATCGACCGGCGTCCGCAATCGGACGTAAGTCCAGCCTGCTCGACGCGGGCGATACCGGCCGGCGGGCGAAAGTACCATCGTGGATACCTCTTCATCGAAGAGTTCAGGCAGCTGGCGCCCGTCATCGCGGGCACGCGCGATGAGCTCCGAAACGGATCAAGCGGCATGATCCGGCAAAGAGGCTGATAGGAGTAATTTTGGCCCAAAACTCTGGTTCGGCGACCGCACGTGATCACGTCGAGGTTGCCCCGATAGGATTCGGCGGTCCTTGGGTCGCCAGTCCAGGAGTGCCGGAGAAGCTGTGAAGAGGTCTTTACCGACCAGACAGGGTGGCAGCAAGCGGACCGTCGCCGGCCTCGCCGACCAGGTTCTCGTCGCCGTCACCAGTGCCTGCACCGGCCTGCTGGCCACCGCCGTCCTGGCGCCCACGGCGGCCGGGCTGACGCTGTACGCGATGCTCGTCCTCTACTTCGTTCAGGGCGTGGGCCGGGCGTGCGTCGGGGACGTCATGCTCACCTACGTGGCTCGGTTCGAGGACCCGGCCGAACGGCGGCGGCAGTTCCAGAACGCGCACGCCAGCATCGCGGTCCTGTCGATCGGGGCCATGGTCGTGCTGCTGGGCATCTGGCTGTTCGGGCCGAAGCACTCGGTGGCCGACCTGGTCTGGGGCATCCCGTTCGTACCGTCGGTCCTGCTGCAGGACCTGTCCCGGTACACGTACCAGACGCAGGGCCAGCAGGCCAAGGCGTTGGTGATCGACATCTGTTGGGTCGTCGCCCAGGTGGTCAGCGTCGTGATCGCCCTGGTCATCGGGCTGCGCTCGGGCGGGGCGCTGCTCGCGGCGTGGGGCATCGGCGCCACGGCCGGCGCGGTGGTGTTCTACTCCCGTACGAGGATCAACCCGCTGCGCGGGCGCCCGTTGCGCTGGCTGCGCGACACCCGGCACCTGATGGGTTGGTTCACCGCGACCGGGGTGCTCGGCCAGATCCACACCCTGCTCGTCGGGAGCCTGGTGAAGGGCTTCCTGACCGTTGACGCCTTTGCCGGGTTCCGGCTGGTGCAGACGCTTGTCCTGCAGCCGAGCCAGAGCCTCGCCATGGCGTTGAACGGTCTGCTGGTGCCCCGCTCGTCCCGGCTGGCCGGTGCGCGCGACACGGCCGGCCTGCGCCGGCAGACCCGGCTGGTGCTGGGCGTCGCCCTCGGCATCGGGGTGGTCGTCGTGACGGCCGCGGCGACCCTGGGTCACCCGGTGCTGCACTGGTACAAGCACGGGCAGTACGCGTTCGTCACGCCGATCGCGGTACCCATCGCGATCCAGGCATGGATCTTCATCATGCAGGTGCCGTTCACCGTGGCGGTCCGGGGCATGCACCGCGGCTGGAGCCTGTTCGTCCAGTACGCGCTGTACTCCGGCACCGCGCTGGCCGGCCTGTGCATCGGGGCGCAGTCGCACGGCCTGATCGGCGCCGTGTGGGGCCTGATCTCCGGGGCCGGGGTCGGCCTCATCGTCCAGGCGGTGATGTTCGTGCTGGCGTACCGGTCGCTGATCAGGATGTCGATGGAGACCCCGCAGGAGCAGCCGGTCCTCGCGAGCAGCTGACGGCCCGCGCCGGCCGGTCCGGGCTCGCGCCACCAGCTCGCGTCACGAGGGCTCGGCGCCCACCAGCGTCGACAGCTGACGCGGCGTCGGCTGCGAGGTCAACACTCCGACCGGGCACGGCGCCGCCGTCACCGCACCGACAGGTCCGCGTAGAACCGCGGCACCGGGGCCGCCCGCCGATTGATCGCCACGCCCCTGCGCCGATAGCCCGGCGGTCGGGTGGGTCGTTGGACCGGCGTGCGCCGGTGGACCGGGGCGGTGAGAGCGGGGTCGGATGACGGAGTTCGACGAGGGCGGGGCGGGGGCCGGCCGGCCGGTGCTGCTGCGCGGCGCGGGCAGCGACCGGGTCACCCACATGGAGCTGTTCTTCGACGTCGTCTACGTGCTTGCGGTGACCGAGCTGTCCGGCGTGCTGGTCGACGAACCGACCCCGCTGGGCGCGCTGCGGACGCTGCTGCTCCTGATCGCGCTGTGGTGGACCTGGGTGGACACGGCGTGGGTCACCAACTGGTTCAACCCGGACCACCTGGCGGTGCGGCTGATGCTCATCGGGCTGATGCTGTGCAGCCTGGTGATCTCCGCGACGTTGACCCGCTCGTTCGGCGGGCTGGGCCTGTGGTTCGCCGGGGCGTACGTCGCGCTGAACCTCGGCCGGCACGCCTTCGCGCTGGTGGCCTCGCGCGGCTGGCCGGAGCGGCGGCGCAACTTCGAGCGGATCCTGGTGTGGCGGCTGTGCGCCGGGGCGTTCTGGTTGGCCGGGGGCGTCGTGGACGGGTGGCCCCGGCTGACGCTGTGGCTGGCCGGGCTGGCCATCGACACGGCCGCCGCGGCGTACGGCTTCTACCTGCCCAAGCTGGGCCGGAGCCAGCCGGGCGACTGGCCGCTCAACGGCGAGCACTTCGCCGAGCGGTCCTACCTGTTCGTCATCCTCGCCCTCGGCGAGTCCATCCTGTCCAGCGGGGCGCGGCTGGCCACGCACGAGATCGGCCCGGCGAGCCTCCTCGCCCTGCTGCTCGCGTTCGTCAACAGCGTCGCCCTGTGGTGGATCTACTTTGACCGGGGCGCGAGCGCGGCGTCCAGGGTCATCGCCCGATCCGGCGATCCGGGCCGGCTCGGCCGGTCCGCGTACACCTACCTGCAGTTGCCCGTCATCGCCGGCATCATCATCGCGAGCGTGGGCAACGAACTGGTCCTCGCCCAGGTCGCCGGTCCGATGACCATCGCGGTGCTGGTGGGCGGGCCGGCGCTGTTCCTGGCCGGGCACCTGCTGTTCACCCGGGTGGTGTTCGGCCGGCTGTCGGTCGCGCGGTTGGTCGCGATCGCCGCCCTGCTGGCGGTCGCGCCGGTGGGTCTGCTGGGCCGGCCGGTACTGGTCGCCGCCGCGGCCACGCCGGTACTGGTCGGGTTCGTCGCGTGGGAATCCATCGCGGTGCGCCACGGGCAACCGGCGTAACCGCGATCCCGCCAGGCACGGGTACGGGGTCTCATCGCGGCAGCCGCGCCACGCGTCCGGGGTTCGTACGATCCGGGCGGATCAGTGGAAGATGCTGACGCCGCCGGGGCCGACCAGCAGCCCGACGATGATGAGCAGAAGGCCCCAGAGGAACCGCCGGCGGAACACCGCGACGATGCCGGAGACCACGAGGATCACGGCGATGACCCAGAGAAGGAAATACATGGCCTCGAATACCCTCCGGCGTTCGCGTCGAAACCGACGGATGTCCGCATCGACGCATGGACGCGTTTCGCTGGGCATGCGCCGGCCCGCGCGCAGGCGCCGGCGGCGTCCCGTCCGGGAATGCGGTCCGGCCCCTCGGCGTTGACCAATCCGGAGCGGCCGGAAGGTCGCGACGCGCAAAACGTTGAAGGGAAAGTCGATGAAGGTTCGCAGCTCGCTCCGTTCGCTGGCGCGCAAGCCCGGCGCCGTAGTGGTTCGCCGCCGCGGGCGGGTGGTCGTGGTGAACCGCGCGAACCCGCGGTTCTCGGGGCGCCAGGGCTGACGCCTGAGGGGTTAACGGCCATTCCGGGGCCTCCGGGAACTGTGGGGTGTTCGCCCCGATGAGTTCCCGGAGGCCCTTCGGGTCTGGTGGGTGAAGAGCACCTTAAAAATGATCTTCATCTGATCGCCGCCGCCCGACTGGAGCTAAGATCATTAACGTCAGGACGGCGCTAGCCGGCGTGGATCGTGCCCGAGGAGTCGTGGGACCGCGACGTACCGCTGCCAGGTGAAGTAGACCCTCTCCCCGCCGTCCTGCGGCCGGCGCCCGTACGCGCACGACTCACCGCGGTCCCGCTGATGTCTCACCGGAACCGCCAGCCTGTCGCGCCCGTGCGCGGTCGGCCGTGCCCCGGCCGGGCCCCCTTTCCGGCCACCGGGCGACCATCCCCACCCCGCGACAAGCGCGGCCGACAGGTCATTGCCTGCCGGCCGGAGCGCGGCGCACCGGCCGCCGGCCGGGTACCGACAACAGGAGCACAGCGCACATGAGACCGCCGACCGTCGACTTCGATCCGTTCAGCCCCGAGGTCAAGGGGCCCTGATGAAGTCGCTCGCGGCGGCCGGCGTCACCGGCGTGCGCCAGGCGGGCGACCTCGAACTCGACCGCAACAGCATGATCCGCGGCTACACCTCGGTCCCCGTCGAGCTGCGGCACGGCTGACCGGCTCCCGGCCCACCGGGACTCGGTGGGCCGATTTCCGCCTCACCCATTGAGCACCATGAGGACGACATGAATACGTACGACCTGGAGATCCACCTCAAGGACGAGGATCTGACCCGGTCGCTGCGCGCCGATGTCGCGGCCGGACTGACCGCCACACCCAAGCGGCTGCCACCGAAATGGTTCTACGACGCGCGCGGCAGCGACCTCTTCGAGGAGATCACCCGCCTCCCCGAGTACTACCCGACCCGCACCGAACGCGCCATCCTCGCCGAACACGCCGATCAGATCGCCGAGTTGACCGGTGCGAAGACCCTGGTCGAACTCGGCTCGGGCTCGTCGGAGAAGACCCGGCTGCTGCTCGACGCCCTCACCGCGCACGGCACGCTGGGCACCTTCATACCCCTGGACGTGTCCGCGTCGGCGCTGCGGGACGCGGTCGCCCAACTGGCCACCGACTACCCCGGGCTGACCGTGCGCGGCATCGTCGCGGACTTCACCCGGCACCTCGCCGCCATCCCGCGCGGCGGCAGCCGGTTGGTGGCGTTCCTCGGCGGCACCGTCGGCAACCTGGTCCCGGCCGAACGCGCGCCGTTCCTGTCCGACCTGCGCGCCACCCTGGAGGAGGACGAGTTCCTTCTGCTCGGTACCGGCCTGGTCACCGAGCCCGCCATCGTGGTCCCCGCCTACGACGACGCGGCCGGCGTCACCGCCGACTTCAACCGCAACGTGCTGCGGGTCATCAACCGTGAGCTCGACGCCCGGTTCGACGTCGACGCGTTCGACCACGTCGCCTTGTGGGACGCCGACCAGGAGTGCATCGAGATGAGGCTGCGCGCCCGCGCCGACATGCGGGTGCCGATCCCGGGACTCGACCTCACCGTCGGGTTCAGTGCGGGGGAGGAGTTGCGCACCGAGACGTCGGCGAAGTTCCGCCGGGAGACCCTCGAACGGGAGTTGGTGGCCGCCGGCTTCGCGTTGGAGCGCTGGTGGACCGACCCGGCCGGGCTGTTCGCCGTCTCGCTCGCCCGCGCCGTACGCCGGCAGTAGGCACCGGCGTCGCCGGCCCGATGCGGGGCGGGCCGGCGACGTGCCACGGCTACCCGGACCGGGCCACGCGCCGGCCTCAGGTCGCCGGTTGCCCGGAGAGCCATCGCTTCCGGGTGATCGCGTACTCCACCTCGCCGAGTTCGCTGCCGGGCAGCGGCTCGTCCCAGTCCAGGTGGAAGGTCCGCTCGTAGCGCAGGCCGACTGCCGCCATCGTGGCGCGGGAGGCGGCGTTGACGGCCATGGTCTCGGCGAAGATGCGGGTCAGCCCGAGGTCGGCGAACCCGTGCCGGATCAGCTCGCGCGATCCCTCGCTGGCCAGTCCCCGACGCCAGTGGCGGCGCAGGAGCCGGTACCCGAGTTCGGCCTGCCCCTGAACCGGCCCCTGGTCGGCGCGCTCCGGCGGATCGAGGACCCACCAGCCGACAAACTCCCCGGCGGCGGGCTCGGTGGCGGGCCGCGTGCCGGTGGCGGGCCGCGTGCCGAGGAACCCGGCCCAGAAGCCGAGCCCGGGGACGCGGCCGGCCGCGGCGATCCGGCGGCGGTGGGAGTCCTCGACCTCCTCGCGGGTGCGGGGCCGCCCGTTGCCCAGGTACCGCATCACCTCCGGATCGGAGTCGAGTTCGATCTCGTACGGCAGGTGCGCGTCGGACAGCGGTACGAGCCGGATCCGGTCGGTTCGCAGCGTCGCCTGTGACATCGGCGCATTCTCGCCCACCCGGATCGGCCGGTCACCCGGATATCCGCGCGCCGGCGCGCGGCGCCGCGCCATCGGCGGACCAGGGTGCGCCGGTCAGGATCGTTTGCCGGCCGGGACCCCGTCGGCGGCCACCGCCAGCAGGTCCGAGGCGCTGGCCGACAGCAGGTCGGCGAAGGCGGTCTGCTCGTCGTCCATCCACCGCCGGGTGGCCAGCCCCAGCACGGCCGAGCCCACCTCCGTGGCCAGGCGTGCCGTCTGCTCGTCGAACCCGCGGCTCAACAGGGCGCCGACGATCGTCGCGGACATCGACGCCATCTTGATCAGCTCGCGCTCCCGCAGCGGCGGGTTGGCCGCGATGACCACCGCCCGCTCGCGCAGGAAGTCGCGCGGGCGCAGGACCTCCGGCACGGACGCGAATGCGGCCAGCAGGGTCGGCATCGCGCCGGTGCCCGCGGGCACCGCCTCGATCGCCGCCAGGAAGTGCGCCTCGAGGTCGTCGCCGGCGAACAGCACCTCCCGCTTGTCGGAGAACCAGCGGTAGAACGACCTTTCGGTCAGGTTCGCACGCTGTGCGATCTGCGCGACCGTCGTGCCGTCGTAGCCCTGCTCGCCGAACAGGGTCAGTGCGGCCCGCTCCAGCCGTCCCCGGGCGTTGCCCTCCCACCTGGCCATGGCTCGAGTATAGCGACAGCAGATGCTGTCATCACTCGTGCTAACGTCGGTGACGACAGGTTCTGTCGTCACTTCTCTGGGGAGGAGACCCCCGTGCGCACTCTTCGTTTCCACGAGTACGGCGACCCGGCCGAGGTTCTGCGGCTCGAGGACGCCGAGCCGCCGCGCCCCGGCCCGGGCCAGGTCCGCATCGCCGTCGAGACCTGCGGCCTGACCCCGGCGGACTGGGCGCTGTGCGGTGGCCTGTTCGCTGGAGAACTACCGCGCGGCATCGGGCTGGAGGTGTCCGGCACGGTCGACGCGGTCGGGGAGGGTGTCACCGGCGTCGAGATCGGTGACCCGGTCCTCGGCCCGGCGCCCTTCCTCGGTCCGACCGCCGGCGCATCCGGGCAGGCCGTGCTCGACATCTGGTTCCCGCGTCCGGCGGGCCTCGACCCCGCCCACGCCGCCGCACTGCCGATGGCCGTCGAGACCGCGTACCGGGGACTGGCCGACCTCGGTGTGACCGCCGGCACGACCCTGCTGGTCAGCGGCGCCGGCACCACCGTCGGCTTCGCCGCGGTGCAGATCGCGAAACGGCTCGGCGCGGAGGTGATCGCCACCGCCGGCGAGACCTACGCCGATGCCCTGCGCGCGACGGGCGCCGAGGTGACCGGGTACGGCGAGGGACTGGCGGACCGGGTGAAGGCACTGGCCGGCGGCCCGATCGACCTCGTGCTCGACCTGGCTCCGCGCGGCACCGCGCTGCCGGAGCTCGTGAAGACCGTCACCGCGCCCGACCGCGTACTGACGCAGAGCGACCTCGCCGGGGCCGGGAAACTGGGCGTACGCCTCAGCTCCGGCCCGATGCGCAACGACGTGCTCGGCGAGTACGCGCAGCTGGCGGCCGAGGGGCGGTTCTCGATCCCCATCGCCGCCGTCTACCCGGTGGACGACTGGCGCACCGCACTCGAGCGGAGCCGGTCCGGTCACGCCCACGGCAAGCTCGTCCTGCGGATCGGGTAGTCCCCGAGGCCGCGCCGGTCCTCGCCGAGTCGCCCGAGGCGGCCGGTGGCCGTGGCCCCCACGTCCGGCGTGGTGGCCACGGTCGAAGGGTCACTCGGTGGGCGGCGCGGTGGCCGTGCGGGTCGCTTGCCGTTGAGCGGGGCCACCCGGACGCCGGGCACGCCCGATGGCCGCGCGAACTGACCCGAGGCCACCCGCGCGCGTCAGCAGGTGGTGCGGAAGTCAGACTTCGCGACGCGCCGCAGGTCGAACGGCGGCGGGTCGGCCGGCTGGTCGTCGGAGTGCGCTCCCTCGTCGGGGTCGATGCGCCACAGCGAGGGCCGTACGCGCAGGACGTCGCCGTGCCACTCGCCGTCGAGCGTGTCGAGGTGAACGCCGGGCTCGTGCCGGCCGACCAGGGCCGACAGCGTGAACCGGGTGCCGTGGTAGTCCTTCGTGTCCCCGTCCAGCCGGTACGGCATGTCGTAGGCGGTGCCGCACAGGTGCGCATCGCCCTCGATCTTCGAGCAGTCTTCGCAGTCGCCGCCGCGGTAGTGCAGGTGCAGGCTGACGTGCCGGACGTCGCCCGGCGCGAACGCGGCGTCCCCCGCCCAGTAGCCGATCAGCGCCCGATGCCCGAGCAACGTCACCGACCAGGGGTCGAAGACCGCCCGTGCGGTATTGGTGAAAATCACGATGAGCGCGATCACGCCGATCATCGAGGCGAGGCTCCACCAGAATCCCCGCCGCCTGCGTGATGGGCGGGTGACGACCGGAGCGGTTCCGGTAATTCGATCATCCACGGCCGCAAGGTAACCCAGCCGGTCAACGCGCCGGCCACGCGCCGGTTCGGCTCAGTGGCCAGGGGAGAGGGCGCCGCGTTCACACGGGATCGGGCGGTTGGCCGGATGCCGTTCGCCGTGATGTGGCCGAAACTTCGGCCACGTCCCGCGCTCGGTCCATCGGCGCCCGCGCTTCGCGCACCGCGGCAAGCTCCACATTGGACACAAGACGGGCAACGGTCCACGGGAGCGATACCACCACGCGGGCGAGAATCTGATCGGCAGAAAACTCGCCCGCGCGGCCCGTACAATGCCCGCCACTCATTTCTCGGCCGTTGCCCGATTCCGTGACGGAGTCACGACAGTTTTCTGGGGAAATACCGTCACTCGCCACAGCGAACGGGCATCGGGGCCGCGAAATGAGAAATCCGACACTACCCTATGCAGATTGCGATCGGTGTGATGCTCTGCGCCGTGGTCCCCTTATTGGTCCCACGAATCGTCCAGCCGTTGCCCGACGCGTAAGAGTCCGTGAAGAAGATGTCGAACCCGGAGGTCTGGCCGCCTCCGCCGGTGATGATCTTTCCGGCGGGGCAGGCGACGGTCGCGAGCCCGTTTCCGCCCGGCGCCACCGAGACCGCCGCTCCGGCGGTCGAGGTCTGTGGAGCGGCCATCGGCCGGACTTTCGTGCTGGTGCTGGGCGCCTTGTCGGCGGCGCTGGCCCCGGTCAGGGGCGCGGCCAGCAGGAGGCCGCTGATCAGAACCGCGGCGGCGCCGGTGACGTACAGCTTCTTGTTGTTCATGCCTGATTCTCCAATCGCCCAATGGGCTGTGGGATCGATCGACCAAATGGCCGCCATCAGGCTGACCGGGCACTCGCGATCCTGTCCACCCGTTGTTGCGCTAATTCCACATGGGGCAATTTAGCGGTGGCGATGACGATAGCGTGACAGGGCACTCTCATCGAATTCCGGGCCCTCGGCCGATGCTTTTTTGAAGTGATTCGTATTCATGACCCGCCGGTCCGGGTGTTTGAATGCCGACATCAAATTGCCCTGCTAATGACACTACCGCGCCGGCGCGTCCGTGGCGCGCAGAGCGGCCGGGCCGGATTCGGGCCGCGGCGCGGCGCCGCGCGGGCCTATCGTCTCCGGTGACGGAGCCCTGGTACGGGAAGGCGAGGCGCCGTGGCACTCGACGGGCGGGCACCGGTCAGGCACGGCACCGACCTGTGGCACGAGAGCGGCGGAGCGGGCGGCCCGACGCTGCTGTTACTGCACGGACTCGGTGGCACGGGCGGCGTGTGGTCGCCGGTGCTGGGGCACGTCCGCGCCGGCTGGCCCGGTCGCTGGGTGGTCTGCGACCTGCCCGGCCACGGCGACTCCGGTTGGCCCCCGGTCGCCTCGTTCGGCCGGTACGCCGCCGACGTGGCCGATCTCGTCCGCGACAGCGGTGACGTGGTGGCAGTCGGGCACTCCCTCGGCGGCGTCGTGGCGCTGCTGCTGGGCACGGGGTGGTTCGGCGTACCGGTGTCCCGGGTGGTGGGCATCGGCATCAAGGTGAGCTGGACCGAGCAGGATCTCGCGCTGACCCGGCGGCGCGCGCTCAAGCCGGTCGAGTACTTCGCGACCGAGGAGCAGGCCCTGGACCGGCTGTGCAAGGTGGCCGGCCTCCCGCTCGGTACGCCGGCCGGAAGCGACCTCGTGGCGCGCGGCATCGTCCGCGAGGCGGAGGGGTTCCGGCTCGGCATGGACCCGGCGGCCAACCCGATTCCGCGTGCGGCCCAGCCGCGGTGGCTCATCTCCGACGTGGTCGCCGCGAACCGCGCCGCGATCCGGCTGGCGCGCGGCGCCGAGGACCCGATCGTCACGCTCGAGGAACTGCGCGCCCTGGACGCGGGTGCCCTCGACATCCCCTGCGCCGGCCACAGCCCGCACGTCGAGCGCCCCGAGGCGGTCTACCGCCTCATCGCCGAGGGCTGACCCGCGACAGCCGGCGCGGGCCGTCGCCCGCGAATGGCGGCGTAGGCGAAGGGGCGATACTTGACCGTGCGCGCATTCGTGATTCGCGGCCCGCGGGACGCGGCCGTGGCGGAGGTCGAGCCTCCGGTGCCCGGCCCCGGGCAGGTCGTGGTCGACGTGTCGCGGGTCGGCCTGTGCGGTACCGACGTGGAGTTGTTCGCGGGCACCATGCCGTACCTGCGCACCGGGGCGCAGTCGGTGCCGATGGTTCCCGGGCACGAATGGGTGGGTACGGTCTCGGCGTTGGGCTCCGGCGTGGCTCCGGCCTGGCGCGGCCGGCGGGTCACCGGGGACACGATGCTGGGCTGTGGCCACTGCGAACGCTGCCTGACCGGCCGGCACCACGTCTGCGACCGGCGGCACGAGATCGGCATCCGCGGCAACTGGCCGGGGGCGCTGGCCGAGCGGCTGCTGGTGCCCGCGACGGCGCTGCGGGCGCTGCCCGCTGCCGGGGCGGGAGTCTGCCGTCGCGAGGGCAGCAGAGGTGAGCATCGGAAAGTCGCAGATCGGACTTGTTTGCGGGTGGGGCCGTTCTCACGCCGATCGCGGGGCGGCGGGCTGGTCGACGCGGTGCCCGGGGTCTTCTTCCGCCGCGGGGGGCGGGGGTGGATCGAGGCGTCGATGGTGGTGCGGATGATCCCGCCGCCGGTGGTGGGGTCGCGGCGGGTTCTGGTCTGGTTGGCCAGGCCGCGGGCGGCGATGCGCTGCGCCGCGGCGTGATCCCGATCAGCCGACAGCCCACAGCCGCAGGTCGTCCACCGGTAGCCGGCCACCAGCCGGTCCGGGGCCTTGACATGCCGCACAGTGGCGCCGCAGCGGGGACAACCCGAAGAAGTGCCGCGGGCCGGGACCCGCACCACCGCGACACCCGCCTTGGCGGCGAGATGGTGCACGGCGGTGAACACCTTTCCGCGGACCGCGCCGGACACGCGGCGGTTGAGGCTGCGTGACCCGCCCCGGGCTTCGAGGGTGGTGAGGTCTTCCAGGTAGATCACCGTGGCCCCCGTAGCGGTGGCGTGATCGACCAGCCATCGGGCCGCGGACCAGGCGAGGGCCTGGTTGAGGTGCCGGATCCGGGCACACACCGCCTCATGCTCGACCCGCAACCGGCCCAGCTTGGCCGACACCGGGTCCGGTGCGGCGGCAGGCGCGCGCCTGTCGACCAGCCGGGTCAAACGATCCACCTTGGTGTTCAACTGTTCGCGGTGGCGGCGTAGCCGCACGAGTTTGCTCGACACGCCGGTCGCGTCGAACCGCAACGGCCCACCCACCGCGGCGAGCGCACAGCTGTCCGGGTCGTTGAGGTCGGCGAGGGTGCCGTTGAGCAGCGTGTTCAACCCCCAGTCCACCCCGACTGCCCGGGTGTGACCGGCCAACTTCGCCGGGACGTGCGGGACCTGCCAGGGCAGATCAACCCGAACCCCATCAACAGTCGGACGCAGAGTGGGGGTGCACACCGCGGCCGTGGCCGGCACCGTCGGGGGCAACCGCACGACCAGCGCGTGCCACACCCAGTCCCGATACGAGCCCGGCAACGGGCACACCGGCAACTGCACCCACACCCGCACCGTACGATCGTCGAGGCGTTGCACCCGGACCCGCTGCCGATCCGCCGCGGCCAGGCTCACCTGCCGCGCCACCCGCGGCGTCGTCTCCAACTCACACAGATCGGCCGGCAACCGACCATGACTGGTCAGCCACCCAACGATCTGTCGGGTCCGGTTACGGATCGTCGCGTTGTCCACCCCGTCGGGCAGCAGCCCCCGCAACACCGACCACTCCCGATCGGTACGCCGTGACGGGTCCTGCGGCCAGCTCGACAGCAACGCCGCGACCACCTGCCGGCGACTGGTCGCCAGCCGCAACGCCCGGGCGGCCTCCTCCTCCGCGACCCGCCGCACCCGATCCGACACCACCACACCCACCGGCGCGACCGCGTACCACCCCAAACGCCGCAACGCCATCCAACCCTTACCCGGCAACACCCGCCCATCCGGACCCACCCCACCAGCAAGCCGCACCAGGTCAGCATCGGCCCAGTGCCCCACGACCACCCGATCAGCCATCACCGAAACCAGATCCGCCAGCCACCCGACCCGCTGCGCAACAACCCGACCCGTCACCGGCACCGGCACACCCGGCCGATCAGGGGTGCCACCACACACCGCCCGAAACGCCGAACACGTCGCCGTCGACACCAACACCCCACCCGCCACTACCGCACACCCTCACCCGCCGCAGCCGACGCTAAACGACCGTCGCCGCGCAACGACCCCGACATCACCAACAGACAACCACCCAGTCAACAAAACTAAGACCAAGAAACAGAACCATCGAACCGTATCAAACAGCCCCGCTTAGCCAATCGGTCCGCAGCCGCATACCCTCGGCGCGGCCCACACCTGGCACGTCGATGAGCTTCCGGCGCGCCGGTACGACGCGATCATCGACGCGTCCAACGGCCCGTCGGTGCCGCAACTGGCCCTGCGTCACGTCGAGCCGACCGGCCGGCTGGTGCTGATCGGCGTCGCGGACAGCCCGAGTCTGGCGGACCTGCGGGACGCCGTGCTGGCCGATGTGACGGTGGTCGGCATCCTCGCGGCCTCCGCCGGGCTCGACGCCGCGATCGCGGAGTTCGCCGCTGGCAGCATCCGGACCGCGCCGCTGATCGGCGCAACGATCGGGCTGCACCAGGTGGCCGAGGTGCTCGGCGGCGCGCGCCCGCCGGGGCCGGCTCCGGGCCCAAGGTGCTGGTCAACCCGCGGTGATGAGCGTAGGCGAGCCGTCCGGGCCGGGGCGCCGGCGATACCCGGGCAGGTCGGACGGTGCGTCCCCGCCGGCGCCCAGGATGGCGGTGCGGGACGCGCCGCAGGACCGGGCCAGGGCCGACACCGCGCGGGCGGCCAGCGGCCAGGCGGCCCCGCGCGCCCGGACCGCCTCGGCATCCCCGGCCGGCGGCGGCGCGTCCGCGTCCGCCGGCACCACGATCAGCCAAGGCGCGCCGCGGCCCGAGGTCGCGGGGGCCGGGTCGAGGCGCGCGCGCAGGGCCAGCACCTCGCGGGTACCGGCCCGCACCGCCAGCAGATGGGCGGCGCCGTCCGGAATGACGTCGACGGTCAGGCCCGCCCCGTCCAGGCCCGCCCCGTCTGGGTCCGTCCCGTCTGGGTCCGCCCCGTTCAGGTGCGTGGCGGCCGGAGTTCCGGGGGCGCACACCCGCCCGATGAACTCCTCGAAGGCCGCCGCCACCACGTGCCTGCGCAGGTCGACCGTCATCACGTGGTCGCAGCCGGTCAGCAGCCGGATGCGCCGGTCGGCCGCGCCGAGGCCGGTGTAGAGGGCGAACGCGTTGGCGATCGGCGCCACCGTGTCGTCCAGGCTGTGCAGCAGCAGCACCGGGCAGCGCGCCTGGGGCACGACCCGGGTGGTGTGCGCGATGAGCCGGTTGACCTCATAGATCGACGCGAGATAGGTGCGGAACAGGCCGAGGTCCCGCGTCTGCCCCCGCTTCGCGCGCGCGATCGCCCGGTCCACGGCCGCCCGCAGCCGCTCGTCGCGCAGCCCGTACGGCGAGCGCTCCCGCCAGTACAGGTGCCGGCGCAGGAACGGAAACCTCAGCGCGAGCGGAAGTAGGAACTGCAACGGGTCCAGCCCCTCGCGCAGGTGGCCGTAGGTGGGCGAGCAGCAGACGATGCCGGCCGGCGCCGGCCGCTCGACGGCCAGCGCCACGCACAGCAGCGCGGACATCGACAGCCCGCCGACGAACACCCGGGCGTGCTCGCGTTGCAGGTCGCGCAGGGCCTGCCGGGCCCCGGCGAGCCAGTCCTCCCAGGTGGTGGCGATCAGTTCGCGGTGCCCGGCGCCGTGGCCGGGCAGCAGCGGCACCTCGACGCGGTATCCCCGGCGGCGTAGCGATTTCGCCACCGGGCGCATCTCCGGCGGCGCGCCGGTGAGCCCGTGCAACAGCAGCACCGCCACCTGGCCCGGGTCATCACCCTCCACAGTGGACCCTTTCGGCTAACGGTCGGACTGCTTGCACTCGATCAGCACGAGATCCAGCAGGTCGCGGGCGAGTTCCAGATCCTCGTCCGCGATGTCCAGCGAAGGGGCCAGGGTGATGACGTTTTTGTAGTACCCGCCGATGTCCAGCACCAGGCCCAGCTCCCGGCCGCCGATCCTCAGGTCGCCGGCCAGCCCGCGCTGGAACATCGCGTCGGCCAGCTCCTGGTTGGGCGTGTACCCGTCGGCCTGGCAGATCTCCAGCCGCAGCGCGAGCCCCAGCCCGTCGACGTCGCCGATCTCGGGATGCGCGCGGGCCAAGTCGCGCAGCAGCTCCAGCAGGTAGCTCCCCTTGCGCTCTACCGCCAGCGCGTAGTCCCGCTCCTCGAAGATCTTCATGACCTCAAGGCCGGCCGCGGTGCCCAACGGGTTGGCGGCGAAGGTGGAGTGGGTGGTACCGGGCGGGAACGCGTCCGGACCGATCAGCTCCTCGCGCGCCCAGATCCCCGACAGCGGGTTGAGCCCGTTGGTCAGCGCCTTGCCGAACGCCACGACGTCCGGCTGGGCGTCGAAGTGCTCCAGCGCCCACAGCCGCCCGGTGCGGTAGAAGCCCATCTGCACCTCGTCGTCCACCAGCAGCATGCCGTGCTCCCGGCACAGCCGCGCCAGGCGCTCGAAGTATCCGGGTGGCGGAACGACGTACCCGCCGGTGCCCTGCACCGGCTCCACCACGAACGCGGCGAACTCGCTGCGGCCGGTGCGCGAGGACCACGCGCCGGTGTACGGGTGCTCGAACTTGCGCTCGATCTGGGCCACGCAGTACAGCTCGCAGGTCTCCCGGCGCTTCCCGTAGGGGCAGCGGAAGCAGTACGGGAACGGGACGAACTCGGCCCGGTCGCCGAACTCGCCGAACGGCTCACGGTACCGGTACGCCGACGTGATCGCCGACGCGCCCAAGGTGCGGCCGTGGTAACCGCCCTCGAACGCGTATACCCGCTGGCGGCCGGTGCGCAGCCGGACCAGCTTGAGCGCGTCCTCCACGGCCTGCGACCCGCCGACGTCGAAGTGCACCCGGCCCGCCGCGCCGAACGCCCGCCGGGTCCCGTCGACCAGCCGCGCGGCCAGCTCGACCCGCTCGTAGTGCAGGTACTGCGGGGCGAGCTGGGGCAGCGTGCCGAGCTGGCGCGCCACGGCGGCGTTCACCCGCTCGTTGCCATACCCGAGGTTGACCGCCGAATACCACATCTGCAGGTCGAGGTAGGGGGTGTCCCGGTTGTCGTAGAGGTAGCTGCCGTGGCTGCGTGCGAAGAACCGTGGTTGCCGCGCGTAGTGCACGGTGTCACCGTGCGAGCAGACCTCCGCCTCCAGCGCCAACCAGTCCGCGTCGGAGCCCGGCGCCGAGTGCGGCGGCAACATGGCTTCCTTCCCCGTGCGCCAGGCCCGGGCGGTGTCGCCCGGCGCGCCGCGCTCCACCGTAGCCGAACTCCGCCGTCCCGAAAGACGTTGTCGGATGGCACCAAATGAGTTTGTGGGACCCTCCCAAAGTCTCGGCCGCGATATTGGCGCCCGCGGCGGTCGTGCGCGGCCCGCGCGCCGCGGCAGCATGTCCCACATGGATCTTTTCGACACGCTGGTCGAGCGACTGCTGGCCGGGGGACGGGCCACCAGGGACGAGGCTCGGGCGGTGCTCGCCTGCGCGGACGGCGACCTGCTCGACGTGGTGGCGGCGGCCGGTCGGGTGCGCCGGCACTTCTTCGGCGACCGGGTCAAGCTCAACTACCTGGTCAACCTGAAAAGCGGACGCTGCCCAGAGGACTGCGGATACTGCTCGCAGCGGCTGGGCGCCACCTCCGGCGCCCTGTCCTACACCTGGCTCGGTCCGCGACAGGCGGCCGACGCGGCCAGCGCTGGCGTGGCCGCCGGTGCCAAGCGGGTCTGCCTGGTGGCCAGCGGCCGTGGCCCCACCGATCGCGACATCGACCGGGTGGCCCGCACGGTTGACGCGATCCGGGAGCGGCATGAGTCGGTCGAGGTGTGCGCCTGCCTCGGCCTGCTGGGCGACGGGCAGGCCGAACGGCTGCGCGAGGCCGGCGTGAACTCGTACAACCACAACCTCAACACCGCCGGTGAGCGTTACGCCGACATCTGCACCACCCACACGTACGCCGACCGGGCCTCCACCGTGCGGCGGGCCCGGGCCGGCGGCCTGTCGGCCTGCTCCGGCCTGATCGCCGGGATGGGGGAGAGCGACGACGACCTGGTCGACGTCGCGTTCGCACTGGCCGACCTGGCGCCGGACTCGGTACCGGTGAACTTCCTCATCCCGTTCGACGGCACGCCGATGGCCGGCCGCTGGGAGCTCACCCCGCAGCGGTGCCTGCGCATCCTGGCCATGGTGCGTTTCGTCTTTCCGGACGTGGAGGTGCGGGTGGCCGGCGGACGGGAAATCCACCTGCGCTCGCTGCAGCCGCTGGCGCTGCACGTCGCCAACGCCATCTTCCTCGGCGACTACCTGACCAGCGAGGGCCAGGCCGGCCGCGCCGACCTCGACATGATCGCCGATGCCGGTTTCGTCGTGGAGGCGGCCGGGGAGCCGACCCTGCCCGCCGCGCGCCGGGCCGCCGGTGTACCGGTGGGCGCCGGGGGGTCGCCCGCACCGGCCCGCGCCGACCTGGTGCGGCTGCGCCGCCGGGGTGCCGGTACGGAACTGCCGCCGAACGCCTGACGCGGGCGCCGCGACGCTCCCCCTGAAAGCGCCCGCGAGGGGCGATGATGGGCTCCGGGAGGTTCGATGAGATTCGTGCTGATGCTGTGCAGCGACTCGACCGTGGCGGCCGATCTGGTCGAGGAGGGGATGGCGGCCGGGTGCGGCGGCTGGATCGAGGAACTGGCGCGCGGCGGCGTGCTCAAGGGCGTGGAGGGGCTGCGCCCGCCGGACGAGGCCACCACCATCCGGGTACGCGGTGACGAGGTGCTGCGCTGCGACGGGCCGTTCGCCGAGACGAAGGACCAGATCGGCGGGTTCAGCGTGATCGAGTGCGCGGATCGCGAGGAGGCCCTCGCGCTGGCCGCCAGGCATCCCTGGGCGAAGGTCGGGCAGATCGAGGTGAGGCCGGCCTGGGAGGCGTGAGCCCCGCCGCGCCCGCAAGCGCGACCGACCCGGTGTCCGGGGCGGTGGCCCACGCGTTCCGTCGCGACTGGGGACAGCTCGTGGCGACCCTCATCGGGCTGACCGGCGACTGGGACCTCGCCGAGGAGTGCGCGCAGGACGCCTTCGCCTCGGCCCTGGAGCGCTGGCCGCGCGACGGCGTACCGGACCGGCCCGGTGCCTGGCTGACCACGACGGCCCGGCGGCGTGCCATCGACCGGCTGCGCCGGGAGACCGTCGGCGCCGCCAAGCTGCGGGAGCTGGCGCGGCTGCGGGCCGCCGACGGGGACGGTGCGGCCGGCGACCCGGGTGAACCCGGCGGGACCTCCGCCGGTGCGGTGCCGGACGACCGGTTGCGGCTCATGTTCACCTGCTGCCATCCGGCGCTGGCGCTGGAGTCCAGGGTCGCGCTCACCCTGCGCACCCTGGCGGGCCTGAGCACCGCCGAGATCGCGCGGGCGTTCCTGGTGCCCGAGCAGACCATGTCGAAGCGGTTGGTACGCGCCAAGCGGAAGATCCGCGACGCCGGCATCCCGTACCGGGTGCCCCCCGCCCACCTGCTCGCCGAGCGCACCGGCGCCCTGCTGGCGGTGCTGTACCTGCTGTTCAACGAGGGCTACGCGGCCACCCGGGGCGACGACCTCATCCGGCAGGGCCTGTGCGACGAGGCCATCCGCCTGGGGCGCCTGCTGGCCCGGCTCATGCCCGCCGAACCCGAGGTGGAGGGGCTGGTCGCGCTGATGCTGCTGCACGACGCCCGCCGTGCCGCCCGCCTCGACGGCGCGGGCGAACTGGTCCTGCTGGAGGAGCAGGACCGCACCCGGTGGGACGGTGACGAGATCGCCGAGGGGATCCACCTGCTGGAGACGGCCCTACGGCGCGGCCACGCCGGCCCCTATCAGGTACAGGCCGCCATCGCCGCCTGTCACACCGGCGCGGCGCGGGCGGCCGACACCGACTGGCCGCAGATAGCGGTGCTCTACGGGCAGCTGGTCCGGCTGGCGCCCTCGCCGGTGGTGGAGCTGAACCGCGCCGTGGCGGTCGCCATGGCCCGGGGGCCGGCGGCCGGGCTCGCGCTGGTCGAGGAGCTCGACGCCAGGGGCGAGCTGTCCGGGTACCACCTGCTGCCCGCCACCCGCGCGGACCTGCTGCGCCGGATGGGCCGCCGGGCCGAGGCGGCCGACGCGTACCGGTCCGCGCTCGACCTGGCCACCGGCGGCGTCGAGCGACGCTACCTCGCCCGCCGCCTGGCCGAGACCGCCAGCGACATTTTCCGGGCACCGGGTGTCCGTGCCGGGCCACCCCGTTCGTCGGTGGGGCGGACCCAGCTGTTCACGACAACGAGAGGCGCAGCTTCCATGAACACCGTTACCTCGGCCGACGGCACCACCATCGCCTACGACCGCGCGGGCGAGGGGCCCGCGATCATCTTCGTCGTCGGCGCCTTCAACGAGCGCTCCACCTGCGCCGCGCTGGCCGACGCGCTGCGCTCGCGCTTCACCGTGATCACGTACGACCGCCGGGGCCGGGGCGACAGCGGGGACACCTCGCCGTACGCGGTCGACCGGGAGGTCGACGACGTGGAGGCCCTGATCGCCGCGGCCGGCGGGGCGGCGTCGGTGTTCGGGTACTCCTCGGGCGCGATCCTGTCCATGATGGCGGCGGCCCGGGGCCTGGCGATCACCAATCTCGCGCTGTACGAGCCGCCGTTCATCGTCACCGACGGCGCGCCGCGGCCCTCGGCGGACACCGCGGACCGGATCGCGCGGCTGGTCGAATCGGGCCGGCGCGGCGACGCGGTGGAGCTCTTCCAGACCGAGCTGGTGGGCCTGCCGGCGGCCGTCGTGGCGCAATTCAGGCGCTCGCCGATGTGGCCCGCGCTGGAGCGCATCGCGCACACCCTGGTCTACGACGCCACCATCTGCGGCGACGGCTCGCTGCCGACCGGGCTGGCCGCCTCGGTCAAGGTACCCACGCTGGTGATCAGCGGCGACCGCACCGCGCCCGTGCTGCTGGAGGGTGCCCGGGCGGCCGCGGACGCCATGCCGCACGCCCGCCACCACCTTCTGGCGGGGCAGGGCCACGACATCGACGCGGCCGCGACCGCGCCGGTGCTGGCCGGCTTCCTGTCCGGGGTGCGGTAGCCGGCGCCGCTGCCGAAGTCGGAACGCCGGGGGCGTGCGGTCAGGCTGGCCCGGCCGTCACGACGATCCGGCCGTCACGACGATCCGGCCGTCACGACGATCCGGCCGTCACGACGATCCGGCCGTCATGATGGTGCGGGGACTACGCCGAGCCGGCGGTCGCGCGGCTCGCGCGTCGCCTGCGTGCGCCGGCGCCGTCCGCGAGCGCCGAGGGCGCCGGCAGGCCGAACGCCTCCCGGCTGTGGCGCACCAGCTCCCGCAGCGCGGGTCCCGGCGCCGCCGACCAGATCAGCGCCAGCCCGGCGGGCAGCGCGGCGTCCTCGATGAGCAGGGCCCGCAGGTGCTCCCGCCGGGCGGCGGCGATGGACTCGCTGAGAATGGCGACGCCGAGCCCCCGGGCCGCGAGGTCAGCGATCGCGCCGGGCGCGCTGGCCTCCAGCGCGATGTCCGGCCGGGCACCGCTGGCCGCGCACGCGCGGTCGAACACGGTACGGATCCCCGTCCCCGCGGGCAGGCAGACGACCGGGTACGGCGCGAGGTCGGCCAGGGACACCCGGCGCCGGCCGGCGAGCGGGTGGTCGCGCGGCACGGCGGCGACGATCCGCTCGCTGACCACCGGAAGCGCCTCCATCCCGGCCGGGGGCGGGCCGGCCATCCCGACGAGGGCCAGGTCCGTGGAGCCGGTGCGGACGCCGTCGACCAGCCGGTCCGAGTTGTCCTCGAACAGCGTGATCTCGATGCCGGGGCGGGCCGCGTGGAGCGCGGCGAGGGCGTCGAACAGCGACGTGACCGTGCAGCCGGTGACCATGCCCACCGTCAGCCGGCCACGGATCAGCCCGTGCACGTCGTCCACGGCCCGGCGCATCGCGGCCACGGACGCGAGCGCGGCGCGGGCGTGGACGACCGCGGCGGCGCCGGCGGTGGTGAGGGTGGCCGCGCGGCCGGACCGGTCGATCAGGGCCCCGCCGAGCTCCCGTTCGAGCTGCCGGATCTGGGCGCTGACCCCGGACTGGCTGATGCGCACGCGCTCGGCCGCGCGGGTGAAGTTCGCCTCCTCGGCCACCGCGATGAGGTACTCCAGCTGCCTCAATTCCATATCCACAGATTCTAGCCATGAGCAGAACTAGTTGTTGGACTTCTAGGTCCGGGGCGGCCAGGCTGGTGAGTGACGACATCGCGCCACGAAGAAGGGAAGTCCAACCATGTCCGAATCCGAGAAGGCGCACCGGCCCGAGGACCTGACCCGTCTTTTCGTCGAGCGGGCCAACGCCGGCGACGCGGCCGGGATCGCCGCGCTGTACGAGCCGGACGCCGTGATGGCCTACCCGGCGGGCAGTCAGACCGTCGGCCGCGACGCCATCCGCGCGCTGTGGGAGAAGGTGCTCGCCAGCGGCCCGCACTTCGAGCCGGAGAACCCGCTGCCCACGCTCATCAGCGGCGACATCGCGCTCACCGCCACCGCGCCCAGGGACGGGGCGGGGGCCCGGGCCCAGGTGATCCGCCGGCAGCCGGACGGCAGCTGGCTGCGCCTGCTCGATCAGCCCGAGTTCGCGCCGCCGGCCCCATGACCGGCGCCGACCGGCCCGGCTCGGTAGCGGCGAGGGTGCCCATGACGAGGGTGCCCAGGGCGAGGGTGCCCAGGACGAGGATGCGCAAGTGGCTCCCGCTGGTGGCGGTCTGCCTGGGCACCTTCATGCTGCTGATCGACGTCACGATCGTGAACGTCGCCCTACCCGACATGGTCGTCGACCTGCACGCCTCCTTCGGATCGCTGCAGTGGGTCGTCGACGCGTACGCGCTGGCGCTGGCCGCGCTGGTGCTCGGTACCGGATCGATCGCCGATCTCGCCGGCCACCGCCGCGCGTACCTCGCCGGGTTGGTGGTCTTCGCCGCGTCATCTGTCGCGTGCGGGCTCGCCCCCGACCCGGCCGCCCTGATCGCGGCCCGTGCCGTGCAGGGCGCCGGCGCGGCAGCCATGTTCGCCACCACGTTCGCCCTGCTCAACAGCTCCTACACGGGACGCGACCGAGGCACCGCGTACGGCCTGTGGGGGGCCGTCTCCGGTGCCTCGTCGGCGGTCGGTCCGGTGCTCGGCGGCCTGCTGACCGAGGGCGCGTCGTGGCGCTGGATCTTCTTCGTCAACCTGCCGGTGAGCGTGGCCGCCATCGCGCTGGTCCGGCTGGTGTTCTCCGACGCCCGCGGGCCGGCCGGCCGTGGGGTGGACAGCCGTGAGGTGGACAGCCGTGAGGTTGACGGTCGTGAGGTGGGCGGTCGTGGGGTGGACGTGCCCGGTATGGCGTCGTTCACCGCCGCGGCCGGCTGCGCGACGTACGCGCTGATCCGCGCCAACGAGCACGGCTGGTCGAACTCGCTGGTCTGGTGGCTGCTCGGGTCGGCGGCGGTGCTGCTGGCGGTGTTCGTCGCCGCGCAGGCGCACGCCAGGCACCCGATGCTGGACCTGGCGCTGCTGCACGACCGGTCGTTCGTCGGCGTGCTCGTCGCCGGGCTCCTGATGACGTTCGCGGCGTTCGCCGCGTTCACCTACACCTCGATCTGGCTGCAGTCGGTGCTCGGCCTGAGCCCGATCAAGGCCGGGCTGACCAGCCTCCCGATGTCGGTGATGGCGTTCTCGGTGTCCGCGATGCTCGGCCGGCCGCTGCACCGGCTGCGGCCCGGCCTGGTGATCGGCGCGGGCCTGCTGGTCATCGGGGCCGGGGACGCGCTCGTGGCCGGGCTGGTGCGCGGCGCCGCGGGCTGGCCGGCGTTGATGCCCGGCCTCGCCGTGATCGGGGTCGGGGTAGGGGTGGTGATGCCGGTGCTCGGCTCGGCCACGATGGCGTTCGTGCCGCCGCGGCGGGGCGGCATGGCCGCTGGCGCGGGCAACACCACCCGCCAACTCGGCTTCGCGTTCGGTATCGCGGCGCTGGGCAGCGTGTTCACCGCCGGGGCACGCGGCGAGCTGTCCGGTCGGGGCGTGGCGGGCGTGTCCGGGGTGGCCCGCGCGGTGGCCGGTGGCCGGGCGCCGTCGCTGCTGGACGCGGCACCGGCGGGTACCGGGCGGGTGCTCGGCGCCGCCGTACGCGCCGCGGCGGTGGCCGGGGTGCGGGGCACGTACGCGGTGGCGGCGGCGGTCGGCCTCGTGGCGGGCGTACTGGTGCTGGTGCTGATGCGCCCCGGCCGGGCCGCGACCGGTTCCGCCGCGACCCATGCGCGCGGCGCCGCTGCCCGGCCGGGCAGCGGCGAACAGCGCGAGGGCGTGCCGGTCCGGTGAACTGAGACCGGTTCACGGCCTCGTTGCCGGGCCCCGGCCGGAGTGCCCGACGAGGGCGGCGGTCAGGCGGTCGGAGCGGTAGTGTTCAGGAGCGTACGCAGAAATTGGAGCTGCTCCCGGCGCTGGAAGCCCGCGCCCCCCTCGTGCCCGTTGTACGGCCACACCGCGATGTCCTTCTCGGCCCCGGCGTAGTGGTTGTAGGCGGCGAAGACCGTGGACGGCGGGCAGACGCTGTCCATCAGCGCGACCGAGAAGCGCGTCGGAGCGTTGGCGCGGGCGGCGAAGTTGACTCCGTCGAAGTAGCGCAGCGTCGCGAACACCCGGTCGAGGTCGTCCCGGTGCGTCTTGAGGTAGGACACGATCTCGCCGTACGGGAACGCGTCGGTGATCTCGGTGGCCCGCCGGTAGTGGCACAGGAAGGGAACGTCGGGCATCGCGGCGGCGAGCCCGTCGACCAGCCCGGCGACCGCGAGGGTGATGCCACCGCCCTGGCTGCCGCCCGCGACGACCACCCGGTCCGGATCGACGCGGGGATGCGCGCGGGCGGCGTCGACCGCCCGGACCGCGTCGGTGAAGACGCGGCGGTAGTAGTAGTGCCGCGGGTCGCCGATCCCGCGGGTCATGAAGCCGGGGGTCTGCGGCGGGCCGACCGGGTCCGGGTCGGGCGTGTCACCCGCGAGCCAGCCGTTGCTGCCCTGGCCCCGGGTGTCCATGACGAGGTGGGCGTAGCCGGCCGCGCTCCAGACGAGCCAATCGTGCGGCAGGCCGCGCCCGCCGCCGTACCCGATGTACTCGACCACGCAGGGCAGCCGACCGGTCGTGTGTCGGGGCAGCAGGAACCAGCCGCGCACCGGCTGGCCCGCGAATCCGGGAAAGGTCACGTCATAGACGTCCACCGTGGACAGTCCGGCGTCGTACGGGGTGAACTCGGCCGGCCACTGCGCCTCGCGCGCCTCGTTCAGCGTGGCGGACCAGAACTCGTCGAAGTCCGCGGGCTCATCGCGGGCGGGCAGGTAATCGCGCAGGCGGTCCAGCGACCAGTCGACGAACAACGGTCCTCATCTCGTACCGGGCGGCGGGCGGGGTACGCCCCGGACGTGGGACGTCCTGGGCGGGCCATACCGTACGCCACGACGTCGCGGCGGGGCAAGGGTGCGCGCCCGGGCGGCCGGCTCGACCGTGCGGAGCGCGTGCCCGGGGAGACCAGGTCCCGACGAGCGGGCGGCGTGGTCAGTCGAGACTCCCGTAGCGGCGGGCGACCCGGTCGATGCGGCGGTCCGGGACTATCCACACGACCGCCGCGCCGACGAAGAACGCCAGCGCGATCCAGATTCCGACCCGGCCGCTCCGGTCGATCAGCAGGGCGCTGAGGATCCCGGCGAGATAGATCGCCGGCGAGGTCTTGCCCTTGTAGTCGGAGCCGACGGCCTTCCGCAGCGGCGATTCGGGCCCCTCCCGCCGGATGATCACGTTCTGCAGCGTGAAGTACGCGGCGGCGGCGACGAGCAGGTTGAGACCGTAGACGACGACCGGCGTCCGCGCGAACTTCGTGTCGTCCATCCAGCCCGTGGTGAACGGCAGCAGCGACAGGCTGAACAGCAGCGACAGGTTAGCCCACAGCACCCCACCGCTGACCTGCCGTACGAGATGGAACATGTGGTGGTGGTTGTTCCAGTAGATGCCCACGTAGACGAAGCTGAGTAGGTAGGTCAGCAGCCCGATCCCGGTCGTGTGAACGAGATCGGACATGCCGTGGCCGTCCGGGACCTTCAGCTCCAGCACCATGATCGTGATGATGATGGCCAGCACTCCGTCACTGAAGGCCTCCAGTCGACTGGTGCTCACCGCGCCACCGCCGTTCTCTTTCGAGTCTCTTCGGGATCTCGCTGTCCGACGCCGTCATTCTTCCGGGTTCGCGCCCCCGGTACCGGCCTGGGGTGCCCGTCCGCCCGGGGCGTGACCGGGCCGGCCCGGGCCGCTGACGTCACAGCCCCGCGCGCTACCCGGTCGTAGCTGGCGACTGTGGGAGGTCTGGGTGGCGGCGATGCCCGCTCGCGTTGACGATGTCGTGCGCAGGTTCGCCGAGGCCTGCCGGCGAGCGGACACCGCCGCGCTGCGGGCCGTCCTCGACGGTGACGCGATCGCCGTGTGTGACGGCGGCGGGGTCGTGCCCGCCGCGGTGCGCCCCGTTCGCGGCGCGGACGACGTTGCCCGACTGGTCGCGGATCTTCTCGGTGGGCGACCGGGTACCGAACTGGCCATCGAGTCCGTCAACGGCGGCGCCGGGCTGGCGCTGCGCGACGCCGGCCGGGCGGTGGCGGTGGTCGCCGTCCAGGTGGCCGGCACCAGGGTCGCCGTCCTGTGGATCACGCTCAACCCGGCCAAGCTGCGCCGCTGGCACCGCCGCTGACGCGTCGCGGCTCGCCGGTACCCGACAGCCGGCACCCGTGTGGGCCCGCACGACGCACGCCGTGCGGGACCACGCGGACTCAGCGGACTCAGCGCGCCAGCCAGTCCCGGTAACGGGTCTCGGCGATGACGGCACCGTCCTTGGCGATCAGCGCGTCGCCGGAGGCGGCGGCGAACATGCCGGCGGTGTTGTCGGTGACAACGGTGCGCTTGTCGCCGCGCGCGGCCAGCGTGATCCTGCCCAGTTCGTCGAGCTTGAAGACCTCGGGGCCGGCGACGTTGCGGGTGCCCCCCAGCGGGGCGCCCGCGGTCACGTCGGCCACGGCCCGCGCGACGTCGGCCGCGGCCATCGGCTGGACGAGGGTGTCGGGCAGGCGCACGGTCCTGTCATCGGCGGTCCAGGACAGCGCCGAGTCGATGAACTCGAAGAACTGGGTGGCGCGGACGACGGAGTAGGGCACCGGTCCGGCCTTGAGAATGTCCTCCTGCAGCACCTTGGCGCGGTAGTAGACCAGGTCCGGCACCTCGTCGGCGCCCACGATCGAGAGAATCACCGCGTGGCCGACGCCGGCGTCCCTGGCGGCTGCGACCAGGTTGTCCATGGTGGTCTGGAAGAACGCGGGTGAGGCGTCGTCGAAGGTCGGCGAGTTCGACAGGTTGACCACGACGTCGGCTCCCGTCAGCGCCTCGGGCAGGCCCTTCCCGGAGAGCAGGTCCAGACCGGTGGTCGGGGAGTGCGGCACCGCCTCGTGCCCGCTTCCGTTGAGGATCTTGACGACCTGCGACCCGATGAGCCCGGTTCCACCGATGACAGCAATCTTCATGCTTCTTACCTCTCTGCGTGCTTCGGACTGGAGATCCGCTCACCCGTATGACCGGCCAGCCACCGGCGCTGTGACACCTCACGGCCGGAAAGAAATCCCGGCGCCGGCTGTCACAGGACGCGGTGCTGGCCGGTCTTCGCTGTGTCTGGACTGTCACCCATGGAGGAATGATGAGCGGCGCGAGCGGCGATGACCCCGTTCTGCACGAACTGGAGCGCAATATCAGGGCGGAGCTGACCCTGGTCGAGATCACCGTGCCGGCGGGGGACGGCGTCGCCCTGTACTCCGAGGAGCGGCTGGTCGCGGAGGTGGAGGCCGAGCGCTACGAGATAGGTCTGCGTGGCCTGCTCGGCGCGGTCGAGGCGCTGGAGGACGACGGCGACAACGCCACCGGGGCCACCGCCTGACCCTCTGATGGGGCCAGCGGTCGCGCGGGCACCCGGGCGCCGGTGCTCGACCGGCTCGACGTCGGCCGCGACGACGCCCGCGCGCCGCTGGTGCAACGCCGTCCGCCCCGGGGCCGTACCGGAGGCGGTCCACGGCGAGTCGTGCGTGTCGCGTTGCCGCTAAACCGGACCACTGGCATTATTAGCGTTGAAATCGCCCTAGACTCCCCATTGACCGCGAGTGCCTTCCTCTCGCGCGATGACTTGAGCAAGTGGCGTTTCACGAACGTGAGGTAAGCACAGTGCGCATCGCAAAGACCTTCATCTTCGGCGCGGCGGCCGCGGCCGTGGCGGTGGGCTTCACCGCCGCTCCCGCGGCCGCGGCTCCAACCGCCTCAACGGTGGTCACCTTCGACATCGGTGCCGGCACCCTGGACATCGTCGCTCCCGCGTCGGCGGACCTGGGCACCGGCTCGCCGGGCGGCACCATCGACGCCGCGCTCGGTCCGGTCACGGTCACCGACGGGCGGGCCTCGGCCGACGCCTCCTGGATCGCCAGCGTGACCTCGACGAACTTCGTCACGGGTACCGGCACGCCCAGCGAGGTGATCCTGGCGTCCGAAGTGGACTACTGGTCGGGCCCGGCGACGGCGACCACCGGAAACGGTACCTTCACCCCCGGTCAGCCCACGGCCGCGGACGCGGCACCGCTGGACAACGCCGTCGCGCTGACCGCCTTCACCCACGTCGGCGGCACCGGTAACAACAGCGCCACCTGGGACCCGACGCTGGTGGTCAACGTGCCGTTGGACAGCGAGGCGGGCACCTACACCGGGACGGTGACGCATTCGGTCGCCTGATTACCGGGGCGGGCGGGCCCTCGCGGCCGCGCTTACCCTGCTGTCCCTCGCTGGCCTGGGCGTTCCCGCCCGGGCCAGCGCCGCGCCGTCGAACTCCGATGGTGGCAGCATCGGCATCCAACTGCTGGACGCGCCGCTCAGCCGCCGCGATGACCCCCGCGCGCTGCGCTACATCGTCGACCACCTGCCGCCCGGTGCCGTCATCCAGCGCCACGTCATGGTCGTGAACAACACGGCCGAGCGGCGCCACCTCGACCTCTACCCGGCCTCGGCGACCATCGCGCAGGGCCAGTTCGTGTTCGGCGCCGGCCGCGCCGCCAATGAACTGACCTCCTGGATCACGCTCGACCGCGGCGCGGTGGACCTGGACCCGAACGGTGAGGTCGAGGTCACCGTCGACCTGCGGGTGCCGGCCAACGCGCCGACGGGGGAGCAGTACGCGGTCGTCTGGGCCTCGACGACCTCGGACACCAACCCGGCCAACGCCGTCACCCAGATCAACCGGGTCGGCGTGCGCGTGTACCTCGACGTCGGTCCCGGCGGCGAGCCGCGCTCCGACTTCTCCATCGGCAAGATCACCCCTGCCCGCGGACCACAGGGCCAGCCGTCGCTGTTCGTCAACGTCGCCAACACCGGCGGCCGGGCGCTGGACATGAGTGGATCGGTCACCCTCTCCGACGGGCCGGCCGGGGTGCGCGCCGGGCCGTTCGAGGTGGTCAAGGGCACCACTCTCGCCCCCAAACAGTCCGGCAACGTCACGGTGCGGTTCCCCACCGACCTGCCCGACGGGCCGTGGAAGGCCGTGATCAGCCTGGAGAGCGGTCTGGTCAAGCACTCCGCGACCGAGCGGATCACCTTCCCGTCGCCCGGCCACCACGGCTCCGCCCACGCGCTGCTGTCCGGGCTGACCGGTCCCTGGGGACTGTTGGGAATCGCTCTGGTCGGCGGGCTGCTCATCGTGGGCGTCCTCGCGGTCCTGGTGCGCCGGCGCGGTCGGATCGGCCCGAGCCAGTAGCGCCCAGCCGGGGCCCTACGCGACCGAGGTCGTCAGGATGGCCGTGTACTCGCCCGCGATCACCATCGACGGGAGGGTCACCTCGAGCGTCGGGTTCCAGGACGCGGAGTTCGTGCTGCCCTGGCCGGACCACCCGGCCGCGAACTGCTCATCGCTCAGCACGGCGGCGGGCTGCGGGATGAAGGTGCCGACCCCGGTGGTCTGCAGCGCCGGGCCGGACGAGTAGACCACGTCGATGCCCGGGATGGTCTCCGCCGGGGAGCCGCCGCCGGTGGTGAAGTCGGTGATGGACACGGTAGCGGTCCAGAACCCGGACGCCGGACCGCGGTCGTCGGACACCATCATCACGCCGAGCTGCCCGGTCGTCGATCCGCTCGCCGAGTCGACCGGGTCGAACACGGCCGCCCCCGGCACGACGATGCTGAGTCCCGCCAGCGGGTTGATGAGCAGGCTGATCATCTGGCTCGCGCCGCGGTTGAACGCATCGGTGACGGTGACCGTGACCGGGAAGGTGCCCGCGTCGGTGGGTGTCCCGGACAGCAGCCCGGTGACCGGGTTGAGGCTCAGCCCGGCCGGCAGCGTCCCGGAAGTGACCGACCAGGCGAACGGCGCCGTCCCCCCGGTGACTGTGAGCTGATCGGAGAAGAAATCGTAGGCCTTGCCCACCGGCGGCGGCGGGATCGACAGGCTGGGGCCTGCGACGATGACCAGCACGACCGGTTCGAGGGCGCTGACCGTGCTGGCGTCGACGACCCTGACCGTGAACGAGAACGTCCCCGCCACGCTCGGCGTGCCCGACAGCAGACCGGTGGTCGGGTTGAGGCTCAGCCCGGCCGGCAGCGCCCCGGCGCTGATCGACCAGGCGAACGGCGCCGTGCCCCCGGTGACGGCCAGCTGGTCGCTGTACGCGGCGCCGACCTCTCCCGGGCTCGGTGCCGGAAACGACAGGCTGGGCAGGGGGTTCGGGGTCACCGGGCCCGAGGAGGCGGAGGCCGGGCCGGTGCCGGCGGCGTTGATCGCGGCTACCTGGAACGTGTACGCGGTGCCGGCGGTCAGCCCGGTGACCGTCTGAGTGGTCGGGCTGCTGAGAAACAGCCTCGCCGTCTGAGCGACCCCGCCGATGAAGGGCCTGATCTGGTAGCTGGTGATCGCCGAGCCGCCATCGGACGGCGCTGTCCAACTGATCACCGCGGCGCCGCTTCCGGGGCCGACCGAGGTGATGGTCGGCGCGCCCGGCAGCGTGTACGGGATGACCGTGTTGGACGGCGGGCTGTTCGGCCCCGTACCGAGCAGGTTGGTGGCGGCCACGAGGAAGGTGTACGGCGTCATCGGGGTCAGTCCGGTCAGGGTGCGGGTGGTGGTCGAGGTGTCGAAGGTCTGCGCCGTCTGGGCCACGCCGTTGCGCACCGGAGTGATGACGTACGACAGCAGGGGCAGGCCGTTGGTGCCCGGCGCGACCCAGGTGACGGTGGCACCGTTCGCCCGCGCGACCGCGGTCGGCGCGGCAGGGGTGAGCGGCGGCCCCAGCAGCGGCACGACGACCCGGCCGCGCCCCGGGGTTGGTTGGGCGGTTGGCCGGGTGGTCGGCTGGGCGGTTGGCTGGGTGGTCGGCCCGGGGGTTGGCCGGGCGGTGGGCCCGGGGGTTGGCCGGGCGGTTGGCGGCGGGGTCGCGACGGTGGTGTTCGACGGTGGCGCCGGGGCGATGGTGGCGGTGACCGCGGCGCCGGCGACCGCCCGATCGGTCATGCCCAGCAGCGTCACGGCGGTCAACCCGAGCACTACCACGATGGCGCGCGGCGCACGCGGACGGCGCGAGGCTGACATCCCGCTCCCTTCCGTACCCCCGGCGCCGCCCGGGTGAGGGGTCCTCACCACCCGGGCCGCGAGTCCCGCCGCGAGAATATCCCCCCAATCAGGGGATTTGGGGCCGATCACTGGAAATCGCTGCCCGGCGCGGGGGATCTCGTGATAGGTGCGCCCGGCGCGGGCCGACGGCCCCGAGGCCAGAGCGGTGGGCCGTCCGTCATGATCGCGACAGCCCGACGGTCGTCGGTTCCGGCGCCGTCGGAGTGCCCTGCCCTCCGGCTACGGCCGGTCTCCCCGGGGCGCGGTCGGATCGGTCGGGTGCCGGTACGCGTGCCTCGCGTCGAAGCCGACGACGGCGGCGAGGACCACGGCGACGGCGACGGCCGCGAACAGCGACGGCACGAACAGCAGCGGTGCCGCCAGCCCGAGCAGCGCGAGTAGGGCGATCGGTCGGTCCAGCGAGATCCGGTCGAAGACCGTCTGTTCGAGGCGGGCCCGTCCCAGGACGAACAGTGCGGGCCCGCCGAGGAGCACGGCGACCCACGCCGGATGGCTGTGGCCGAACGGTTGGCTGATGATGAGCTCGTCGCCGACCGCGGTGACGAGGATGCCGGCCACCATCGCCACGTGGGCGAGTGTCATGGGACGGGTCAGCCGCACGGGATCGGAGGCGGCGGCGATCGCTTCGTGCAGTCGTTCCCCGGCTCGGTAGACGTAGATCCTCCAGAACAGGGTGGTGGTGAGGATCGAGACCGCGAAGGCGCCGGTCCGTGCCGCGGTGGGGTCGGCACGGGTGAAGCTGAGCCCCGTGATGAGGATCAGCTCGCCGAGGGCGATGATGAGAATCTGGCGGTGGCGCTCCGCCAGATGCTCGGCGGCGACCGGCCAGTCGGGTGCGGTCACCCGCCCGAGCCGCGGGATGGGGTACCGGAGCGCGAACGCGGCGTAGTCGACGGCCGCGGCGAGGGACCACAGCGCCTCGCGTGGGGCGCCGCCGGTGACCCCGCCGGTGAGCCAGAGGGCGGCGGTGCCGGAGGACCAGGCGAGCAGCCGCCAGCCGGTGCCCCTCTCCGGTTGCGGCAGGGCGGCGGTGACGAAGAGCGTCACCCCGAGGTGAAGCGCGGCCAGGACGCTCGCGAACACCATCCCGCGCTCGCCGAAGGCGGCGCTCAGCACGGCCGCCAGCGCGAGACTGGCGACCATGATGCCCAGCACGACCACCTGAACCACGGGACGGCGAGGATCCAACCGGTTCGTCAGCCAGACCGTGACGGTCCAGACCCACCACACCGCCAGGAACAGCACCAGGGTCTGGTAGGCCCCAGCCCAGGTCAGGTTCGAGATCAGCTCCCGGGACAGCTGGGTGAGCGCGAAGACGAACGCCAGGTCGAAGAACAGCTCCAGCAGCGACACCGGCGCTCGTTCCACGGGTACCCGCAGCAGCCCACCCGGGTCCTCGTCCCCCATCACCTGTCCCACTGGGCCGAGCGTGCCGGCGGGTCGTGTCGTGTCTCGACCCGGGCGGCGCGGCGGATTCGGCGCCGTGCCGCCCGGGTCGGCGGCTACCAGTCGATTATCCGCCGGCGGCGCCGGTTGAGGGCCGTTCCGGTCCGCGCCGCTGGCGCCGCCTGGCGTCCCGAATCAGGGTCAGCGCGATGACGAGCAGCCCGAGCAGCGCGACGACGGCATTGCCGCCGGTCAGCAGCACGGCCTCACCCGGGCCGGCGTGGTCGAGGTGGGTCAGGTGGAACAGGAAGTGCGGGATGGCGAAGGCGGAGAACGCCGCGGCCGCCGGAATGGTGAGCCCGGCCCGGGGCACGGCGAGGGCGATGCCGAGGACGACGGCGATGCCGAGGGTGGCTCCGCCGAAGTCCCGCGCGTAGTGCTCGCTGAACGGCGGGGTGAGGGAGACGGTCGGGAAGTTGGTGTAGAAGTTCTCGGGGAAGACCTGGTTCCAGAACCCGACGACGAGTTCGTCGAGGAAGACGATGGCCAGTGCGATCCGGATCAGCGCGGTCATCGAGCCCACCTGGTGGTGCGCCGGGCCGCCGGGCTGGCCAGCCACTGGTCGAAGGTCTGCGTACCCCTGGGGCCGTGGCCGGTGGGTAGCAGGCCACCCGCGGCCACGGTCCGACCCAGGGCTCCCGGCACGCGGACGGGCAGCACGACGCGGTGGCGGCGACGGGCGCGTAGCAGGCGGCGGGCCAGGTCCGGCATCCTCAGCTGGTGCGGCCCGGCGATGTCCGGCACCAACCCGGCCGGATCCGCCATGGCGAGGTCGACCAGGCACCGGGCGACCTCATGCGCCGCGATCGGCTGGGTGAGCAGTGCGGGCACCACCGCGATCGGCCCGGGGTAGGCGACCAGCTGCGCGGCGAACTCGTAGAACTGGGTCGAGCGGAGCACCGTCGCGGGCACCGCGCCGTCCAGCACCAGCGCCTCCTGGCGCCGCTTTCCCGCGTAGTAGCCGAGATTCACCCGATCGATGCCGACCACCGACAGGGCGACGTGGTGCCGCACCCCGGCGCGCCGGCCGGCCGCGAGCAGGTTGCCCGTCGCCGTGCCGAAGAACGTCTCCGATCTCTTCCGGCTGCTCGTCGACGTGTTGCTCACGTCGATGATGACCGCCGCACCGGTCAGCGCCTCGTCCAACCCGAGGCCGCGAATCAGGTCCACGCCGGTGGAACGGGCGAGGATGACGGGTTCGTGGCCGGCGGTCCGTACGGCATCGACGACGAACCTTCCGATCCAGCCGGTCCCGCCGGCTACCGCGATACGCACCGAACCACCTCCCGATCCGCGTTCGTGGTCACGCCACCGTGACGCGTCGTCCGGTCCGGCCGGGTGGAGGGGGGAATCAACCGCTGTGCTGTCACCGATGGTCCTATCTATCCATTGTTCGGCGGCGACGCCGGGACGCCACCCCGCGCCGTGCTGCTCCTGCTGGAACGGCTCACCCCGACCGAGCGCGCGGTGTACGTGCTGCGCGAGGCGTTCGACTACCCGTTCCGGCGCATCGGCGAGGTGCTCGGCACCAGCGAAGTCAACGCGCGGCAGCTCGGCCGGCGCGCCCGCACGCACCTGGCCCAGGAGCGGCACGATCCGGTCGCCCGCGCCGACCACGTCCGGCTGCTGCGCGCCTTCCTCGCCGCCGCCCGATCCGGCGACCTGCCCCAGTTGGAGAGGCTGCTCGCCGAGACGGCCGTGTCCTACGCCGACGGCGGCGGAGCCGTCCGGGCCGCTCCGGCACCCGTCGTCGGGCGCGACAACGTCGCGCACTACCTGCTGGGGCTGATCCGCAAGTTCGGCCGCGATCTCGCGCTGGAGATCGTCGAGTCCAACGGCGAGGCGGCGAGCCTCGTCTCGCGGGCCGGTACGACGCTCGGGCTGGTCACCATCGACGCCACACCCGCGGGGATCGAACGAGTGCTGATCATCCTCAACCCGGGAAAGCTGACCCGGTTTCAGCGATGAGCGTCGCCGACCGGCCGCCCGGGTCATCGCCGAGCCCGCCGCCGTTGCTGCCCGGGTGAGATTGCCGCCCGGGTGAGATCGTTGGCGGGTGGTGGAGTCACTCGACCTGCATCTGGAGTTCGACCGGAGTGCGGGTCTGCCGGGGCGTTCGCTCGAGAGCGCGCTACGGGAGAGCATCCGGACCGGCCGGCTGCCGGCCGGCTCGCGCCTGCCCGGCAGCCGCAGCCTGGCGGCCGACCTGGGCCTGGCCCGGGGCACGGTGGTGGGGGCGTACGCGCAGCTGGTGGCGGAGGGCTGGCTGGTCTCGGAGCCCGGGTCGGGCACCCGGGTCGCGGACGACCGGTCCGGGTCGTTGCGTGGTGCCGGCCGCGCCGAGCCAGACCGGTCGCGGGTGCCCCAGGATCCGCCCGGCTCGCGCCGGAGAACGCGGTCGCCCGCGGCGTCCGGTCCGGTGATCGAGTTGCGGCCGGGCATTCCCGATCTCGGTTCGTTCCCGCGAACGGTCTGGGCCGGCAGTGTCCGCCGGGCGCTGGCGACCGCGTCGCACGGCACGCTGGACTACCCCGAGCCGGCGGGGCTGCCCGCCCTGCGGGCGGCGGTGGCGGGCTACCTCGCGCGTACCCGAGGGGT
Source organism: Rugosimonospora acidiphila (assembly GCF_039543385.1). Classification (NCBI taxonomy): domain Bacteria; kingdom Bacillati; phylum Actinomycetota; class Actinomycetes; order Micromonosporales; family Micromonosporaceae; genus Rugosimonospora; species Rugosimonospora acidiphila. The sequence goes on from NZ_BAABJQ010000026.1 coordinate 56,814, forward strand.
GCTCTGCGATCCGGACGGAGTGGTGATCACGGCCGGCTTCACCCAGGGACTCTGGCTGCTGGCACGGGCGCTGCACCGCCGCGGCGCACGCCGGATCGCCACCGAGAACCCGGGCCTGGCCCGCCACCGGGTGGTGCTGTCCGCCGCGGGCCTGACGGTCAGCCCGCTGGCGGTCGGCGCGGACGGGGCCGACCCGGACCAGGCGGCGGGGCAGGCCGTGCTGCTCACCCCGGCGCACCAGCATCCGACCGGGGTGGTGCTCGCTCCGCAACACCGGTACCGGTTCATCGCCTGGGCGCGCCAGCGGGACGCGTTTTTGATCGAGGACGACTACGACGGCGAGTTCCGCTACGACCAGCGGCCGGTCGGCGCGATGCAGGCGCTGGCACCGGAGCGGGTCGTGTACGCCGGTAGCACGAGCAAGTCGCTGGCGCCGGGCGTACGCCTGGGCTGGTTCGTCGTGCCCGAGCCGTTGCGCCGCGACCTGGCGGAGGTGATCGTGGAGGCCGGCGCCGCGGTCTCCGCGATCGACCAGCTCGCGATGGCCGACCTGCTCACCCACGGGGACTACGACCGGCACGTCCGGCGCATGCGGCTGATCTACCGGCGCCGCCGGGCCGAGTTGGCCGACCGCCTGGCCGAGGCGACCAGCACCCCGCTGGAGGGCATCGCGGCCGGCATGCACGCGCTGCTGCCGCTGGCCTCGGTGGCACAGGAGCGCCGGCTGATCCAGGCGGGGCGCCGCCGGGGCCTGCACCTCAATGGGCTGCACGGCAACGGTTACTGGCACGATCCGGCGGATGAGGGGCAGCCGGCGGCCCTGATCATCGGGTACGCGGCGCCGCCGTCGCACGCCTGGGGAGCGGCGCTGACCGGGCTGGGTGAACTGGTCCATCGGATCGGCCATTAAGTGGTCCATTAGGTTGGTCCGGACCGGGATACCTTCGAATCATGAAGATCGGGAACGTCGGTCCCGAGGAACTCGAACAGCGCAAGGACCGCCGGGCCCCCCGGCCGAGTTGACGAGGGAACACAGTCATGCGCATCCTGCTCGCCGGTTCGACCGGCGTCATCGGCCGCCGGCTCGAACCGCTCCTGACCGCGCGGGGCCACGAGGTCACCGGCGTGGCCCGCAACGGCCCGGTCGCCGTCGACATGCTCGACCGGGACGCGGTGGCCGCCGCCGTGCGCGACGCCCGGCCGGACCTCGTCATGCACCAGCTGACCAGCCTGGGCACGGGCGACTTCGCCGCCAATTCGCGGCTGCGCCGGGTCGGCACCCGCAACCTGGTCGACGCGGCGCTTTCCGTCGGGGTACGCCGGATCGTGGCGCAGAGCATCGCCTGGGCGTACGAGCCGGGCGACGACCCCGCTCGCGAGAACACCCCGTTCGACCCCAGTGACGCCGATCCGCGGCGCAGCAGCGTGGCCGGTGTCGCCGCGCTCGAAGCCGCCGTCGCCGAGGCTCCCGAGTGGGTGGTGCTGCGCTACGGCACCCTCTACGGCCCGGGCACCTGGTACGCCCGCGATGGCCTGATGGCCCAGCAGGCCGCCGCTGGCAAGCTTCCCGCCACCGCGGACGTGAGCAGCCTGCTGCACATCGACGACGCCGCCGCGGCCGCGGTGTCGGCGCTGGAGTGGCCGACCGGTGCGGTGAACGTCTGCGACGACGAGCCCGCCCCGGCCGCCCAGTGGGTGCCCGCGTTCTGCGCGGCGGTCGGAGCCACGACACCCGCGGTGACCGAGGGCAGGCAGCAGGTCTGGGCGCGCGGGGCGGACAACCACTACGCCCGTAAGCACCTCCGCTGGGTCCCGCGGTACCCCTCCTGGCGATCGGGCTTCGCCACGCTGTGAGCCGATCGCCCGCCCACCCGGCGGAGCCGATCGCCCGCCCGGTGGAGCCGGAGCTCAGATCCCGGCGTGGCCGTGCCCTGAGCCGGCGAGCAGCGCGGCGAACTCGGCCGGGTGGGCCAGGTGCGGGAAGTGGCCGCCGCGCGGCAGCACGGTGATCGTGATGGCGGGCACGCGGCCAGCTCGCGGCCGCGTCCGATCAGGGCCACCCGCCCAGCGTACGGTCGGTGCCCGGCCGGGCGTCGGGTTCGGCGAAGGTGTCGGGGCGGCGGACTTGTTAAGTTCGGGCCGGGGCGCGTGGCGTCACGACGGACGGCGGAGGCCGCGCGGTGGCAGCGGCAGTTCCCGTACCACCGGCCGGCGTGTCCAGGTGGCCGGCGCACCGTCCGGTACGGTGACGGTCCACGCCACCACGTCGAGCAGCAGCGTGAGCTCCACCGGGTGCTGGCGATGGGACAGGAACTCCAGCACGGTCGTGTCACCGTCGCGGCGCACCACGGGCGCGCTGATCAGCCCCGGGTCGACCTCCGGGTACCGCGACGCGAACGTCTCCGGATCGTCGAGGAGGTATCCGGGACGGCCAGTGTGATGGACGGCGCGCCGGCCGTCGTCGTCGGTGTAGAGCGCCGCCAGCAGCTCCGCGTAGGCCAGCGGGTCGAGGCCGGTGGCCAGCCTGGCGCCGAGGCCCGCGAGCACGGCCCGGTCGTTGAGAAAATGCTCCCCGCCGTCGCGCTCCAGCAACAATCCGTAGTACAACTCCATGTGCGTGATGCCGAGCGAGGTGAACACCAGCACCGCGTCGTCCACCCACGCCTCATCCTGGATCCGCCACCGCGCCGGAAAGGCTTCGTAGACTACGTTGCCGGCGAAGACGAAGGCGCGCTCGGGCACGCCGTGGGCCTCGGTCACCCGTGCCTCGGGGTGCAGCACGTAGCGTTGTATCGCCTCGGCGATCCGGTCCGCCTGCATGAAAGCGCTCGACCTCCCCGTACTCTGCCTGGCTCCCCGCGAGGATAGACGGCAGCCGTGAGTGGGGCCGGACGTCCAGGCTCTGCCGGTTCCCAGGTTCGATCATCGAGTCGCGGAAAACTCCGTAAAATATGCTCATCACGTCCCCGGCGTCGGCCCGCGCGGAGCCGGGAAGGAGACGGCAGTGAGATACATCAAGGTTCTCTGGCACCACGACTGCCCTGAGGACCCGATCGAGCTCTACAGCGAGATCGGGGACGACGGGTGGGAGGCCCGCAAGATCGAGCTGTACCGCGACGGACGGTACGGCCGGGCCAGCAGCGAGGGTTCGACCGGCTCGACCGGACTGAGCGACGAGCAGATCCCCGACCTCGCGGAGATCGCGGCGCTGGAGGAGTTCACCCCGAACGAGATCAGCGCCGCCGAGTTCGAGACCGTCTGGCAGAACGCGCTGCGCCAGTCCCGCTGAGCATCGGTCGGGTTGCCGTGCGGCCGTGTCCGGTGGTGGCGCGCGCGAAAGCCCGGCGGTCAACCCCGTCCCTGGCGCATTCCGTGCCGAGCCCGGTAGCATTTCGTGCCAAGTAGATGGCACGAAATGAGGTGCGATGGCCGACCTCGGGGCTCCGGGTAGCTGCGCGTACTGCGGGCGCGAACTCTCCGCACGAACCGGCGCCGGTAGGAAACGTGTGTACTGTGGACCGACGTGCCGCAGCGCCGCCCGGCGGGCGCGGGAGCGGTCCGGCGGCGATAACGTAAATGCGTCATTGACAGCCGTCAAGCGTCAGGATTACCTTGACGTTGTGAACGGCGCGGTCATCGATCCGGCCACCCCGGCGAGCCAGGGTGAGGCGGCCGGCCGTGAGTTCGTCCGGGACCTGCTCGCCTCGCCCGGGGCGCGCCGCCCGCTAGACACCATCGCGATGATGCAGGGCGCGGCGCAGAGCCTGTCCGAGGGGCTGCGCGACGCCGTGGAGCGGGCGAGGTCGTCCGGCAGCAGCTGGGCCGACGTGGGGCGCGTGCTGGGCACCACCCGGCAGGCGGCGTTCCAGCGGTTCGGCCGGCCGACCGATCCGCGCACCGGCCGGCCGATGGCGGAGAACGTCCTGCCCGGCGCCGCGGATCGGGCGGTTGGCCTGTTCTGCGATCTGGTCGCCGCGCGGTGGCACAGCGCCCACCGCGACTTCGACGAACGGGTCGCCGGCCGGCTGGACGCGCCGCGGTTGGCCGCCGCGTGGGCGGCGCTGATCGGCCGCGTCGGGCCGTACGAGCGGATGGGCACGCCGATGGTGTATCCGGCCGGCGACCTCACGTCCGTCGACGTGCCGCTGTTCTTCGAGGCCGGCGAGCGGATCGGCCGGGTCAGCTACGACCGGCACGGCAAGGTGGCCGGCCTGTTCTTCCTGCCGCCCGGACTCGCCTGACCGAGAAACGAAAGGGGATCGCTCATGTACGTGCTGGCCAACGTGCTCGCCTCGGCTCTGCTGGTCGTCGGGGGGCATACGCTGCCGTCGGCGCCGGTCGCGGCGGCCGACCGTGAGGTCACGTTCGTCGTGGACGGCACCACCACGTACGGCACCGTGCACGTGCCCGCGCACCAGGCGGGGCAGCACCTGCCGGCGGCGTTGCTGCTGCCCGGTAGCGGGCCGACCGACCGCAACGGTGACCAGCCGGCCGCCGGGTTCACGCCGCACACCATCGAGTACCTCGCCGACCAGTTGGGCGCCCAGGGCGTGATGAGCCTGCGCTTCGACAAGTACGGCAGCGGTCAGACCGGCCTCGGCGCCTACGCCGGCCACCTCTCGGACTACGACTATCCCGCGCAGGTGCGGCAGGCGGTGGCCGCCTACCAACTGCTGGCCGGCCAATCGGAGGCCGATCCACAGCGGCTGTCGGTGCTGGGACACAGCGAGGGCGGCCTGACCGCGCTGCTGGTCGCCGAGGCCGGGCAACCCCGGCCGGCCGGGGTGGGCCTGCTCGAGCCGCTGGATGAGCGCATGCTGGACCTGGTCCGCCTCCAACTCGGCGAGTGGCTGGACGGGCAGCTGGCCGCCGGGTCGATCGGCGCCGCGCAGTCGGCGAGCAACAGGACCGGAATCGACCAGGCGATCGCCGCGTTCCGGTCCGGCGAGCCGGTCGACCTCACCGGGCTGCTGGCGCCGGTCGCCGCCAGCCTGGACATCTTCTTCGGCCAGGCCAACGGCCGGTACACGCGCTCGATCGACGATATCGATCCGGCGACGGTGGCGTCGCGGCTGCCCAGCGGTACCCGCGTGCTGGTCACCTGCGGCACCGTCGACACGCAGGTACCGTGCTCGACCACCCCGCCCCTGGTGGACGCGCTGCACCGCGCCGGTACCAGCGGTCCGGGCCTGTTCGTGCTGCCCAGGGTCGGTCACGATCTGGTCGTCGGCACGCCCGAACAGAGCCTCGCCCCGGCGGTCGCCGCGGCCCTGCGCGCGTTCACCGCGCCATGGGGCAACCCGCGTTAGAACCTTCGCCCGGCACGAGGTCGCCCATCGCGGCGCGCGGTCCCGCGAGTCCGGTCGGACTGTCGGCTTCCCTACCCGCGGCCGAAATCCGCTCACCGCCATCGAACCGCGCCCGGCGATCAAGCGTGCTAACCGGTGATGTCACGACCACCGTCCGCAGGCCGCGGTGTTGTGGCACACGTGCGGCCCAGGCTTCGCGCCCACGGCCGGTTCGTTCCTTTGAACGCGGGGGAGTGATCTGCATGCTGCAGTTGCGTCTGACGATGGCGGACCTTGCCAAGGTGCGTTTCGCGGTATCCGCCACGCACCAGATCGGCGGGGTCGTCACCTCGACGGCTCACCAGGCCGAACCGGCCTGGCACAAGCGCGAGCAGCAACGGGCCCTGTCCCGGCTCGGTGCCGCCGCCGCACCACTGATGCGCCTGCGCCAGCACCCCGGATCGTCGTTGCCGGACTTCGTGACCCCGCCGCCCCGCGGCTTCACCTCGTCGCTGGATGACGAGATCGACGACCTGTTGGCCACGCCCGACTGGCGGGTCGAGCACGATTTGCGGGAGTGGTCGAGCGCCGACCCGCGGCTGACCGAGGATTTGCTGGCCGACGCGCGGCAATCCCGCCGCGACCTGGGATCCGCGCTGCGCGCCATCCACTTCGCCGCCTTCGGCGACGACTGGCCCGAGACCCGCCGCCTGCTGCGCCAGGACGCCGCGCGACGCATTCACGACCTGGGCTGTCGCGGTATCGACTATGTTCTGGAGAACCTGCATCCGCGGGTACGTTGGGACCCGCCGGTGCTGACCGTGGGGCCGTCCAGGGACTACCGGCCGGTGGATATGCCCCTCAACGGCCAGGGTCTCGTGCTGGTGCCGAGCCTGTCGTGGTCGATGACCTTCCGAACCAAGATCAATGGTTTCGATCCGGTGGTGCTTGTCTACCCGGCCGCGAAACAGGGATCCGGGGAGCGGGTGAGCGCGGACCATTTCGAGCGGTTGGCGGACCTGTTGGGGCGGACCCGGGCGCGGGTGTTGTTGACCATCTACCGGTACCCGGGTCTGTCCACGAACACGCTGGCCGTGCGGTGCGCGATCTCCGCCGCGTCCGCCAGCGAGCACGCCGGGGTGCTCCGCCACGGCAGGCTCAGCGTCTGCGACCGTCGCGGCCAGCAGGTCAGTCACCGGCTCACCGAGTTGGGCATCCGCCTGGTCGAGCGCTCATAGCGCCGGGTCCACTAGCGTTTCGGGCGGGGTGCGCTCAGACCGTGTGCACCTCGACCCCGAGGTCGCGGAACCGCGCCACGATGTCCGGGTCGGCCGCGTCGTCGGTGATCAGGGCGTCGATGTCGGTGGCGGGGCAGATCGTGCAGAATGCCCGCCGGCCGAGCTTGGAGCTGTCGGCGACCACCACGACGCGGGTCGAGCGCTCGACCATGGTCTGGTTGATTTCGGCCTCGCCTTCGTGGACCGTTGCCGCCCCGTGCTCGGGGGAGAACGCGTCGACGCCGAGGAACGTGATGTCGATGGTCACGCCGTTCAGTACCTGGTTCGCGAAGTGGCCGATCAGCTCGAACGACTGTGGTCGCAGCACCCCGCCGACGACGATGATTTTGAACTGTGGGCGGACCGCCAGCTCGTTGGCGATGTTCAGGGCGTTGGTGACCACCGCGATGGAGGTCAGCCGTGAGCGGTGATCCTCCTGCGTGATGTCGGCGCGGGTCGCCAGGCCGCGAGCGACCTCGGTGTTGGTGGTGCCGCCGTTGATGCCGACCACGTAACCGGTCTCGACGAACTCGGCCGCCGCCCGGGCGATGCGCCGCTTCTGATCGGAGTGGCGGCTGGACTTGTATCGCAGCGGCAGGTCGTACGCGACGGTGTGCGCGACGGCGCCGCCCCGGGTACGGGCGATCAGTTGCTGGGCGGCGAGGTCGTCCAGGTCGCGGCGTGCGGTCGCGGGTGAGACGTCGAACGAGCTGATCACGTCCTCGACGGTCAGTGAGCCGCGACGGGCGATGAGCGCGAGCAGTGCGTTGAGGCGTTCGTGCCGGAGCATGCGATCCCGATTCCACCCGGTTGGTCATTGAGGCGAGCGCCGATGAACGATCGGTGGCGGCAATGTTAGCCACTTCGTCCCGAAAGGGTGAGCGTCGCCTCCGGCGGGGCTTGAGCCGCGCCCGGCGGCCGAAGAGTGATTACAAGAGATTGAAATGGCCATTGATCGCTCACTTGTATTCATCTATTGATCACCTTACGATCGGTCCAACCACATCAGCCGTGACGGAGGCGACATGCGTCCATTCAGATCCGTCCGCACAGCGTTCCTCGTTGTCGGGGTCGCGATCCTCACCGCCGGTGCCGGCCTCGCGGGGATCGCACCCGCGGCCCAGGCCGCACCGGCGGCAACGCCAGTGAACACCGCGCCGTCCTACAACGGGCTCGCGCTCACCCCGCCGATGGGCTTCAACGACTGGGCGGGATTCGAGTGCAACAGCGACATGAACGAGACGCTGTTCACCAAGACCGCCGACGCGATAGTCAACCTCGGCCTGGACAAGCTCGGCTACGACTACGTCAACATCGACGACTGCTGGATGCAGCACGACCGCGACGCCAACGGCAACCTGCAGGTGGACGCCTCGCGCTTCCCGCATGGCATGAAGTGGCTCGGCGACTACATCCACAGCAAGGGCCTGAAGTTCGGCGTCTACGAGGACGCCGGCTACGAGACCTGCCAGGGCGCCGCCGGCAGCTACGGCCACTTCCAGCAGGACGCCGACCTCTACGCGTCCTGGGGCGTCGACTACCTCAAGCTGGACTACTGCAACCAGCCGCTGGACCAGTACCCGGGCATGACCCAGGCTCAGGTCGCGCAGATCGTCTACACCCAGGCCAGCCAGGCGTTGCTCAACACCGGGCGACCCATGATCTTCTCCGAGTCGGCCCCGGCGTACGTCTGCTGTAGCGGGTCGAACTTCACCAACGAGCTGACCTGGCTGTACCAGCACGGCAACCTGTGGCGCTACGGCTCCGACATCGCCGACAACTGGGACAGCGTCATCCGCAACTACAGCGAGGACAACACGCCGGGCCTGGCCCAGTGGGCCGGCCCCGGCCACTGGAACGACGCGGACATGCTGGAGACCGGCAACGGCGGCCTGACCATCACCGAGGAGCAGAGCCAGTTCACCCTCTGGTCCGAGATGGCCTCGCCGCTGCTGCTGTCCACCGACCTGACCCAGCTCAGCCCCGCCGAACTGGCCATCGTCGGCAACCAGGACATCATCGCGGTGGACCAGGACAAGCTCGGTGCGCAGGGCACGATCGTGCACAGCGGCGCGGACTACGACGTGCTGGCCAAGCCGCTGTCGGGCGGCGATGTCTCGGTGGTGCTGTTCAACAAGGCCGACCACGCGCAGACCATCAGCACGACCGGCGCGACGGTGGGCCTGAGCCAGGGCGGACCCTTCCAGCTGACCGACCTGGTGAGCAAGCAGGAGACCTCCTCGACCGGGACCATCGCGGCGAGCGTCCCGTCGCACGGCACCGTCATCTACCGGGTACACCCGGGGGCGCCGAAGAAGCTGGCGCCGGCGGGCCACGCGACGATCGACGCCGGTGACCTCGTCGCCGGCCGGCCGAGGCCGGTGACCGTGACGGTGGCCGACGACGGCCCCACCGCCATCCAGAACCACGCGGCCGTGCGGCTGTCGGTGCCGGCGGGCTGGTCGGTCGTGCCCCAGACGCAGACGCTCAAGAAGATCGATGCCGGAAGTTCGGCGCAGGCGACCTTCCTGGTCACCGCGGCCGCTCCGCCACCCGGCAAGGTGAGCAGGGCGGTGACCGCGACGGTCGACTACCGCTCAAGCGGCGGCGCGGCGACGATGTCGGGTGAGTACGACCTGGTCACCAACGTCCCGTACCCGAACCTGGCCGCGGCGTTCAACAACACCGCGATCAGCAGCGAGTCCGACCCGACCAAGGGCGACTTCGACGGCGGCGGCGACAGCTACTCGGCCGAGGCGCTCGCCGGGCAGGGCGCGACCCCGGGCGCGACGATCACCGCTGGCGGAGCGACGTTCACCTGGCCGGCCGGCGCGATCGGCACCCCGGACAACGTCGCCGGCGGTTCGGTGATGGTGTCGGTGTCCGGGCAGGGTACGAAGCTGGCGTTCCTGGGCGCCGAGGCCGGCTTCACCAGCTCCCCGGTGACCGTGACCTACACCGACGGCAGCACCACGACCGCCTCGCTCGGCTTCCCGAACTGGTGCTGCGCCGCGACGAACAGCTACGGCGCCTCGCCGGCGATCGTGATGGACCACCGCAACACGCAGAGCGGGCCGGCCAACTTCGGCAACGCCTACGACGTCTTCTACAACTCGATCCCGATCGACGCGACGAAGTCGGTGGCGACGGTGACCCTGCCGAGCTCGGTCGCGATCCACGTCTTCGCGATGACTGTGCAGTAGGCGAGCGGCGATGGACAGGCGACGTTTCATCGCACTGAGCACCCTGACCCCGGCGGCCGCGTTCGCGGCCGCCGCGGGCCAGGTGCCCGCGAACGCGGCGACCGCGGACACGGCGCCCGCCAACGCGGCGGCCGCGGGCCCGGCGCACGCGAACGCGGCCAGCGGGTTCGGAATGAAGCCGGGGCGGCACACCTTCGGCTTCGCGGCGGGCGGCAGCGCGTTCCTGCTCGACGGTGAGCCGTTCCAGATCCGCAGCGGGGAGATGCACCCGGCCCGCATTCCCGTGGAGTACTGGCGCCACCGGATCCGGATGGCCAAGGCGATGGGCATGAACACGGTGTCCGCGTACGTCATGTGGAACTACCTCGAACAGCGGCCCGGCGTCTTCGACTTCCACAGCGAGCGGCGCGACATCGAGAAGTTCGTCCGGCTGTGTCAGGCCGAGGGCATGTGGGTGCTGCTGCGCCCCGGGCCGTACGTGTGCGGGGAGTGGGACCTCGGCGGCATCCCGCCCTACCTGCTGGCCGATCCCGACGCCCAGCTGCGGGTGGATTCGGCGACCTATCCGAAGTACATGGCGGCGGTCGCCCGGTATCACCGGCAGCTGGTTCCCCGGATCAAGCCGCTGCTGGTGGCCGGCGGCGGCCCGATCCTGATGATCCAGATCGAGAACGAGTACGGCTCCTTCGGCAACGACGCCGCCTACGTGGCGGAGCTGCGCCAGCTGTGGATCGACGGCGGCGTGGACGGCCCGTTCTACACCGAGGACGGGCTCGGGCAGGTCGAACAGAACCACACCAACGTGCCTGGCGGCGCGATCGCGCTGTCCGGCGGGGACGCCGGGTCGATCGCGGCCGCGCGCAAGGCGTTCCCGCAGGTGCCGGCGATGGCCGGCGAGGTGTACCCGGGCTGGTTGACGCACTGGGGCGACCCGACGTTCCAGGGGGCGGGCTACGACGTGTCGGCCGCCCTCCAGGGCTGCATGGACGCCGGGCTGTCGTTCAACCTCTACATGCTCCACGGCGGGACCAGCTTCGGATTCTTCGCCGGTGCCAACGCCAACGACCTGTCCGGTGGTTACCAGGCCGACATCACCAGCTACGACTACAACGCGCCGATCAGCGAACAGGGCGTGGCCACCCCGCGCTATCTGAAGTATCGCGACCTGATCGCGGGCTACCTCGACCGGCCGCTGCCGGACATTCCGGTGCCCGTGCCGACGATCGTGCGCCAGGGCGCGCTCGCGCTCACCCCGCGGCCGTACGCCTCGATCTGGGACAACCTCCCTCATCCGTTCCCGGCCGCCGACACCGTGACGCCGCAACCGATGGAGACGTACGGCCAGCACTCGGGCTTCATCCTGTACCGCAGGACGCTGCCCGGCTACACGGCCGGCACCCTGGACATCGCCTGGGTGCACGACTACGCGACCGTGTTCCTCAACGGGCGCTACCAGGGCGGCCTGTCGCGGCAGCTGGTACCGGACGCGATCGCGTCCGCGCTCAACCTCACCAACAACAACGCCCCGCTGGCGCTGGGGCCGGCCGCGACGGTGGGCGACAACCCGCGGCTGGACATCCTCGTCGAGGGGATGGGCCGGACGAATTACGGCCACGCCATCGTCGACCGCAAGGGCATCCTGCAGACAGTGTCGCTGCTCGACGCCGACGCCCTGACCGGCACGCTCACCGGCTGGCAGGTGTTCGGACTGCCGATGGACGACGACTTCGTCAAGCACCTCAAGCCCCGGGTGAGCGATCCGGCCCGGCCCGGCATGTTCTTCCGGTCGACCCCGGTGCTGCACGAGGTCGGCGACACCTACCTCGACCTGTCCAACTGGACCAAGGGAGTCGTCTGGGTCAACGGCCACAACCTCGGCAGGTACTGGGAACTGGGTCCGCAGCGGCGGCTGTACTGCCCGGCCTCCTGGCTGAAGCGGGGACGCAACGAGATCCTCGTCTTCGATCTGCACCAGACCGAGCCCCGGGCGATCACCTTCGAGCGCACGCTGAGCTGACGACAACTCCAGACATCCACCACACGCGCTCAACGACCTGATGGAGTATCCATGGGACGTCGTGCACTGATCTCATCCATCGCTACCGCCGCGCTCGGCCTCGGACTGGCCACCACGTCCGGTGTCCTACCCGCCGTCGCGGTGCCCGCCACAGCGGCGCCCGCGTCGCTGCCCGCCGTGTACCCGGTGCCGCGCTCCATCCAGGCGCACGGGAAATCCGTACCGCTGGGCAAGGCAGTCGCCCTGGTCACCGGGCCGGCCAGCGACCCCGCCGCGGTCACGGCCGCGCAGTCGGTGCTGACCGCGGCGGGTGTGCGCACCGTTGAGAAGGTCGGCAACCCGGCCGCGGTGCGGCGCGACGAGACGGCCGTCTACGTCGGCGGCCCCGACGAGAACCCGTCGAGTGCCGCCGCGCTGAGCGCGCTGCGGGCGCCCGACGCCGCGGACCTGGCCGCCGAGGGCTACGTGCTGGCCAGCGGCCAGGCGAAGGGCCGCCCGACGATCGTGCTCGACGGGCACGACGCCACCGGCACCTTCTACGCCGCGCAGACCCTGCGCCAGCTCATTCAGGGGCAGGGGCAGCACGCGAGCGTCGCCGGGGTGGTGGTGCGCGACTGGCCGGCGCAGGCGCAGCGCGGGGTCATCGAGGGCTTCTACGGCACGCCGTGGTCCAACGAGCAGCGCCTGGCGCAGCTGGACTTCTACGGCGCGCACAAGATGAACATCTACGTGTACTCGCCGAAGGACGACCCGTACCTGCGGGCGCAGTGGCGCGACCCGTACCCGCCGGACCAGCTCGCCCAGCTCAAGGCGCTGGTCGACCGCGCGAACGCCAACCACGTCGAATTCACCTACGCGCTCTCGCCCGGCCTGTCGGTCTGCTACAGCTCCACTGCCGACGAGCAGGCCCTGGTCGCGAAGTTCCAGTCGCTGTGGGACATCGGTGTGCGCACGTTCTCGGTTCCGCTGGACGACATCAGCTACACCAACTGGAACTGCGCGGACGACCAGACCAGGTTCGGCACCGGCGGCGGCGCGGCCGGCGCGGCCCAGTCCTATCTGCTCAACGCGGTGCAGCGGGACTTCATCGCGACGCACCCGGGCGCGTCCCGGCTGCAGATGGTGCCGACCGAGTACTCCGACGTCTCGTCGACGCCGTACAAGACGGCCATCAAGAGCGACCTCGACCCGGCCGTGGTGGTCGGCTGGACCGGTGTCGGGGTCATCGCCACCGCCATCACCGACGCGCAGTCCGCGGCGGCCAAGAGCGTCTTCGGCCACGACATCCTGCTCTGGGACAACTACCCGGTCAACGACTACGTCACCGATCGGCTCCTGCTGGGCCCGTACGTCGGCCGCGATCCGGGGCTGTCGCTGAACGGGATCACGGCCAACCCGATGATCCAACCGGAGGCGTCCAAGATCGCGTTGTTCAACGTCGCCGACTACAGCTGGAACGACACCGGGTACGACGCCCAGAAGTCCTGGCAGGCCAGCCTCGACGAGTTGGCCGGCAACGACCCTAAGGCGCGTCAGGCCCTCGACGCCTTCGCCGACCTCGAGTACTACTCGAACATCGACACGGTACAGGCGCCGGCGCTCGCGGCCAGGATCGCCGCGTTCTGGCCGAAGTGGAGCAGTGGCCAGACCTCGGCCGCGGACGGCCTCGGCGCCTACCTGAAGCTCATCGCGAACCTCCCCGCCACACTCGCGGCGCACCTGCCCGACCCCGAGTTCGTCACCGAGACCACGCCCTGGCTCGACTCGGCCGGTGCCTGGGGACAGGCGGCCGGTGCCGCGCTGCGGATGCTCGTCGACGAGCGGGCCGGCCGGGGCGCCGACGCGCTCGCCGACCGGTCCCAGGCGCAGTCGTACACGGCGCGGGCGAGGTCCTACACCTACGTCGGGCTCAACGGCACGGTGAACGTGACGGTCGGCGACGGCGTCATCGACACCTTCGTCACCGACGCGCTCGCCGAGTTCGACCGCTGGCTGGGTCTGGCCGGCCGGCACGTGACGGCGACGACCTCCATGCCGACGTACCAGACCAACACGCCGGCCAACATGGTCGACGGGGACGACAACACGTTCTTCTGGAGCAGCCGGCCGCCGGTGGCCGGCGACTACGTCGGCGTCGACCTCGGCAGCGTGCGGCCGATCTCCGCGGTCTCCATCCACATGAGCAAGCCGAGCAGCCCCACCGACTACGTCGTCGGCGGCGTGCTGGAGTATTCCGCCGACGGCTCGACCTGGACCGCCGCCGGCACCTACGTGAACTCACCGGACGTCGAGGCCACCCTGCCCGCCGGCGCGCAGGCCCGGTACGTGCGGCTGCGCGACACCGGCAACCAGAGCACCTGGGTGGTGGTGCGGGAGTTCACGGTGACCGAGCCGGCCGGCGACGCGTTCACGGTCAGCGGTACCCCGGCCGGTACCGGCCTGGCCGCGGCGGCCGACGGGAACGTCGACACCGCGTACACCGCCGGCTCCTCGCCCCAGCCCGGCGACGCGCTCGTCGTCACCCTGCCGCAGCCGCGCCCCCTGGACCTCGTCGAGGTTGTCGGCACCGGCGCGGGGCAGGTGCAGGCCCGGGTCGGCGGCGCGTGGCGGTCGCTGGGCACCCTGGCAGCCGGGGGGTACACCGAACTCGCCGGTCGCGGCGCCACCGCCGACGCGATCCGGCTGGCCTGGAAGCCCGGGTCCGCGGCGCCGTCGATCGCGGAGGTCGTGCCCCGGTACGCGGACGGGCCGGCCGTGTCGGTCGAGCCGTCCTCGGCCGACGCGTCGGTGGGTGACCACACGAAGGTCACGGTGACGCTCACCTCGTCGGGCCCGGAGCGGATCTCCGGCACCCTGCGCGTGGACGCGCCGTCCGGGGTGACCGCGTCGCCCGCGTCGCGCGCCGTGACGGTGCTGCGCGGGTCCCAGCAGTCGGCCTCGGTCACCCTGACCGGGTCGCGGCCGGGCACCTACACCGTGCCGGTGCGGTTCACCCCGGCGCACGGCGCGGCGGTCACCGAGCGGGTCACCCTCGTGGTGCACCCGCTGGTCAGCTCGACCAACGTGGCGCTGGCCGCCCAGGGGGCGGTGGCCACGGCGTCGAGCGTCGAGCAGGGGCTGGCCCAGTTCACCCCCGACCACGCGATCGACGGCGACGCCGGCACCCGGTGGTCGTCGGGCTACACCGACGGTGAGTGGCTGCAGGTCCAGTTCGCCGCCCCCGAGCACCTGGGCAAGGTGGTGCTGTCCTGGGAGACGGCCCACGCCGCCGCCTACGACCTGCAGACCTCGACGGACGGTACGACCTGGACCACTGCGGCGACGGTGACGGGTAGCTCGGGCGGCACCGAGACGCTCTGGCTCGACCAGTCCGGCGTGAAGTACCTGCGGATGCAGGGCGTGAGCCGGGCCACCGGGTACGGCTACTCGATCTACGAACTCCAGGCGTACCCGGTCGCCGCATAGCACCACCCGGCCCTGCCGGTCGGGGCCACCGCCGCCGGGCGGTGGCCCCGACCGGTTGTCGCGGCATGCGATCATGCGATGATCAACGGCCATTCGGGGCGCCTTTCGGGCGCGCCGGACGCCGCACGCCCGGCCGGCGCGACGAAGAACGAGAAGGACCAGCATGATCGACTCCCTGACCGCGTTCACCGTCGTTCCGGAGTACGGCCGCTCGCGCACCGTGTACCAGGTGCTCGTGGGTGATCAGTCCGCGCCGGTCGCCCAGCTGCGCAAGGACAGCGCCTACGACAGCCTTCGACCGCTCGCCGCGTTCACCGGACCCGGGCTGGACCAGCACGTGGGCTGGGTCAGTGCGTTTCGGGCCAGGGGTGTCGACCGAGTCGAGGTGGGTCGGGTCGAACATCGCGGAGGCTCCACGTGGAGCGGGGAGAGGTGGAGCTTCGCTCAGGCCGGCCTGCCCGAGCTGCGGGGAGAGCAGGTGGGGTTGGGTGGCAAGCTCCGGGGACGCCTGCCGCTCCAGGGATTCGTCGATGGCGTGCTCTCGGTACACCTGCGCTTCGGGGCCCCGGGTCTGAACGGCTTCGACCTCACCCGGTTCTCCGGGGTCAGGGCCCGGTACGGCGTCGAGATTCACGACCCCCGGATCAGCCGGCTGCTCGTGCTGGCCTGCGTGGTCCACTACAACGTGTTCCAAGACGCGGACCCGCGCCAGGTCGCGATCGACTACACGAGCAATCCGTTCAGGGACTGAGCCGGCCCCACGACCGGCAGGGACGGTTCAGCACGGTCCATTGGCCCGCAGCAGCGCGACCGCCCCCACGGTCATGTGCCCACGCCATTCGAGGGCGGCGGCCGGCGACGCTGAGGCGAAGTCCACCGGCCAGCCGCCGTCGGGCTGCTGCAGGCCGGCCAGCCGGTTGAGGTCGGCCTCGATGACGTCCGGGGCGATCAGGTCGCGGATTGGGCGGTGCGGCTCGGGGGAGAAGTCCAGGGGGTGCAGCGCCTCCTCGGCGGTGCCGCCCTCGACGCGCATCGTCGCGCTGGCCGGCAGGTGGCGCGCCAACCGCTGGAGTGCCGGCAGGGCGTCGGGGCGGGTGTCGACGATCGCGTCCACCGCCTTGAGCCCGAAGCACAGCTCGTACGCGGATGGCGTGCCGGTCATCGACGCCGCCGCGTCGAGACAGTACGCGGTCGCGCGCCGGAGCCAGGCGTGCCCGGCGACCGCCGGATCATTCTTGGCGACCTTGTGGGCGTTGGCGAGGACCGCGGCCGTGATCTGGAACGACGAGACGGACGGGTCGGCAGCGACCCACCAGGGCGAACAACCGGCCGGATCGGCGATGGGCAGCGCGAACGGCAGCCCGCCGTCGGGCAGGGTTATCGACGCCAGCCAGTCGCACAGCTCGAGGCTGTGCGGGCTGGGCACGGCCGGCACCTCGGCCCAGGCCTCGAACGCGTGCAGCGCGGCGCCGGGCTGGCTGCCCGCAGACCGGAGATCGGGCTCGAGGCCCCAGCCATAGCCCCCATCCGGATTGCGGTAGGCGTCGAGGGCGGACAGGATCTCGGCGCTGTCGCCCCGGTCCGCCGCCAGTGCCGCGAACCGGTGCCGGTCGAGGATCCGCGCGTGACCCGCCATGAACGACGCCGCCGATTCAAGGTTCAGTTCCATGGCTCTGGTTCTACCCCCGCCAACCCGCCGGTGGCTTGAACGAATCGGACACGCCCCGAGGCGGTCGACGGGGGCGAGGCCCGGGCCGCGAGCCCGCCGTGACGGCTGGACATGGGATGTCATGCCGATGAGGCGACCGTTCGGCGCAGAAAATCGACCGCTCACCGCGCCATTTATGGTTTTTGTGGTTCAGATGCCCATAGCCTTCGCGGCAGACATCCCACGTTGACCATCGGCCTGCGGCCACGGTCAACCGTCCACCGAGGAGCGTGTCACCTTGATCAGAGCTACCCGCAGACGCCGTATGCGCTGGACCGCCGCGACCGTCGCCGCCGCGACGCTAGTCACCGGACTGCTCGGCGCGGGCATCGCCCAGGCCGACGCGGTGGCCAAGAAGGCGCCGGCCACCAGTACCGGCTGGGTGGCGACGTGGGGGACAGCGGCGGAGGTGCCGTTCAGCGGTCAGCAACTGGCCGGGTTCACCGACACGACCCTGCGCCAGCGGATCCACGTGTCCATCGGCGGTGACGTGGTCCGGCTGCGGCTGACCAACGTGTACGGCAAGACGCCGCTCGTCGTGCGGTCGGCCACCCTGGCCCGGCCCGGCGCCACGGCCGGCGACATCGACCCGGCGAGCCTGGTACCGGTCACCTTCGAGGGCGCCACGAGCGTCACCATCCCGCCCGGCGCCGAGTACGCCTCGGACCCCGTGAAAATCTCGGTGCCCGGCGACGGCAACCTGATGGCCAGCCTCTACCTGCCCGGGCCGACCGGACCCGCCACGTACCACCGTGACGCCTGGACCACCGGATACCTGGCGACCGGTGACCAGACCGGCCAGCCGACGGTCGCGTCCTACCCGTCGCGGATCACGAACTTCTACTTCCTCGACGGGCTCGACGTCGAGTCCAAGGTGGACGGTTCGGTGGCGTTCCTCGGCGACTCCATCACCGACGGCACGCACTCGACCGTCGATGCCGACCACCGGTGGCCCGACTACCTCGCCGACCGGATGCTCCAGCAGCCGCGCTCGCGCCAGTTCGGCGTGGTCAACTCCGGCATCGCGGGCAACCGGCTGCTGCTCGACTACACCGGCGCGGGGCAGGGCGTGAACGCGCTCGCCCGGCTGGAGCGCGACGTGCTCACCCAGACCGCCGTGCGCACGGTCTTCGTCTTCGAGGGCATCAACGACCTGCAGAACGACCCGACGCAGTACGACCCGAACCAGTTCATCCAGGCGTACCACCAGATCATCCAGCGGGCACACGACCAGCGCATCCGGGTCGTCGCCTCCACCATCACGCCGTGGGCCGGCTGGACGGAGTGGACCCCGCAGCGCGAGGCGGTGCGCCTGGAGGTCAACCAGTGGATCCGCACCTCGGGTGAGTTCGACGGCGTGGTCGACTTCGACAAGGTGATCCGGGACCCGGCCAACCCGCAGCAGATCCTGCCGGCGTACGACTCGGGGGATCACCTGCACCCCAATGACGTGGGCTACAAGGCCATGGCCGACGCGGTGAACCTCAAGCTGCTGCGCCCGTAGCGGCGGCCGCACGACCGGTCGTGGCCGATCCCGTACCGACGACGAGGACCGGCCACGACCGTCTGCCGCAATGCTCGGCGAACGCGCCGTACCCGCCGGTCCCAGCCGCGGGTCTCAGCCGCGGGTCTCAGCTGCGGGTCTGTCGACTCGCCGGCGCCGCGACCCGGGATTCGGCCGCCGTCCTGATCAGCCTCGCCGTCTCGTCGGGGTGGGAGACGATCGCGAGGTGGCCGGCGGGGACCTCGGCGACGGTCGCGCCCATCCGGGTGGCGAACCTGCGCTGCGCGTCCGGTGGCAGGGCCTCGTCCTGGGTGGCGACCAGGTACCAGGAGGGTAGCGATCTCCAGGCCGGGGCGCCCATCGCCTCGGAGAAGATGGCGCTGGCGAACGGCTGCTGGGCGGCGTGCAGCACCTTGCCCCGGGCCGAGTCGATGCCCGAGGCGAAGTGCCGCACGAACTCGTCCTGCGGCTGCCAGACGAAGCCCCGCTGGTCGGTGAACAGGTTGGCCAGCCCCGGCGGCTTCGGGCCCTGCGACAGCAGGCCGTCGAGCGTTTCCCCCTGGTCCAGCGCGTAGGCCGCGACGTACACCAGGCCGGCCACGTTGGGCGCGTCGGTGCCGAGGCCGGTCATGATGTGCCCGCCGTAGGAGTGTCCGGCCACGATCGTCGGGCTGTCCTGCAGGTTCAGCACCTGGCGCAGCCGAGCGACGTCGTCGGCCGCCGAGGTTTCCGGGAACTGCGGCGCCGTCACCCGGTATCCGTCGTTCTGCAGGCGCTCGATGACGCCGCTCCAGCAGGACCCGTCGGCCCACGCGCCATGGACCAGGACGATGTTCGGTCGGCCATTCATATGAGGTCCGATACCGCAGCGGTCCAAACTCAAACCTGCCGCCCGGGTGCGGGTCAGGCCCATCCGGCGCGGACTCGCCGGTACCGGACGGTGGGGGTGCAACCCGGCGCTACGTGGCGGACGGCGCTACGTGGCGGACGCGCGGTCGAAGGCGAGGCCGGCGGACGCCTCGCCACGCCCCGGGCGACGGTCGATCCCGAGCCACGTGCAGATCCGCCCGTCGCTCCAGCGCACCCGCTGCCACCCGCAGGTGATCAGTTCGCCCGCGCGGCTGATCTCCTCCTCGTGGACCACATAGGGCGGCGGGACGGCGGCGTCGGGCCCCGGGCGGACGATGGCGGTCCGCGGCCGGACGCGTTCGGGGATGCCCGTCGCGCCGGACAGCAGCCGTGGCATGGAGGCGCGACGCAACTGGATCTCCCGTACGTCGCCGGGCACGTGCACCGGGACGAAGGGGATCCAGTTCTCACCCACCGCCGTCATCAACCGGTAGTGCACGGCCGCGTCATTCGGCGGCGACGCGGGATCGCCGGTCGAGGCGCCGTCCAGGGCGTCCTGGTAGCGGCGGTGCAGCTCGGTGGCGGCCTCCCGCCCGCGACGGGACGACCCGTCGGGCAGCCGCACCGCGGTCTCGACCGCCCAGACCAGGTTCGCCACCTCGTCCCGGACGAACTGCGCGCTCTCCGCCGGAGCGCCGGCCATGACGGTCGGCGTGGTGGCGATCAGCACCAGGCCGGGCGCGGTGCCGCCGCGGCGGTCGGTGGTCGTGAACATCGACCAGCCACTCCATGGCTCGTCCCCGTCTGCGGCGGGCTGGATCCAGGTCCGCTGGCCGAAGACGTCGGTGACCGCGAGGCCGTCGACGCGAATCACCGTGCCGACCGGGGCCTGCACCGGCGCCAGGAACCAGTCGGTGCCGGACACCAGGCCGAACTCGATGAGCAGGAGCTTGGCCAGGTCGGTGGTCTCCGGCTGGACGTCGCCGAAGTTGGTGCGGGCCTCCTCGAAGGTCCACCACCGCGGGTCGGGCATGCCGTCGAACCGGGCGCCGGTGGGCAGGAAGCTGCGCACCGTGCGGGGCCCCGAGACCACGGGCGGATCGGCGGGCGGATCGCCGTCGGCGGGCGGGTCGGCGTCGGCGGGCGGCTCGCTCTCGGCGGCCGCGGCGTCGACGCTGTACCAGTCGAGGTGGCCGCCGTGGTACTCGTCGGCGAGCAGGGTGGCGGCCCCTCCGGGGGCGTCGACGGTCAGGGCGGCCGCGTACTCAAGGTGATCCGGCACCCAGCAGTCCTCGGCCGGGGTGGCGGGGGGCAGGTAGAGCCGGGCGAACCAGGTGACGAAGTCCGGCCCGAGCGCGTCGACGCCGTCCTGTTCCGGGCCGGTCAGCCCCAGACCGTCCGAGGCCCGGTGGGTCGGATCCGCCGCCAGGTACAGGTACAGCTTCAGCCCGTCGACGGCGCGCCCGGCCACCGCGGCGAACGTCTGCCACGCCGTGGCATGAGCCGTGACCACATAGTCGGCCGGGTCGTCCGGGTCCGGCGGGTCGATGCCGTACGCGGTCCGGAACGCGTCCGCGAGCGTCGGCAACCCCGCGGCCCGCAGCCGCTTGACCCACTGGCGCCCGGCCAGCAGCCGGATGTCCAGCGACACGAGGTGCTCGCCGATGGTCACCGGCACTGGACGCCGCTCGACCAGCGCCTCCAGCGGCACGCTGCCGTCCAGCGCGACCTCGGCGCCGCCGGCCCCGCGCACCGAGACGATCGGGTCGCTGACGTAACTGAGCTTCGCCGTGACCGGTGATCCGGTGTCGTCTCCCCGGAACTCGCCGACCTGCCACTGCCGCGCGAGCATCCAGAGCGCGTCGCGGATCTCGGCCCGCAGCGCGAGGGCGAAGTCGGCGGCCCGAGGCCGTGGTTCCAGCCGGTTGCACCGCACGATGGTCGGCACGACCACCCGCCGGTCGAGCACGGCCGAGATGTCGTCCACCACGTCGTAGCGGTTCACGAGTCCTCCCTCGCCAGCACGTCCTGGACCCGGTTGTTGTAGGCGAAGTTCAGCGCCGCGGTGATGGGCAGGACCGTGACGCTGGACAGCACGGCCGGCAGGAACCGGGCCAGCTCGGTGCCGTCGAGTTGACCCGGCTCGACGGTCCGCAGGGCGGCCGCGTCCAGCGTCTCGGTGAGCGTGTCGACGAGGTCCGCCCACGACCACGCGCCGGTGAACCGGGGCGGGGTGGCCAGCAGCAGCGCCTGCGGGGCCTGGGCGTCGGGGCGGTCGTAGTGGAAGGCGAGCCCGGTGGTCTCGGTCGTACCGGGAACCACCTCCACCCATTCGTCGATGAGCACGCCGCAGTAGGCGCGGGCGGGGTCGGCCGGGTCGAACTGGGCGCCCGGCCCCACGTGCGCCGTGTACAACAGGTGATCACCGTCCACTGTGAACGGTGTGCCGTCGGGCGCCGTGGCCGGGAACCGGGCGCCCAGCCACGCGTCCTGCGGCCGGTACGGGAACTGCAGCGGCGTCAACTCCAGGTCCGCCGGGACGCTGTGCGCCTCGCCCAGCAGCATCGCGCGTTCGGCGTGCCGGAGCTTGTCGCGTACCCGCGCCAGCCCGTGCAGCCAGTCGTCCACCGGAAACGGCGAGGCGTCCGGCCCGGTCGTCAGGTGCGCCAGGATCGCCTCGCGGTCGGTCCACGCGTTGTGCCACTCGGCGAGCCGGTCGCTGGTCAGGGTGAACTCCGGCAGCACGACGAACGCGTCACCGAGCAGGGCCCGGACGGCGTCGAGCACCAGCTGCGGCGCGCGCGCCGGTGCGCTGCCCGGTACCGCGTCGAGCAGCTGCCCGGCGCCTGCCAGCCGGGTGTCGATGTCGGCCACCGCCGCCGACGACGCGCGGAGCAGGTCGCGCGCCACGGCGAGGATGGCCGGCGGGTACCCGGTGAGGTCCCACGGCGCCGCGTCGAACGCCGGCACCCGCGGTCCGAACGCGGCCACCCCGTCGAACAGCGCGCCCAGGCGCGGCCTGGTCGCGACCAGGTCGCCGAGGTCCGTCACCGCCTGCCGCAACTGGTCGTCGAGGTCACCGACGGCGGCCACCAGGTCGGCGAGCGGCGGCAGCGGCGCGATGACGCGAGTCGCCACGGCCCGCCCGGCCCGCACGAGCAGCGCGTACCGGTCGCCGTCGCTGGCGGTGGTGGGAAGGTGGGCGTAGTCGTCCATCAGCGCGGCGAAGGCGGCCCGCTTGCCCGCCCACCGTTCGGTCAGCCCGTTCACCGCCGCCAGCAGGGCCGCCATCTGCGGCCGTACCCGGTCGGCCGCGAGCCCGAGATCCACCCCGGGCAGGCCGAAGTGCCGCAGGGCGTCCACCGCGTCGCCGTACGCGCTGACCCACCCGTCGATGGCGGCCAGCGCGGCGGCCGTGGCGTCCGGCTCGGCGACGGCCTCGCCCACCGCCGCGTCCAGCTCGGCGGCCAGCGCCCGCAGCGGGGCGACCGCCCCGGTGAGCGCGGCGACGACGGCCTCGGCCTTGTCGGCGCGGGCGAGGACGGCGGAGTCATGAGTCCGGGCCGCGTCGGCGGCCAGTTCGAGATCGGTCGGGCGCAGGGGCCGGGAGCCGAGCACCAGACCCCGCAGGCTCGCCACGAGCGGGATCGCCGCGAACAGCGGCGTGCCGGTCGAGCTGGTCGGCGGGTAGGACGGTCGGGGCGCGACATCGTCGCGCAGCGCCGACTCGCGCCGCGCGTGGTGCAGCAGCAGCTCGTCCAGGCCGGGCATGGTGCCGTCGGTGCCGGAGCCGGCGAGCTGGAGCAGGTCGATCGGGAGCAGCCCGAGGTCGGCCATGGAGAACTCGCGGGTCACGTCGAGCCCGCTGACCGGATCCCGGTACCCGACGGTGGCCATGAGCGCGGACATGGGCGGGAGCAGGCCCGCGGCCCAGGCGTTGAGCGCGGGCTCGCCCTTGGTGCGTGGCGTCGTGTTCGCCGGGTCGAGCGGATCCATCCCACCGGGCAGGTGCAGACCCACCCGGTGGGTCAGCGCGGCCCCCGATCGCGGCGTGGTCGCGATGTCCGGGATCGGCGGGAACGTGCCCTTGGCGAACGCGTCGAGCGTCCCCGCGGCCCGGTCGTGGTTGCCGCGCACGACCTGGAACACGCTCTCGGCCATGGCGAGGTCGGCGACGGCGTCGTTGACGTCGCGCAGCCCGGTGACCGTCGCGTCCACGATCGCGCCGACCTGCCCGGGGTCCAACGGGCTGGTCGCGGCGAGGTCGACGAGGTCCGGGAGGCCGTCGAGCCCGTACGGGTAGGCCGGGTCGTCGCCGAGGGTGTCGAGGTGTTCGACCAGCGCGAGCCCGTCGACCACGTTGCGTGCCTCGATGGCCGTCACCGGTACGGTCGGGTCGTCGGTCGCCGTGCTCGCCTGCCGGTTCCCGGCGAGCGGGAACAGCCTGCGCAGGCCGGCGATGAGCCGGTCCAGGAACAGGTCGTCGCGGTCGTGCAGGGCGCGTTCGAGCCGGTACCCGAGCAGTGCGCCGAGGCTCTGTCCGCTGCGGATGCCGTCGATGACGGCCAGCGCGGTGCGCACCCGCGCCGAACTGAGGTTGATGTCCAGCGCGCCGGGATCGCCGGCCGAGGCGTTGGCGAGGTACCCGCTGCGCAGGACCGCGGCGGCCACGGCCTGATCCAGTGACGGCGCGTGCAGGTGGCCGCCGCCCGCCGGATCGCGGGTCAGCGGCGCGTCCTGCGGCCGCTGGAAGACCACCGCCAGCTCGTCGTCCAGCGTCACCGGCGTGGTGGTGGCCGGCTTGGGGCGCACATCCTCCAGCCAGCCGTACGCGCCGATCAGGATGCCGGGGGAGCCGCTCGCGCGGAGGCCGTCGTCCCCGCGCAGGTGGGCCAGCTGCGCGCCGACCAGGCCGCCGCGCCAGGCGTCCAGCCGGTAGGAGCAGCAGTCGAGGTGCCCGGCCAGCGCCCGTTCCAGGGCGGCCTGCGGTGCGGTCGCGAGGCGGTCGATCGCGGCCAACTGCTCGTCGAGGTACGGGTGCGCCTCGGCGAGCACCCGCGGGATGTACTCGCCGAGGGTGAGGCCCGGATCGCCGGTCACCACCTGCGCCGGCTGGTAGAGGTACCGCCAGCGGCTGGCGTCCTCGACGTCCGAGCCGGCCTCGGCGACGTGGATGAAGCGGGGCTCGGCCCGCGCGGCGGCCAGTTGGGCGGGGTTGAGCACCTGGTGCGAGGCGAGCAGGTCGAGTCCGGTGTCGACGAAGCTCAGGTCGAGCGCGTGCCGGGCGAGCAGGTAGAGCAGGGCCGAGGGCGGGGTGTCGGCGTCGAAGCCGGCCTGGCGGCGCAGCGTGTCGTGCGAGGTGCGCGCCGCCGACGCGAGCCACTGCAGGTAGTTGAGGCCGTCGGAGCGGTGCACCGACAGCGGCAGCGTCGGCGACGGCGGTGCCACGTCGACGATGTCGCCGGAAAGCCGGCTCGGCGCCCGCAGGAACAGCTTGGTCAGGAGGTCGGGCTGGGTGCCGTCCGGTGCGGCCGCGACGCCGAGGGTGGACAGCACGCGCAGCCCGTCCCGCAGGTACCCGGCGGCGATCCGGGCGGCGTCGGCGCGCACCGAGCCCGGTGCGAAGCTCATCAGGTTGACCAGCTCGTCGACGGTCTCGGCGTAGCGCTGGTAGTACTCCACCGATGCCGGGTGCAGCCCGACCACGTCGAGCAGGGCCTGCTGCGGGTCCTGGCCGGCCCGCCCGACGCGCGCGACGCCGCCCGCGAGCCGCCGCCAGGTCGGCGCGACCGCCTCGGCCAGCGCGAACACCGTGCCCAGATACCCGGGCGGAAGCCCGCCCGGCCCGGTGCCCCGCTGCTCCGGCAGGTCGAGGAACCATCGCGCGCGGGACCACGCGGTGGTGGGTAGCACTCCGTACGGCTGGCGGCCGATCCGGATGGCGGGTGCGGTCCCGCTGCCCAGCACGAAGCGGGTGAAGAACGACCGGGTGTCCACAATGGCCGGTGCCGACGCCAGTGGGGACATCATCGGGTCCAGGAAGTACCCGACGGTGGCCGGCCAGAGCGCGAGGTTCATCGCCCGGTCCGTGGCCAGGTCGGTGCCGAAGTATCCGGGTGAGCGCTTGAGCAGGTCGGGGTCGACGCCGAGCAGGCCGGCCAGCCAACGCCCGTCGGTGCGGGTGCGCCAGTCGACCGGGTCGGCACCGGTGGCGCGCACGAAGAAGTCGTCGTAGGCCGCGTCCGGGTCCTCCCACCACGTGTACCCGGAGGTGTCCTGGTCGGTGTTGTTGGTGGGCATGCCCTGGGGCACCAGGGCCAGGCCCTTGCGGCTGTTCTGGTGGTGGGCGATCAGCGTCTGGAGGTCGACGGCACCGTCGCGGGCGTCGTCGCGCAGCCGGACCCCCAGCACGATCAGGCGATCGAAGCCCGCGAGGGCCTGCTCGTCGGTCAGGTCCACCCGGAAACCCATGCCGGCGTTCACGGCCTGCTCGAAGTCCACGGTCCAGGTCATCGCGGCCGGTACCGTCAGGTCGCCCTGCTCGTCCAGGGACAGGCCGTCCGCCGGATCCTGCAGCGGATCGGGCCCGACCGCAAGTCGCGCCGGTATCGGCGCTCCGACGACGGTCCGGGTGGCGGTTGCGCCGGTGAACCCGACCAGCACGAACCGCTCGGGCAGCAGCCAGGCGGTGGCCGGCGTGGACCAGGGCTGCCCGGTCGTGGGCAGGTCCGGGGGCAGGTCGAGGAGGGCGACGTGGACGACCATGCCGGCATCGCGGACGACGACGGGGTCGGTGAAGTTGACCGGTTCGAGGCCGGTGACGACCTCGGCGGCCCGGGCCGGGCCGAGCGCCGCGTCCAGGGCCGCCCGGGCGGTCGCCAACCCCTCGGCGCTGGCCTGCCAGGCGGCGGCGAAATAGTCGGCGATCGGCGCCTTTTCCGCCTCGGGCACCGGCGCCGGCGGCACGATGACCAACACCTGGTCGCCGTCGGCCGCGGTCGGCTCGTCCTGCGGATTGAGCGGCGCGTACTGGTCGAGCAGCCAGCGGGCCCGGCCCGCGCCGTGGCTCTTGGCCAGCGAGCGCCAGGCCGCCCGGCGCCCCGCGTCGGAGCCGCGCGCGCGCCACACGGCGATCCAGTAGAGCCGGG
The DNA here is from genome assembly GCF_039543385.1 of Rugosimonospora acidiphila. Classification (NCBI taxonomy): domain Bacteria; kingdom Bacillati; phylum Actinomycetota; class Actinomycetes; order Micromonosporales; family Micromonosporaceae; genus Rugosimonospora; species Rugosimonospora acidiphila. Next base: position 83,273 of record NZ_BAABJQ010000026.1, read on the forward strand.
TGTTCGCCCGCTCCACCTCGGCGACCTGCGGGTCGAAGGTGTCCACCAGGACGTCGTCGGGGAAGACCCGCACCCACAGCTGTGCGCGGCCGTCGGGCCCCTTGCCGAAGCGCGTCTCCAGCCGCGTCGGGAACAGCAGGAACGGGTGGGTGTCGGGCAGGTTGGCCACGGCCTTGGTCGGGTCGGAGAGCGGCTCGAACGCCGAGCGCAGCTCGTTCTCCCGGTCGCGGGCCGCGGCCAGCGCGGCCGCCTGCTCGCGGGCCTTCGTGTCGGCGGCGGTCAGCCGCTCACGCAACTGCTCGACGCGCGCCGTACCGCTCGCGCCGCCGGCTGGGTTCGCGCCGCCGGCTGGGTTCGCGCCGCCGGCTGGGTTCGCGCTGCCGGCTGGGTTCGCGCCGCCGGCCTGGCTCGTGCTGCCGGCTGGGCTCGCGCTGCGGGCCAGCCTGTCGATCTCGCGTCGCAGGCGCTTGCCCGCCTGAGTCGCCGCGCGGGCCTCGGCCTCGGCCGCCACCCGGGCGTTTTCCGCACGGCGCAGCGCCGCGCGGCTGTCCTCGAAGCTGGTCATCGGCTCATCCCTGGTGCGGTAGCAGCTCGGCGGCGTGCACGGCCATGAGCACCGGCGCCTGTAGCGCGACGTAGGCGAGTTCCGCGGCGCTGGCGGCGCTGCCCAGCGGGACGTGCCGGTCGCTCTCCCACTGATCGTGCTTCTCCTCGACCTCCGGCGCCGTCGGCTCCACGAGCGCGACGGTCGGGAGGCTGGCCACCCGGACCGGGTCGCCGTCGGCCCCACCCGGTACCACGTCGCTCCACGCGAGGTCGTTGTAGACGTTCAGGTCGCCCTCGCGCGAGGTGTCGAACCCGAAGCGGGCGTCGCCCGGCACCTCCTCGATCCGGAAGAACCAGCCGGGCTTGTCGTCGACCGTGTCGTCGCCCCGGGCCTGCTCCGCCGTCAGGTCGAAGCCGAACAGGAAGATGTCCGGGCGCACCCGTGCCTCGTACAGCGGCGTCAGGATCGGCTGCGCGTCGTCGGGCCGCCGCTCCTGGGACTTGTCCGGCGTCGGGTCGGTCGCGCTCACCGGCTGCCACCGGGCGGGCTGTGCGGAGATGATGGCGTTGGGGTATTTCTTGAGCAACTCGCCGCGGATGACGAGGACGAGTTCCTCCTCGTTGCGCCGGGTCGCCTCGCGGTTGTCGTGGTCGCCGAGGTGCGACAGTCGCGGCCAGTGATCCAGCGGCGTGATGTCCTTGAGCGCCTCGCGGCCCGCCGCGGTGCCGGCGTCGGCGCGCAGCTGGGTGCGCACGTCCCAGAACTGGCGGAAGTAGCTGCCGCGCTGGTCGGTCGGGTACTCCCGCCACAGCAGCTCGCGGGCGAACTCGTGGTTGAGGCCGACGAGGTACGCCTCGATGAAGGACTGGTTGGTCTCCAGCAGCGTGACGCTGTTGGGCTCGACGTAGTGCAGCCCCGGCACGAACGCCTCGTCGGACAGGTCCACCAGGGGCTCGTACATGGGGCTGTCGAACTCCGGGTACGCCATCGCCTCGACGAACCGCTCGCCGATCTCGGCGACCACGCGCGCCGGCAGCGTGACGCCGTCGAACACCGCGGCCGGCACCGTCACGGCCGGATCGGTGGCCGCGAGGATGCTGCCCGCGACCGTGGTCATCGACAGCGGCACCGGCACGGCGACCAAGCCGGCCTCGGCGCTGGCCGCGACGAGCCGGTAGTTGTCCCGCAGCGCGTCCTTGAACCGGACCGCGACCGCGTTGTCCGTGCCGCGGGGCGCCAAGCCCGGCCCCGGCGCGGGCAGCGGCACCGGGCTCACCAGCGTGAAGCCGGCGCTGCCCGGCAGCCGGTCGACCGCGGCCGGGGTCTGGTTGGCCGGCCGGACGAGGTCGGCGGCGCTGGCCCGGTCGCGCACCGCGAGCCACCAGGGGACCGCGGCGAGCGCGAGGACGGTGGCGACCGCGGCGACGATCAGCGCGATCACCACGCCGCCCGTCGACGCGAGCGCGACCAGCCCGGCGACCACCGCGACGAAAAGCACCAGCAGCGGCCACGGGACGCGGGCCAGCCAGCGCAGGAGGGTCGCGAGCGGGCCCGCCGGCGCGATCGCGTCGGCCAGGTCGTCGGGCGAGGGGGTGTCGGGCAGCGGCTTCGGCGGCGCGGTGTGAACCTCGCCGTCGTTGACCCGGTCGACGAGGGTACCCATGGGGCGCACCGGGGGCAGGCCGAGGCCGGTCGCCAGCCGGCCGCCCGGCCGGGCCAGGCGCCGCATGGTGGTGGACACCGTCGCCTCGGTCAGCGGGCTCTGCTTCACGCGGTACCGGACGCTGAGGCCGGCGCTCACGACGCGGCGGTGCAGCGGCGCGGCCAGCGCCACCACCTGGCTCGCCGCCAGCTCGCTGGCCGGGGCCGCCCCGCCCAGCTGCCGGTACCACGTCAGCGAGGTGCGCGCCGCGAGCTGCCCCTGGCGGATGCGGGTGTTGGCGGCCAGCACGTCACCGATCTGCGCCCACGCCGCCGCCATCAGCGACTCCTGGCGCGCCTGCACGACGTCGGTGCCGAACCCGGCCGCCACCCGCCAGCGCGGGTCGAGGTTCGTCTCGTGCAGCCAGTTTTCCCGGTCCGGCCGCGGCGTGCCGTCGGGCTCGGTGAGCAGGCGTTCGGTGAGCGCGTGCCAGCGGCCGTAGCTCGGTGGGACCACGACGGGGTCGTCGTCGGAGGCGGCCGGCGGTACGTCGGGCCCTGAGTTGGCCGTGACCCCGTCGCGGCCGTACGCGTCGGGGAGGTTCAGGAACGCGGCGAGCTGCCGCTGGAACGGGTGAGGGTACGGCTGGTCCCAGGCGTCGTAGCGCTCGGCCTCGGCCCGTTGGTCCGGTGGCAACGTCGCGCGGGGCGCCCGCAGCGCACCGCCGAGCCGCAGGACGCCGTCGCCGTCCGGGCCGGCGATGCCGGCGATCCCGGGCGCGGGGTCGCTGACGTCGAGGTCCCGGGTGCCCACCCGGCTGTCGACCACCCTCGGCTGCAGCACCCGGACGAGGTCCTCGAAGTCGCCGCGCTCGCCGGTGCGGAAGTACCACCGGTGGTAGACCGGCAGCTGGTCGGCCGCGGGGCGTACGGGGTAGGACACGCCCCAGGCCGGCGCTGTCGCGGTCAGGCCGTTGGCCGGGTCCGTCATCAGCGGGGCGGGATCGATGCCGAGCCCGGCCAGCCGCCCGCTCTCGAAGGCCGGCACGAGGAACGCGTGGTAGGCGGTGGACGGCGCCAGCTTGCGCGGGCACAACAGGCGCGACGAGGCGAGGTCGGGGTTCGCGGCCAGCGTCGCCGCCAGGGCGCCGGTGATGGTGGTGGTGTCGGTCGACACGATGTCGGTGGCGAGTTCGGCGTTGACGTGCACGTGCGCCCAGGCCGACAGCTCGCCCGGCGGCGCGATGCCGGTCAGGTCGACGAGGGTCTTGATGGCGGCGAGCGGCTGACCCGCGCCGCGACCCAGGTCCTGGAACTCCTCCTCGGACAGGACGATCAGGGCCAGCCACGGCAGCAACCGGCGCCCGTCGGCCGCCGCCGGCGTGTACCGCCAGGGCAGGTCCTCCTCGTAGAACTCGAGGCAGACCAGGTGGTTGGGTTCGAAGTTGGTCGTCCAGTCCGGTGGCTCGCGGCGGGAAATCGCCGACGGGTCCACCCCGATGATGTCGCCCGGCCCGTACAGCTCGACATGCTGGGGCGCGGTCGACGCGGGGGCCGAACCGTCGAGCCCGACCCCGGAGATCGTCACCTCGACGTCGAAGCCGGCCCGCAGCCGGACGGCCGGGTCGCCGGCCGGTGCCTGTACGCGGTTGCCGAAGCCGCTGCGCAGCCACGGCAGGAAGGTGTAGGTGCCGGTGTCGGCGGTCATGGCCGCTCCCGCAGTTCGGTGGAGCGCAGAACGTGGATGGTGTCGCGCAGCGCCGGGTCGCGCAGGACCTGGGTGCGCACGAAGTCGTCGGCCTTCGCCTTGCTGGTGAAGACGGCGTCGGGGCCCACCGGCGAGTTGTCCCGGGCGTTCGCGACCACGTAGGTCGCCGCCCCGACCGTGATCGGGGCGGCGAACGGGTCGAGCGTGCGCGCCCGCTCCCGCGACAGCGACGCGCGGGCGGTCGCGTTGCCGCGCAGCAGGTGGACGAAGAACTCGAGGCCGACGCGGAAGAAGCTGGACAGGTGCCGCTTGAAGTTCGAGTCGATGACGATGAGCTCGTGCAGTACCGCGCGCTTGACGGCGTGCGAGGTGGTCAGGTCGCTGCCGTCGACGGTCAGCAGCACTCCGGCGTGCTGGTCCTCGAACGCCGGCGAGGCGAGCTTCTGCGTGTCGGTGAGCTTCTGGAACTGCGAGGTGGCGAACGGCTCGTCGGTGTCGCCGAGGCGCCGCAGGCCCGGGTCGGTGACGGTGACCGCCAGCCGTTCGACGTCGCCGACCGGCTGGTTGCCGACGGTGTCCAGGTGCAGGTCCAGCGGTACCGCGCGCTGTGCCACGCGCAGCGATCCGGCCGGGTGCAGCACGATCCCGGCGGCCGGGTCGATCTGGCGCAGCGACACCGGTACCCGGCCGCCGGACGGTGCGACCGCCGTCCAGTTGTCCGGCTTGAGCAGCTCGTCGTGCACTATTCCGAGCGCCGCCACCGCCGGTACGAGCGTGTCGGCGTCCTCGCCCCAGGTCTCGCTGAACGGTACGTCGAGATCCCAGAACAGCAGGGAGATCGAGCCCTCGCCCTCCACGTGCCACGGCGTCGTGCCCTCCAGTTCGCCGTGGAAGCGGACGCTGAACAGCCCGACCCCGAAGACGGTGACCGACAGCGACGCCGAGAACATGATGTCGAAGTAGAACGGGGAGAACCGGAACAGCGCGTCGAAACCGAGGTGGCCCTCGACGTTGAACCCGTCCACGCCGAAGAAGACCTCGGCGTTGGCGCCGAACTGCACGGTGTTGGAGGTGACCGCGAAGTAGCCCTCAACCCGGATGCGCGCCACCGACGTGTCGAGGATGCTGACGCTCAACCGGCGGGGCGACGGGAACGGCAGCGGGGGCGGGGTGAAGGACGGGTGGAACCCGCCGACGCTCACCACGAAGTCGGCGTCCGCGCCCCAGGCGATGAGCAGCCCCAGCTCGCCGTCCAGCGTGATGAACAGGATGCGCGACTCGTACAGGCTGGCGAAGAACCAGATGCGCTGCCGGTCCGCCTCGTACGCGCCGATGAAGTTGACCCGCAGGACCAGCAGCGCGGCGTCCTCGTCGGGCAGCACCACCGACAGCACGCCGAGCACCGCGATGTTGCCCGGCGGTATCTCGACGATGACGCCGAGCGAGGCGGTGACCAGCGTCGGGGTGCCCCAGCCGAGCTTGGCCATCAGGCCGATGAGGAAGGTGCCCTCCTCGGTGGGGAAGAACCGGCGCAGGTCGCTGATGATGCGCGGCGCGTTCGCCACGACGTCGGTGGGGAACATGACGCTGGTGATGGAGCCGTCCCGGACCCCGGCGGCCAACTCCTGCAACCGCGCCGTCCGGTTGATGCCGACCAGGCCGCCGACCGCGTTGAGGGTGAAGCCGAAGCCGAGCTGCAGCGGCGTGCCGAACTCCGCGGTCACGATGACCAGCAGGGAGAACCCGTTGCTGCCGTCGGGCATCCGGGTCGAGATCAGACCTATCGCGGACAGCGCGAGGAAGTCCTCCAGCACCAGCTCCACCGCGCCGGCGTACTCGCCGCGGTCGACGTCGATGTACAGGTACCCGCCGCCGCGCAGGACTTCCAGGTCGAGCGCGAGCCCGACGCCGTTGGGGGGTTTGAAGCGCAGCGCGGCGTCCAGCCCGCCGAAGCGGGCGGTGGCGTCGGTGTCGTCGCCGGCGAAGGACAGCGTGAGCTGCGCGCCCATCCGGTCGATCGCCGCCGAGAACGGGCCGAGCGCGCCGGTGATCGCCGTGGACAGCTCCAGCGTGAGCGTCCCGTCGTCGCCGATGCGCAGGATCACGTAGAGGTTGTCGAACTCGACGGGGCCGAGGCTCTGGTGCATGGGGATGGCCGACTCCAGGCCGCCGGCGGCCTGGACCACGAGCCCCTCGTTGCCGCGCCACTCCAGGCCGAGGTCGAAGCGGCCGGTGAGGTGCAGGCCGGCCAGCAGCGAGGCGAGGAAGCTGTCGGCGCCCTCCTGGCCGAGCGTCAGGGTCAGGCCGGTGAGATCTACGAAGATCCGTGGCTGCACCTGTACGGGGGCCGTGGTGCTGGCCCCGATCTCCAACTCCGCGCCGACCGAGATGTTCTCGGCCTCCAGGTGGATGAGGTCGTTGCCGCCGACGATCGTGAACGGTCGGGCGTTGGAGTTCCGGTCGACTGCCAGGCTCACCTTGCCGGTGATGTCGGCGGCCTTCGGGGCTACCTCGATCTGGAACGGTGGGGTGAGGGTGGCGGCGAGCCCGCCCTCGGCGGTGACCGATCCGGCCAGCGTCGCCCCCCACGAGTCATTGAGGCCCACCCGGCCTTGCACGCCCTCGGTCAGCGTGGCGTCGACGTCCATGCGCAGCCCGGGCGGGTTGGTCGAGGAGTCCCGCCGCCAGGTGAACGGGCCCTTGCGGATGAACGCGTCGGGGCCGATCTGGCCGCCGTCGACCGCCACGTCGCGGCCGTAGAAGCCGGCGGCGATCCGGAAGAGTTCGAGCGGGTCGAAGGTTGGCGAGCCCCAGCCGACCACCGCGGCGAAGTGGCCGGCGGGGTCCTGGATCAGGCCCCGCAGCCGGTCGAGCCGGATCGCCTTGCGCACGTAGCGGCGGGTCGAGGGGTCGGCGGGGTCCTCGTCGACCACCGTCCAGTCGATCAGTCCCAGCAGCTTGAGCAGGAACGTCAGGCGTGGCCGCTGGATCTCGATGGTCGAGATGATCAGGTAGTCGGCGATCTGACGGGCCAGGGCGGTGAGCAGCCCCTCGACCGTCGCGCGCTGCCCCGCGTCGGCGATGGCGGCGGTGCGCGCGGCCAGCGCCTCGACGAACCGGCGGGCGGCGTCGAACAGGGCCACGAGGCCGTCGATGAGGCTCACCACCGCGGCGAGCAGTGCCGGGTTGTCGCCGGAGGCCACGGCGGCCTCGAGGGCGTCCGCGGCGGTGCTCAGCGTGCCGCCGGCGGTACCGAGCGCGGTACCGGCCGCGGTCACCGCGGGGTCGGTCACGAACTCGTCGGGCAGGCGCACCCCCAGCACGTCGGTGTCGAGATCGGCGGTGAACGAGCCGCCGGCACCGAGCGCGCGGGCCAGCCATACCGCGGCGCGGGCGATCATGATCTCTTCGGCGGCCATGCCGGTCCGCTCCCGTCTGCTAGTGCGCGTTCGTGTGGCTCTCGAGCGCGGCGGGTCGTCCGGCGCCGAACGCGTCGGCGTACCCGGGGTCGGCGGGCCCGGGGTTGGCGCCGTCCCGACCCGCCGCGGACGCGAGCAGGGCCGCGCGCACCTGGTCGGTGTTCAGGTGCGGATCCTTCTCCAGCATCATCGCGACGATGCCCGAGACCATCGGTGCCGACATGCTCGTGCCGTCGAACTCGATGAACCGGTTGCCGGCCAGCGAGCCGGGCGTGGCGATGCGCACGATGCCGTCGTCGGAGTCCTGGCTGAGCGCGGCCATGATCTTGACGCCGGGCCCGCCGATGTCGGGCTTGGCCGCCAGCGGGCCGAGCGGCGGACTGGTGTAGTCCCGCAGCGGCCCGCGCGAGGAGAAGACGGCCAGATCCGTGGTGAGATCGTCGTACGCGGCGATGGTCAGCACGTTGCGGCCCCCGCCGTCCACGATGGTCTGGTGATTCGTGACGTTGATGAGTTCGACCGGGGTCGCGCCGCCGGCGACGATCTCCGGGGCCGGCAGCGGGTCACCGTTGGAGTAGCTCGTGGCGATCCGCAGCCCGAACCGGCCGAACTCGGTGCCGTCGATGGTGCCCATCGCGAACAGCACCGTGCCGGGCGGGCCGGTGAAGCGCAGTTCGTAGATGCCCTCGCGGTGCAGCGGCGGCAGCGGCGCGGGCATCGGCTTGGGTTCGACGATCAGCATCATCCGGTTGCGCACCACGGCGACGGTCGTCGGCGGCGGGGGTACCGGGCGGCGCACCGTGAGACTGTCGTGGAACAGGGTCCGGGTCTTGCCGCCGTCGAAGGTCTTCGTCAGGAAACCCGCGTACACGTCGGCCGAGAACCCGGTGTCGCCCGGCACTTTCGCGGCGAAGGCGACGTCCGCCGGCGCCGCGACCTCCCGGTACCAGATGGTCGCCCGCACGTCCGGGACGTACGGCCCGGACACGCAGTTCACCCGCCTCGCCTTGTTCGGCCCGCGGTCGTCGAACAGCTCGAACGGCACGACGATGTGCCCCGCGTCCGGAATCGTCACGATGGCGAAGCCGCGGTCGCTCGGATCGCCGTCGTTTCCCGCCGACTTCACGAAGATCGCCCCGCTCGGCACGTGCGTGGCGTCCGGCGCGTGCGCCGGATCCAACAGGTCGTCGAGCCAGCGTTCGTCGTCGTCCATCCCGTCGCCCGGCTCGGACGACGCGCCCAGGCTGGCGTTGATCACCACCGGCTTGCCGGACGGCGGCTGCGCCGCGGCCTCCCGGAGGATGTAGGTGACCGCGTCCCGGAACCGGACGTCCCAGCCGACCTCCGCGCCGGAGGAGTCCCTGATGACGTCCGGCACGTCGAGCAGCTTGACCATGATGATGTCCGCCTCGGGCGCGACGCCGACGAACGAGGCGTCCGATCCGCCGGCGACCTGGTTTCCGCCGGCCGCGATCGAGGTCACGTGTGTGCCGTGCCCCTCGCAGTCCTTGTGCCGGAAGTTCACCGGCACGGCCGGGTATCCCGAGGTGTTCAGCGCGCTCTCGATGGCCGTGGTGTCGAACTCCACACCGTAGGTGTGGCTCGACAGCAGGCGGGCCACGGGCGGGCCCGCCTCACCGTTGGCCACGACGGGAGTCAGCCCCTGATCCCAGATCCTCAGGATGCGCGACCGGTACGGACTCTGCTGGGAGCACAGTGCGGGGTGCGAGATGTCGATGCCGGTGTCGATGACACCGACGATCACACCCCTGCCGCTGGCACCCGATCCGCCGACGGTCAGCACGCCCGAGGATGCGGTCGGTGGTGCCTTCTCGACGTGCCAGAGCCCGTCGACACCGATGTTCGGCACCGTGCTCGCCCGGGCGCGGATCTCCGCCGTGGCGGTGTCGAGGTGCCGGCGGCGCGGCATCCCGGCGGCGACCCGGATCACCCCCGGCGACTCGGTGAGAGCGTCGAGGTCGGCCCAGCGAAGGGTTCCGACGGCCTCACCGTCGCCGGACCAGGCGACCTCGAAGCCGAGGGCGGCGACGTCGTCCAGGTCGCCCTCGTAGGTCAGCACCACCGAGATTGCCCGCGGCTGCGCGGGCTCGTCCTGGTGTGCCAGGAAGTTCTGGTACGCGAGGGTTGCCCCGGGATCCAGCTTCTCGAGAATCACCTGCGCGGACTCCTTCCCGGATGGCTGCTGTGTGGCCCCAGCTGGCTGCTGTGGGCGGGCTCCGCCAAGGTGTGGAGCCGGGTGATCGATGGCGAGTCATGCGGGGAAGGCGATGCGTCGGACTCGACGAGCTAGGTTCCGCGATTGTGACATGGATAACACCGACCGGTTGTCCGGTAGCTGACGCCGTCCGGGCAGCTCCGGGCCGGTAGGCGCGGTACCCGACAGACCCGGCTCGGGTGATCGGCCCCACCCCGATGGCCGGTCGGCCAAGGTGCGCATCCGGCGGTTAGTCTTGCCCGCGGACCTGGCGAGGGACGGGTCCGGGGTCGCGGCGCGGCGCCAGGCACGCCCAGCCGGACCGGTCGTAGCAGGGCACGAGGGGACGGTCTTCGTCATGGCGCAAGCGACCGCCCGAGGTGGCGTCGACGACCCGACGCCGGTGGTCGGCGAGGTGCTCGTCGCGGTTCGGGGCGGGGTGCTGCGCGGCCGGCGCGAGGATGGCCTCACCGTGCTGCGCGGCGTCCGGTACGCGGCGGCCGCGCGCTTCGCGCCACCGGTGGCGGAGGAGCCGTGGGAGGGCGTGCGCGACGCGTTCGAGCACGGCCCGGTCAGCCCGCAGCCGCCGAGCCGGCCCGGCTCGATGCTCGGCCCGTCCGACGACCGGGAACAGTCCGACGACTGCCTCAGCGTGACCGTGGTGACCCCCGCCGCGGACGGCGCCCGGCGGCCGGTGCTCGTCTGGCTGCACGGCGGCTCGTACCGGACCGGGGCCGGCTCGTGGGACCGGTACGGGGGCCAGCGGCTGGCGCGCGAGGGCGACGTGGTCGTGGTAAACGTCAACTCCCGCCTCGGCGCGCTCGGCTACCTGCACCTGCCCGGCGTCTCCGACGGCAACCTGGGCCTGCTCGACCAGCTCGAGGCGCTGCGCTGGGTACGCGACAACGCGGCCCACCTCGGCGGCGACCCGGACAACGTGACAGTGGTCGGGCAGTCCTCCGGCGCCCACTCCATCGCCTGCCTGCTGGGCATCCCGGCGGCGCGGGCGCTGATGCGCCGCGCGGTGCTGCAGAGCCCGCCGATGGGGCTGGGGCTGTCCACTCCCGAGGCCGCCCGGCCGGTGGGGGAGCGGTTCCTGGCCAATCTCGGACAGGACCCCCGGCAGGCACCGGTGGACGCGATCCTCGCCGCGCAGCAGCGCACCGAGCAGGACCTGACCGGCCGGACCGGGATGAGCTTCACGCCGCGGTATGTGCCGGTGGCCGGGGTCGACCCCCTGCCCGTGGGCGACGACTGGCGGGCGGCCTGCCGCCGGTTGGCGCCGGGGCTGGAGGTGATCGTCGGCACCACCGGCCGGGAAATCGCCTACTTCCTCGCCGGCGGTCCGATCTCCCGGCGGGTGCCGCTGGTCGGTGGGGCGGTGGAGGAGGCGGCGATCCGGCTCGCCACCCGTTCGGTGTTCACCCGCCCGACGCTGGAGTTCGCCGCGCTGCTGGCCGACGCCGGCGCGGCGGTGCACGCGTACCGGATCGAGGAGACCTCGGTGACCGGCCCGATGCGCTCCTGCCACTGCGGCGATCTGCCGCGGCTGTTCGGCGGCCAGGACGCCTGGGCCGGTGCGCCGATGCTGGCCGGTCAGGACTGGGCAGACATCGACGCTGGCGGCCGGCCGATGCGCGAGGCCTGGCTGTCGTTCGCGACCACCGGCTCGGGTGGACTGGCCGGGTCCTGGCCGGCCTACACACGCCGCCGGGGCGCGGTGCGTCGATTCAATCCCTGACCCGCTCAATCCCTGACCAGCGGGCCGGGCGGCGGCGACCCCGAGGGTGCCCCGGCGGCGCCCGTCGAACACATCGATAGATTGCGTTGGATTGTGCCGCGCGGTAGGTTGTCCGCACCGCAGTAGGTCTCTGAGCCGGGCCTCGGGCAGTCATGGCAACGTCCCCCTCGCGCCGCGCCCTTTCTCGCGCCGCGCACCGCACCTCGGGACGTGGATCCGGGCGCACATGCCATCGTGAGCCGCCATCCCCGAGGTAGGTCATGAAGAGAAGACTCACCCTTGCCGCGGCCGCCGTTCTCGCGGTCGCCGCGCCCGTGCTCATGTTCATGCGGCCGGCCTCCGCGGCCGTGGGGCTGCACGTCAGCGGGCGCAACATCGTCGAAGCCAACGGGCAGACCTTCGTCATGCGCGGGGTCAGCCACGAACACACCTGGTTCACCAACCAGACCAGCGCCTTCGCGAATATCAAGTCGCTGGGCGCCAACGCGGTGCGGGTGGTGCTCAGCGGCGGCCGGTGGACCGCCGACACCGCCAGCGACGTGGCCAACGTGGTGTCGCTGTGCAAGCAGAACCGGCTCATCTGCGTGCTGGAGGACCACGACACCACCGGGTACGGCGAGGACGGCGCGGCGTACACCCTGGATCAGGCGGTCAACTACTGGATCAGTCTCAAGAGCGTGCTGACCGGCCAGGAGAACTACATCGTCATCAACATCGGCAACGAGCCGATCGGCAACAACAACCCGAGCCAGTGGACCAGCGCCACCACCGCCGCCATCCAGAAGATGCGCGCCAACGGCTTCGAGCACCTGCTGATGGTCGACGCGCCGAACTGGGGCCAGGACTGGCAGTTCGTGATGCGGGACAACGCGCAGACCGTGCTGAATGCCGACTCCCAGCACAACACGGTGCTGTCCATCCACATGTACGACGTCTTCAACACCGCGTCGTCGATCACTTCGTACCTCGACACCTTCCAGAACAACGGATGGCCGTTGGTCATCGGCGAGTTCGGCTGGCAGGCGACCGCCAGCAACGTGGACGACCAGACCGTGATGGCGCAGGCGGTCTCCCGGGGCATCGGCTACCTGGGCTGGTCCTGGGCCGGCAACAACGATCCGGTGCTGGACATGGTGACGAACTGGGACCCCGAGCAGCTCACCACCTGGGGTCAGCGGATTTTCAACGGCGCCAACGGGATCAAGGCCAACGCCAAGGAGGCCAGCATCTACCGTGGTACCTCGCCACCGCCGAGCAGCCCGTCGCCGACCCCGACCCGCACCCCGACCAACCCGCCACCGAGCAGTCCGCCGCCGAGCAGCCCGCCACCGACCACCAACCCGCCGACGGGCGGCACCGGTGCGTGCACGGCGACGTACTCGATCATCGGGCAGTGGCCGGGCGGCTTCCAGGGTGAGGTGAAGGTGACCGCGGGCAACGCGGCCATCAGAGGCTGGACGGCAGCCTGGACGTTCGCCAACGGCCAGGCGGTGACCCAGTCCTGGAACGCCACGGTGACCGCCAGCGGGTCGCAGGTGACCGCGCGCAACGTGAGCTACAACGGCAACCTCGGCGCGGGGGCCAGCACCACCTTCGGCTTCCTCGCGTCGTCGAACGGCACCAACACCGTACCGACCGTCTCCTGCGCCGCCAGCTAGCCGGCGCCGGCTCGAAGAGAGGGCACGGCGGCGGGGCACCGCCGCCGTGCCCTCGCGGCGACCGGCCGGGTGCGTCGGGACGGCTACGCGGCGCGGCGGGACCGTTTGCCCGCGCCGATGACGGCCCTCTCCAACTGTTCGCGGTTCATGCCGGAGCGGCCGGGCACGTCCAGTTCGCGGGCCAGCGCCACCAGCTCGGACTTGCTCATCGCCCGGGGGTCCGGACGGGCGGGTGCCTTGGCGCGGCCGGTGGGGGAGGCCGTCGACCCACGCCGGCCGGCCGAGGTCCGCGACCGGTCCGTCCGCCCGGCCACGCGCAGGCGGTCCTGCCGGCCCGGCGCCTTCCTGCCGGCCCGCCCGCTGGTCGGCGCGGCCCGGCCCCGCTTGGCGGCCTCCACGCTGCGGCGCAGCACCTCCATCAGGTCGGTGACGTTGGTCGCCGTGGGCGCCTTCTCCGCCACGGCGACCTCGCCGCCGCCGACCTTCGCGTCGAGCAGGTCGTTGACCCGGTCGGTGTAGGTGTCCTGGTAGTCCTTCGGATTCCAGGTAGTGCTCATCGAGTCGATGAGCTGTTCGGCCATCCTCAGCTCCTGGGGGCGCGGCTTCGCCCGGCCGGGCAGCCGGTTGATCTCCTTGCGCGGATCCCTCACCTCGTCGGCGAAGAACATCGTCTCCAGCACCAGCAACTCCCGGTCGGGCCGGATCGCCGCCAGGTACTCCTTGCCGCGCATCACGAGGGTGCCGATCGCCGTCCGGTTCGCGTGCGCCATCGCGTCGCGCAGCAGCGCGTAGGTCTTGCTGGTCTCGTCGCTGCCCGGGCCGAGGTAGTAGGTCTTCTGGTAGTAGATCGGATCGATCTCCGTGAGGTCGACGAAGGCGTGCACGTCGAGGCTGCGGGAGCGGCCGGGCGCGACCGAGGCGAGCTCCTCGCGGGACAGCATCACGTACTGGCCACCGCCGACGTCCGCACCGCGCACGATGTCCTCGTAGTCGACCTCGTCGCCGGTGCGCTCGTTGACCCGCTGGTACCGGATCCGGTCCGCGGTGCCCTCCTGGAACTGGTGGAAGGACACGTCGTGCTCCCGGGTCGCGGAATACAACGCCACCGGTACCGACACCAGCCCGAAGCTGATGACACCGGTCCAGATCGACCGCGCCACCTTGATCACCCCACTCCAGTCACCGGTGGGTACCCCGCCGGTGTGGCGGGCAATCCCGCCGACCGAGACCCAGCACCCGCCCCGCTCGCGGGGCCGGCAACCGGAGGGGAGTTTGGGGCCGCGACCGGCGGGTAGGCGACGAGCACGAGCGGCAATCGTAATTCGAGATCATCGATCCGTGGAGGAGTCATGACCGCCACCGCGCAACAGGACGTCGTCGATCTCCTGCTCGAGCAGCACAACCGGATCAAGGAGCTTCTCGCGGCGGTGCGGAACGGACAGGGCGCGGCCAAACGGGACGCTTTCGCGGATCTGGTGAGGCTCCTCGCGGTGCACGAGAGCGCCGAGGAGCAGGTGGTGCATCCTCGGGTCCGCAAGGCCGCCGCCGACGGCGCGGACCGGATCGTTCAGGCCCGGCTCGACGAGGAGCACGAGGCCAAGCAGGTGCTCTCCCGGCTGTACGACCTGGGCGTGGACCACCCCGACTTCGACGGGCAGTTCCACCCGTTCGCCGAGGCGGTGCTGGCGCACGCCACCCACGAGGAGACGGACGAGTTCCCGCGGCTGCGTGAGACGCTACCGCCGGAGCGGCTGCGCCGGATGGCCGGCGCGGTCAAGGCCGCCGAGTCGCTGGCGCCCACCCGTCCCCACCCGATGGCCGGCGAATCCCGGGCGGGCAACCTGCTCGCCGGGCCGCCCATGGCCATCTTCGACCGGGCCAGGGACCGGATGCGCGAATGGCGGCAAGCCAACCCGGACCACTGAGTCGAGCGGCGGCGGATAGCGTCCCGAGCACGACGATCGAGGGCCGCCCGAACGCGGCGGATCGGCGCCATTATCGCGAGACGGACGGGCTGTGGCGCGGACCAGGGCAGGCGAACTCCTACGGGATCCCCAGCGGCCTCGCGAGACCTCATTTCTCGAACTCTTCTTCGACCTGGCCATCATTCTCGCGCTGACCCAGCTCTCGCAGCGCCTGCTCCCGGACTTCGGCTGGGAGAATTCGCTGCAGACCGTGGTGCTGTTGGCGGCGGTCTGGTGGGTCTGGGTGGGTTCGGCGCGGACCACCGACTGGCTCGACCCCGACCTGCCCTACCCGCAACGGATCATCATAGGGATGACGTTCGCGGGGCTGGTGCTCGCCGCCTCGATACCCGAGGCGTTCGGCACACACGGCATCGCCTTCGCGGGGGCGTACGTCGCGGCGCACCTCGTGCGGCACCTGTCGATCGCCCGGCCGCTGCGCGGCGACCCGGTCGGCACTCGTTCGGTACACGCCGCGATCTGGTTCGGCGCGACCGCGATCCCGTGGCTCATCGGGGCGTTCCTGCCGGCGACCCCGAGGCTGGTGTTGTGGTCGGTGGCCTTGGTCGTGGACTACCTGGGCGTCGGGGTCGGCTGGCGGGTGCCCGGGTTGCCGCCGGTAGCGCGGCAGCACCTGCGCACGACGGGCCGTCACATCGCCGAGCGGCACCGGCAGATCTTCGTCATCGTGGTCGGGGAAATCGTCCTGACCAGCGGCATCGCCTACAGCC
Organism: Rugosimonospora acidiphila; assembly: GCF_039543385.1. Classification (NCBI taxonomy): domain Bacteria; kingdom Bacillati; phylum Actinomycetota; class Actinomycetes; order Micromonosporales; family Micromonosporaceae; genus Rugosimonospora; species Rugosimonospora acidiphila. The sequence goes on from NZ_BAABJQ010000026.1 coordinate 98,897, forward strand.
GCAGTGGCCTGGACATCGTGCGGATGAGCGCCCTCGCCATCGCGTTCGCGATCGCCGGAATGCTCGCCTGGATCTATTTTCTGCCGCGCGGGCTCTCTCTCGGGGACACTCTCGACCGGCGACCGCCCTCGGTAGCGGTCCGCGCCTCGTACCTCCACCTGATCATGATTCTCGGGGTTGTCGTCACGGCGATGAGCGCCCAGATCCTGATCACCCGACCGCTCGGCGAGGTTCGGGCCCCGTGGTCCGCCGCCATCATGGCCGGGCCCTTCGTCTACCTCGGTGGGCGCGGCCTGCTCGCCTGGTCCGTATTCGGGCAGCGGGCATGGCGGGCCCCCGCCGCCATGCTGGTCATCGCCGCGATGTCCCCGGCCCTGCTGCGGCTACCGCCGCTGGCCGTGGCCGGCGCCGTCGGACTGGTGTTGCTGGGCACCCTGCTCAGCTACCGGCGGCTCGGCCCCGAGGCCAAACTGGGAACCTCGCTGGAACGACTGCTCAAGAAGCGGAAAAACCCCCGCGAGATCTCCTCCTACGAGCTGTTCTTCGATCTCGCCATGGTGTTCGCGCTGACCCGGGTATCGCAGCGGATCCTGGCCGACTTCGACCTGGTCAACATCGCGGAATCGCTGATCCTGCTGGCCGCTGTCTACTGGATCTGGGTCGCGACGGCGTGGTCGACCGACTGGTTCAACCCGGACGAGCCCCGACTGCAACGGCTCATCATCGGCATCATGTTCGCCGGGCTCCTGGCGGCCGCTGCGGTGCCGACCGCCTTCGGCACGCACGGCCTGCTGTTCGCCGGCGCGTACGTCGCCGTACACCTCGTCCGGGGGCTTGTGATCGTCCCCGCGCTGCGCGGCTCCCCGCTGCAGGTGCGCTCGGCGCGGGTCCTCGTCTGGTTCGGCGTCTCGGCCGTGCCGTGGCTGGCCGGAGCCTTTTTGCCCGCCCCGGAGCGGATAGCGCTGTGGGCGGCGGCGCTGGTCATCGACGGCGCGAGTGCCTGGTTCGGCTGGCCGGTGCCGGGGCTGCGCCGCACGCCGCAGGCGCAGCTGCGAGTCGTCGGCGAGCACATCGCCGAACGGTACCGGCAGGTCTTCATCGTCGCCCTGGGCGCGCTGGTCCTGCTCAGCGGCCTGGCCTACAGCGAGGCCGGCTTCGACTTTCTGCGCACCCTCGCCTTCGCCGTCGCGTTCATCACCGCGGGGGCGATGCTGTGGGGCTACGCCCTGCCCCGCGAGCGGCGACTCGGGAAAGTGGTCAACGCGACCGCACCGAGGACTGCGGTGGCCGCCGCGTACTGCCACGGGATCATGATCGCCGGAGTGGTCGTCGTGGCGGTCGGCGCCCAGCAGTACATCCACCGGCCACTGGGACCGTCAAGCGCGGCGTTGTCGCTGGTCATCGCCGGTGGGGTGGCCGTGTACATCGCCGGGGGAAGCCTGCTGAACCGGGTTCAGTACCGGGACCGCCTGCCGTGGCGGGGCGGCGTGGCGTTGCTCGTGATCGCCGGCATGACGTACGGGCTGCGCGGGGCACCGCCCCTCGTGGCCGCGGCGGCCGTGATCTTCGTCGGGGTGTGGCTCGTCCTCGCCCTGCGCAGAAACGCCGTCCACCGGTAGGCGCGCGGGGACCGAGCCGGAGCACGCGTCCGCCGCATATCCTATTTGACACATGGGATTTACCGGGTAATCTACCGGCATGGGTTTCGAGGTGTCCCCGGTGCGCGGCGGGCGCGGGCCGTGCGGTGCCGGCGCGCTGCCCTGCTGTTGTTGACCCCCGCCTCGAGCTGACCCAGGCGCACCGTTCCCACCGGGGCCGCCGCCGACCGCTGTCCAGGCCGGCGCACCCACCCGTCCGGCGTCGACACCTCCGTGCTCGTCACGGCCGGCGGTCCACCACACCCATTCAGGAAACGTCCACCCGTGCGTCGACCGGCGAGCCGTCGCGCTCGGGCACCCGTGCAGACGAGGAGACCAACATGTTGCCGCTCAACGCGGAGCGCGCGCCGGGGCGGCTGGCCGCGCTGGCCGCCGGTTATGCCGCGAACCCCGCCCGCTGGCCGGTGAGGCCGCAGTTCGACGCCGCCGAACGCTGGTACCGGCGCGTCGCGGTGGCGCCCGACCACGAGGCGTGGCTGCTGACCTGGCTGCCCGGGCAGGGTACCGACCTGCACGACCACGGCGGGGCGTCGGGAGCCTTCCACGTGATCACCGGTGTACTCACCGAGCAGACGCCGCGGTACGCCGCGCCGGCCGGGCTGGCCACCCGGCGGTACCGGTCCGGAGCCACCCGCCGGTTCGGCGTCCGGCACATCCACCGCGTCGTCAACGACGCCCCGGTACCCGCGGTCAGCCTGCACGTGTACGCCCCGGCGCTGCTGGCCATGACGCGCTACCGGCTGGACGGCGGGCGGCTGCGCCCCCTGCGGGTCGAGCGGGCCGGAGCGGACTGGTGAGCGCGGCCGGGGTCGACGGTGCGGCGCGCCCGCGCGGCGCGCGCGGCATCGATCAGATCCTCGCCGAGGCCCGCGCGGGCCTGGACCGGTACGACCCTTACCGGGCCGCCGCGGCGCGGGCCGGCGGTGCGCTGCTCGTCGACATCCGCCCGGCCGCCCAGCGGGCCGCCTCCGGGATGATCCCCGGCGCGCTGGCCATCGAGCGCAACGTGCTGGAGTGGCGCCTCGACCCGACCAGCGACGCGCGGCTGCCGGTCGCGAACCGCTACGACCTGCCGGTCATCGTGTACTGCCAGGAGGGGTACACGTCCTCGCTGGCCGCCGCGGCGCTGCAGGATCTCGGCTTGTACCTGGCCACGGACCTCGACGGCGGGATCGTCGCCTGGCGGCGGGCGGGCCTGCCGGTCGTCGCGGACGCGACGATCCCGATGTCCGGATGACCCGGACGCCCTCCGGAACGGGCTATCCGCCGCCGCCCGGGGCCGGCGGGTCCGGCGTCACCGGGGAGCGCAGCCGCAGGTACGGCTCGTCTTGGGGCCGGTGTCCGGCCTGGATCGCCCGGCCGCGCTGCAGTTCGGCGTCGAACTCCGCACCCAGGAGCACGGCGAGATTGGAGATCCACAGCCAGACGAGGAAGACGATGACCGCCGCGATGCTGCCGTAGGTCCGGTTGTACGAGGCGAAGTGCGTGACGTACACCGCGAACCCGCCCGACGCCGCCAGCCAGATGATGACGGCGAGCACGCCGCCCGGGCTGACCCAACGGAATCCCTGGCGCGCGTTCGGCGAGGCCCAGTAGAGCAGATCGAACAGGACGGCGACGATCGCCACCAGCACCGGCCACTTCGCGATCCCCCAGATGGTGACGGCGGTGTGCCCAATGCCCAGCGCGTCGCCCACCGACCTGGCGAGCCGGCCGGTGAACACGACGATGACGGCCGAGGCGGTGAGCAGGACCCCGGTCGCGACGGTGAGCCCGATCCTGATCGGCAGCCGCTTCCAGATCGGGCGCCCCTCGGGTACGTCGTAGATGGCGTTGCTGGCGCGCATGAACGCGCCGACGTAGCCGGAGGCCGACCACAGCGCGCCGGCCAGGCTCACGATCGCGATGACGCCGCTGGCGCCCTGCCGGCTGTGCTGCAGGCTGTCGGCGGCACCGCCGAGGATGTCGTGGACGGCGCCGGGTGCCATGGCGGCGATGTTGTCCACCACCGCGGTCGCCGTGCCGGTGCCGGCCAGCCGCAGCACCGTCACCACCAGCAGCAGGCCGGGAAACACCGCCAGAATCCCGTAGTAGGTCAGGGCGGCCGCCCAGTCGCTCAGATCGTCGCCGCCGAAGCTGGTGGCCGCGCGGCCGGCGGCGGCCAACCAGGCGCGCCCCGGCAGGCGGTGCAGCCGGGCGGGGCCCCGGTCGGCGGTCGGCTGCACCGGCACGAGACCGGCCTGGCACGGGTCCGGGTCGTGGCTGTCGGTCATGGGCATCTCCGCCTCCGGGGGCCGGACACCTCGCACGGGTGCATAGCTGCGTGTCCCCGATCCGGCACCCCGCTACACCTGCGGACCTCGGGATCTCCGGCCGGGTGGCCGCGCGGGTCGGGCGGGCCGGTGGTTTGAACGGGTACGGCCGGCGGGAACCACCCGGGTCGTGAGCGAGCGATGGTACGACGAGGCCGTGGTGTACTGCCTGGAGGTGGAGTCCTTCGCCGACTCGGACGGCGACGGGATCGGCGACTTCCGGGGGCTGATCGGCCGGCTGGACTACCTGTCCCGGCTGGGGGTCACCTGCCTGTGGCTCAACCCCGTCCATCCGTCGCCCCGGCGCGACGGCGGCTACGACATCACCGACTACTACACCGTGGATCCGCGGCTGGGCAGCCTCGGGGACTTCGCCGAGCTGCTGCACCAGGCCGGCAACCGGGGCATCAAGGTGATCATCGATCTGGTGGTCAACCACACGTCCGATGAGCATCCGTGGTTCCGCTCCGCCTGCTCGTCGGCCGACTCGCCGTACCGCGACTGGTACGTGTGGTGCCACGGCGAGCCGGCCGACCGGTACCAGGGCATGGTGTTCCCCGGCGAGCAGCGCGAGACGTGGACCTACCACCGCGGCGCGCACGCCTGGTACTACCACCGGTTCTACGACTTCCAGCCGGACCTCAACGTCGCCAACCCGGCGGTCCGGGCCGAGATCAAAAGGATCATGGGTTTCTGGCTCCAGCTCGGCGTCGCCGGATTCCGCATCGACGCGGCGCCGTTCATCATCGAGCTGACCGAACCGAACGCGACCGAGCCGAGGATGGACTTCGAACTGCTCACCGAGCTGCGGGCGCACGCGTCCTGGCGCAGCGGCGAGGCGCTGTTGCTGGCCGAGGCGAACGTGGCGCCTGACCAACTGCGCCACTACGTGTCCGACGCGGGCGGCTCGGCCAACCGCATCCACATGCTGTTCGACTTCCTGCTCGACGACCGGCTCCTGCTCGCGTTGGCGCGCCGCGACGCCGAACCGATCGTCGAGGCGCTGCGCGCCACGCCGGAGCTGCCGGCCGGTGCCCAGTGGGCGACGTTCCTGCGCAACCACGACGAGATCGACCTGTCCCGGTTGACGGCCGACCAGCGGGCCGAGGTGTTCGCCGCGTTCGGTCCGGACGAGGACATGCGGCTGTACGGACGCGGGATCCGCCGCCGGCTCGCGCCGATGCTCGGTGGCGACCGGCGCCGGTTGGAGCTGGCCTACTCGTTGCAGTTCAGCCTGCGCGGCACGCCGGTCCTGCGCTACGGCGAGGAAATCGGCATGGGCGACGACCTGACCCTGCCCGGCCGCGAGGCGATCCGGACCCCGATGCAGTGGTCCGAGCAGAGGCACGGTGGCTTCACCACGGCCACCGAGCCGGTCCGGCCGGTGATCGCGAAGGGCCGGTACGGGTACCGGGAGTGCAACGTGACCGCGCAGCGGCACGATCCAGGCTCGCTGCTGGGCTGGTTCGAACGGATGATCCGCACGCTGCGGGAGAGCCCCGAGGTGGGCGCGGGGGAGTGCACGCCGGTGGACCAGCAGCTTCCCCCGGCGATCCTGGCGCACCGCGCGGACGGCCCGGCGGGCACCATGCTGTTCCTGCACAACCTGGGCACCGAACGGGTGCTGCTGGACCTGAGCGGGCTCGCCGACCAGGCCGACCACCCGAACCAGGTCTTCGGCAACCAGGCGTACGCCGACGTCGACGGGCTGGACAAGCTGGAGCTGGACGGCTACGGGTACCGGTGGATCCGGCTGCGCCGCAACTCAGGAGGCTGAGCCGCGCCGACGGCGGGGCGATCCGCGTCACGGCATAGCGACCGCGAGGGTGGGTACGCAACCTGGGACGGGGCGAGCGAAGGGGGAGACCATGGCACGGAGTTCAACGCCGGCGTCCGAGCGGAACGTCATTCGGCCCACCAAGGCCAACGGGCTGGTGAACGTCGACGTGTCGGCGGTCGGCAACGACCTGCAGGACACCCTGGTCGAGCTGACGGACCTGCACCTGCGGGCCAAGCAGGCGCACTGGAACGTGGTGGGACGGCATTTCCGGCAGGTGCACCTTCACCTGGACGAGCTGACCGACGAGATGCGGGGCGCGGCCGACCTGGTGGCGGAGCGGGCGGTCAGCATCGGGTACCCGGTGGACGGCCGGCCGTCGACGGTGGCCAAGTCGACGCCGCTGCCGGAGTTCCCGGCCGGCCAGGTGGTCGACGACGAGGTGGTAGCGCTGATCACCGAGGCGCTGGCCGACGTGTGCGGCTCGGTGCGCAAGCGGGTCGAGCACACCGACGAGCTGGACCCGGCGACCCAGGACCTGCTGATCGAGGTGCTCCAGACGCTGGAGAAGCAGCACTGGATGTTCGCCGCGCAGAAGGCCGGGACCTGATCGGCGGACCCGCGGATCCGGCAACGACCCGGAGCGCCGGCGTGGGGGCGGTCGAGCACACCGCTCGATTGGCCCCACGCGTGCGCGTCACGGCCGGTGACGGCCTCGCCGCCGCTACATGTTGCGCTTGGCCTCCTGCTTGGCCATCATCGGATCGTTGCCCTTGCCGATCCGCTTGAGGGCCTCGCGGAGCTCGCTCTCGTCCATCTTCGAGCTGCCCTCGATCCCCATGTCGTGCGCCTGCTGCCGCATTTCGTGAATATCCATCATTCCGCCCTGGCCGTGTCCGGCCGCGTCCTGCTTGCCCACTTCATGCCCCCTCGTGGTGGCTGGAGGACCGTATCGTCCTACCGCTCTCACCGGGTTTTCCCCGATCCCGTGGGGGCAAACGGGGCCGCGCGTCCACCGGCCGGCGGCGCACCGGGCCTAAAAGTCGACCAGTTCGAGGGTCACGGCCGCGGTGTCACCGACGTCCAGGCCCTCCTTGTCGCGCACGGCCCGCTTGACGGGCAGCACGTACGTGTTGTCCGCGCTGCTCGGAAAGATGGACGTCCGCCACGTGCTGCCGCCGATGGTGACCCGGACCCGCACCGAGCCGAAGCCCCGGCGCGGACCGCTGTCGAGATCCCGGATATCCTCCGCGACCTCGGCCGGCAGGTTGACGAAGACCCAGGTCTCGGTGCGCCTGGCGTCCCAGATCCACAGCTCGGCATCGAATGACACGATCACCGGCCCAGCATCACACGCCGGGGCGCGCCGGCAACGCAGGGGGCGGCGGTCAGTCGTTGTCGTTGTAGAGCGTGGCGGGTCGCTGGACGCAGCCGATCGGCAGGAAGCCCCAGCCGAGGACCGGGTCGCGGACCACGACCGCGGCGCCGTCGTTGGTGGTGAACCGGTACCTGACGGTGGACCCCACGGTCCCCGCCGGGGTGGCCCAGTGGCCGCCGTTGGAGCCGAAGTCGGTGCCGTAGAAGTAGTTGTAGTACAGCTCGCACGCCGGGTTGGCGGGCACGGCGGTGCCGTCCCCGGCCTGATGCGCCGCGGCGTTGTAGTCGCGGCCGAAGGTGCGACGGTGGGACAGCGTGGACTCGGTGGTCGACGAGCAGCTGTCCGCGGTGTCGCCCAGCGCGGCACCCATCGAGCCCGGCATCACCCAACCGCACATGTTCACCGCCCCCTGGGCCCGGCCGTAGTGCCAGTTGGCCGAGCTGGTCACCTCGTCGTCGAACCTGTCGCCCGGCATGAGCCTGCCGAGGTAGTACCCGCTGGGCTTGTTGACGATCCAGCTGCCACCGCCCGCGATCGGCGCGCCGTCGCTGGGCGAGTTCGCGGTCTGGATGGCGTGCACGTGACCGGCCTGTGCCGGCGTGACCGCGCCGAGCACCGCCGCGGCACAGCCGGCGAGCACCACCGCGGCTCGGCGAAGGACGCGACCGCGCTCGCGGGCGGGATGCGGACGGTTACGGACCTGCCGGAGTCTCATCGCGCCTGACCTCCAAGATTGTGGTTACCGACCGCCACAGCGGGGCCGTGGCACCACCGATTCCACGGCCGGATCGTGAATCACTGCCGACGAGTTGATCTCGGATGACCGATTCCCCGATGAATTCTCGCATCCATTCCCGTCGCTGCGGGCGCGGCGCCACGCGGGGCCCCCTCAGCACCGGGCGATCAATCCGCGCGACGGCGGCGTGGGCGGCCGTCCGCGCCAGAGATCGACATTTGGAAATGGTGATCAGCGTCTCTTGGTTGCTAGGCTGCGGTTGGCCGAGTCCACACCGGACAGAGGGGGCCGGGAATGTCCGCTCATGTCATGCGCGAACTGCTGCTTCGGGTTCAGGTCGACGCCAATTTCGCCGAGCGGGTGCGGGTCGACCCCGACGCGGCCACCGCGGAGTATGACCTCACCGACCGGGAGCGGGAGACGCTGCGCGGGTCGGATTGGTCGCTGCACGCCTTCCTCGTGCCCAGGCACCGGCTACCGGCCGACCGGGTGGAGCTGGAGGCGGAGCCCAACATGGTCTTCCTGCAGGGGCAGCCGCCACCGGACAACCAACTGCCGCCGTTGACGGTGCCCGACGTGACCCTGCCCGAGCCGATGTCCAACCTTCACCACCCGTTGGTGGCGCCACCGGACGAGGTGTCGCCGCCGCCGACCCAGACGCCGCCCACGGAGAATCCCCCGACGGATCCGCCGGTCGGGCCGTTCCCTCCCCCCGACGAGTGGGAGTCGGGCGGCAACCAATGGGGCCGGCGGCAGGTCGACGTGGCCGCGCAACAGGCGCTGATTGAGGAGATTCAATCGACGACCGGCGAGCTGCGCCGCGCGAAGCTCACGGCGTTGCTGGAGGGGCTGAATCTGTGATGACCAACGGCGGGATCAATCGCGGCACCGACATCTACATCGTCGGCCTGGGTATCAAGACCATCCAGCACATCACCCGGGAGGCCGAGCAGGCCATGCGGTGCTGCACGAAGGTCTTCTTCGTAGATGACGGGTTCGGTGTCGAGGAGTTCATCAGTTCCCTTGGCGCCGAGGCGCGGCCGATGATGCACCTGTACCAGGAGGGCGGCGAGCGGCGGCGGACCTATGTCGCGATGGCCGCCAGCGTCCTGGACGCCGCCCTGGACGAGGGCCCGGTCTGCTTCGCCAGCTACGGCCACCCGCAGGTCTACGTGCACCCCACCCGCCTGATCCAGGAGGGCGCGGCGCTGCTCGGGTTGACGGTGCGCGTGCTGCCCGGCATCTCCGCCCTGGATACGATCATCACCGATGTCGGCCTGGACCCCGGGCCGCAGGGGCTGCAGATGTACGAGGCGACCGACGTGCTGGCCCGGGCCAGGCCGCTACAGCCAGACGTGCCGTGCCTGCTGTGGCAGGTCTCGGCGGTGGAGACCGGCCTGTACTCGCGGCAGCGGGGCAACGCCGCCCGCTTCGCCCGCCTGCAGCGGCACCTGCTGACGATCTACCCGCCCGAGCACCAGGTGACCATGGTGTTGAGCGCCAACTACCAGTTGCTCGACGCGTGGCAGGAGTCGTTCCCGCTCGGTGAGCTGGCCGAGCGGCTGGCCGAGGGGCTGCAGGCCGGCACGCTGTACATCCCGGCGGTGCGTCCCCGGCCGATCACCGACATCGGGCTGCTGCGCGAGGCCAACGATCCCGAACACCTGCGCCGGATCACCGCCGGCTGACCCCACCGCGGTCGCGTGGCGGCGCCCCGCCGTCGCCACGCGGCGCCCCGCCGGGTGTGGGTCAGCCGAGGCGCCGGACGAACGCGCCGTTGCCCGAGAGATCGTTGTCTGCCGATGGATTATCGGTTAACTCTCTTTCATGAAAACACGTCTCGTGGCCGCCGTGGGGCTGGCCGCCGCCGGTGTCGTCACCGCTCTCAGCTTCTCCCCGTCCGCGCAGGCCACCCCGCCCACCTATCTGGAGTACGGCTCCTACAACTGGAATGACCAGTGCCTGAGCGTCGGCCACGCCGGACAGGTCAACCACACCTGGAGCGCCTACTACTGCGTGACCGTCACGCCATCCGGCCCGACCGGTCCGGGCCTGTACGACCTCTACGTCCAGCGCTGACGGCCCACGGGCGGGGAATCGCCGGTACCGACCGGGTGCGCTCTGGCATCGTGGAGCCCGTGGCAGCCGACAGTGTCGATCCGCGGCAACGCCCGCCGGCCGAGGTGTTCGAGGATCACCTCCGGTTGGCCCAGGAGGGCAGGCTCGACGAGGACCTCGCGCGCAACGTGTCGCCGGATTGCGTGCTCCTGGAGCGGCGCGGGGTGTTCCACGGCCGCGAGGGAGCCCGCGAACTGGCCCGGTACCTGACCGAGGAGGTGCCCCACGCGCGGTACGGCTACACCCGCCGGCTCGTCGAGGGGCGCTTCTGCATGCTGGAGTGGACGGCGGACAGCGACGGGGCACGGGTACGCGACGGGGTCGACTCGTACGTCATCGAGGACGGCTGGATCGTGGCGCAGACGATCCGGTACACGGTGGAGCCGAAGACCGGCGGCGAGTCCTGACCCCGCCCACCGGGCCTGGTGGGCGAGTCACCCGGTTCGTGCGCGCCCGGTCAGGATGTCTCGCGTCGCGTCGTCGGCGGGGTAGAGATATTCGATGATCATCCCGGCGAGCGTGATGTCGGAGGGCGCGCCGAAGGACGCGGTGACGCTCAGGAACCGCAGGGTGCCATGCTCCGACTCGTATTCGAGGGGAAGCGCGATCCGGCGGCCGGGGTCGTCGACCACGACCGGACGGTCTTCCACCCCGGGGTAGCCCGCGAGTTCCTCGCGAAGGGCGGCCAGTTCGGCGCTGTTGGCGCCGATCGCCTGTCGCCGCAGCCGGTGCAGCAGGTGCTGGCTCCACTCGCCGAGGTTCCTGATCCGCGGGGCCATGCCCTCGGGGTGCAGAGTGAGCCGCATGATGTTGACCGGCTCGGTGAGCAGGGCGGGCGCGACCCCGGCCAGGAGTATCCGGCTGCCCTCGTTGGCGATCAGCCGGTTCCAACCGCTGTCCACCACCGCGGCCGGATAGGGGTCGTGCGCCGCGAGCAGCCCGCGCAACGTTTCGTTCACCACCCGCAGCTGCGGGTCGTCGTCGGGACGGGCGAGGTATGCCGGGGCGAATCCGGCGGCGAGGAGCAGTTCGTTACGGTCCCGCAGGGGCAGGTCGAGCTGCTCGGCCAAGCCGAGCACCATTTCGCGGCTTGGCCGCGACCGTCCGGTTTCGAGAAAACTCATATGCCGAGGGGAGACGTTGCCCGCCAGCGCCAGCGCCTCCTGGCTGAGCCGCCGCGCCAGTCGCCACTGGCGCAACAACGGCCCGAAGCCGTATCCGTTCTGCCGGGCGGCGCCCACGGCGCTCAGCATACCCGTCACGATCTTGCCTCTGTTCCGCCCGTTGTGCCGCCGCCCGCCCCAGCGGTCGGCGCCGCCAGGAGGAGGCGCCGCATCATCCGGTGAACTGATGATCGGTCGTGACCCGGGAGCCCTCGGCCGCCGCGGCGGCGAAGCCACGGATGTCGTCGAGCAGCCTCGGCAGGTGGGTGATGAACAGCCCGTGCGGCGCACCGTCGTAGACCGCCAACGCGGCCGCCGGCAGGATCTGCGCGCTCCGGCGACCGCACAGGTCGATGGGGTTCGACGCGTCGGCCGTCCCATGGATGACCAGTGCGGGCACCCGCACCTCGGCCAGTTCGGCCCGGAAGTCGGTCTCCACCACGATCCTGCTGCATCGCGACAGGGCGTACAGCGACGTCCGTTCCATGTCGCGCGTGCCCCAGGCGACGATCTCCGGCGACACGTGGCAGGCCGGCAGCCCCGCCCCGACGAAGGGCGGTGTGTTCGCCGCGATCCACCCCGGCCAGTCCCGGCCCCATTCGGCCCACACACCCTCGAAGACCGAGCGGTCGATGCCGCCCGGGTTCTCGTCGGTACGCAGCAGGAACGGCAGCGTCGCGCTGACCAGTGCGATGCGTGATACCCGTTGCGATCCGTGCCGCGTCAGGTACCGGACGATCTCGGCTCCACCCATGGAGTGCCCGACCAGGGTGGCCTCGCGAACGTCCACATGCGACATCAGGGCGGCCAGGTCGTCGGCGAGGGTGTCGAAGTCGTAGCCGTCGCGGGGTTCATCGGAGCGACCGTGGCCGCGCCGGTCGTAGGCCAGGCACCGGAAACCCGCGTCCACCAGGCCGCTCATCAGGTGCTGCCACATGCCGCTGCTCAATCCCTGGCTGGCGAGCAGGACAACCGGCCTGCCCTGGCCCCAGTCCCGGTAGTACAGGGACGTCTCATCGCCTGCCTTGAAGTACGGCATCGTGCCCACCTCCGTGTGTCAACCGCCAACACGGATCAGGATCGTGCCCGGCACCATCCGGCACCATTACCCGGCGGGTAAGGGGCCCTCGCCGCGCGCCATCCGGCCGGGCCGGATCGGCCGCCACCACCGATCCCGGGCCGTCCCGCCGGCCCGCCCCGGATCGGTGATGCGGGCCGGCGGGGAGGCGTCGGGCGCGCCGGTTAGTGGCCGAAGCTCAGCCAGTTGAGGTTGACGAAGTCGGTCGGCTGCCCGCTGGTGAAGGTGACGTACACCGTGTGGGTGCCGGTGACCGCGGAGACGTTCGCCGGTACGGTTCGCCAGCTCTGCCAGCCGCCCGTATTGGCGACGGCGAAGCTGCCGATCGGGGCGTTGGACCGGGAGTCGAGGCGCACCTCGACCAGCCCGCTGATTCCGCCGGCCGCGCCCGAGGCGACCCGGCCGTTGAACTGCCGCGCCGCGGTGGAGCCGAAGTTCACGTTGTTGAACTGGAGCCAGTCTCCGTTGGCGATGAAGCCCACGTCCTGACCGCCGCCGGTGTCCGTCGTCGCCTCGGTCTGGGTGCCCGACTGGGCGCTTGCGGACTCGGCCTGGATGGTGCCGTAGGCGTTGACGCCGCCGGTACCGCCGCCGCCGGTCGGGGTCGGGCTGGTCGTGGGCGGGGGAGTGCCGCCGCCCGAAGAGGAGGAGCTGTACACCGCGACGTAGTCCACGTTCATCGGCACGCCGGAGGCGGTGGAGCCGGTGGGGCCGCCGCCGAACGCGCCGGGGAAGCCGCCGCCCATGGCCACGTTGAGGATGATGAAGAAGCCGTGGTGGGTGGCGTTGTTCCAGGTGGTCGCGTCGACCTGGTTGGCGTTGACGGTGAAGAAGTTGTTGCCGTCCAGGTACCAGCGCAGCTGCTCGGGTGAGACGCTCCGGTCGTACTCCAGCGCGTAGGTGTGGTAGCCGGTCTGGCATCCGCCGCAGGCGCGCTGCCCGCTGCCGATGCCGGTGGTCTCGTTGCACGGGCCGCCCGGACTCACTCCACAGTGGAGGGTACCGAACTCGGAGCTGAGCCCGTTGATGTCCTCCATGACGTCCCACTCGCCGATGCCCGGCCAGTTGGTCGCGCCGACCGGCCGGGCCGCGGCGCCGAGCGCCCAGAACGCCGGCCAGTAGCCGAGGGCGGCGGCCCCGCTGACGTTGGGCTGCTGGATGGATGCCTCGATGCGCAGCTTGCCGCCGGCCGGCGCGGCGAAGTCGGTGCGCTGTGTCTCGATCCGGCCGGACGTCCAGTTGCCGGAGCCGTCCCGTACCGGCTTGATGACCAGGTGGCCGTTGCCGTCCTGGTACACGTTCTGGGTGCTGTTGGTCATCGACTCGACCTCACCGGTGCCCCAGTTGCCCGCTCCGCCGGCGTAGCCGTGGCCGAGGTCGTAGAGCCAGTTGCCGGTGTTGACGCCGGTGCCGGCGGCACCGTTGAAGTCGTCGCTGAACACGGTCGTCCAGCCGGAGGGGGGCGGCGGCACCGCGGCGCCGGCGTTCAGGGTGGTCGCCAGCGTCGCGGCGACCGTGGCGAGGGCGGCGAGCCCGGCCAGCACGAGGCGGGTTCTGCGCGGGTTGGGTTCCATCGGGTTCCTTAGGACGGAGGGAACGCCGGCGACCGCGCTGGGCGCGCGGCCGGCGATGGTGACCGGCCGCGGACGGCCGGTAGAGCGCTCCCAAGGGGGCCGTGCGCGCAGTGAAAATGCTGTGAGAGCGCTCTCTCAGATGTGTACAGCCGTCCGGTGGACTTGTCAATAGACATCTATGGATGTGCTGATCTCGGTCTGGCGGTCTCCCGCGCGCACCGCCGAGCGGTCAGGCGGTGAGGGTGTGGCAGCGGGCGGCGAGGGCGGCGGCCGCGCGTTGGTATTCGGTGGTGATCGCGGCGCCATGCTCGGCGACGACGGTCGCTGCCAGGGTGCCGGTCCACTCCTCGGTGTCGGTGAACCGGGTCCCGCGGCCGGGCAGCGCGTCGAGCGCGAACGTGTGCCGGCCGAGCAACACCTCGGGCAGCCCGCCGGACCAGACGAGCCGGTGTGGTGGGCGCACCTCGAGGATTTCGGCGGTGAACGCCTGGTCGCCGGCCACGCCTCCGGTGAGAGTGAGTCGCAGCTGGGCGCCGGCGACGGCCTCGGGTACTGGCGCGCCGACAGTCAGCGTCGGATGCCAGGCGGGGTAGCCGGCGAAGTCGGTCAGTACTCGCCAGATCAGCTCCGGCGGTGCCGCGATGTCACGGTGGACACGGACGAACGGCGTGGTGGGCATGGGCAGCGAGGCTAGCCGCACCCGGCGGCGGGATCCACCGGTTATCGGTCGATGGTCGAGGCGTGGTCGCGTCGGGCTACCGGTCACGCCGCTGCCAGGGACCGGTGATCACGCAGGTCAGCCCCGGGTACTGGACGTTGACGAACAGGTGCTTCCCGTCCGCGGTGAAGCACGCCCCGGCCAGCTCGCTGGCGCCGGTGGGGCCGGGCCGGGGAAAGTCGTCGGGGTCCCAGTGGCGCAGGTCGAGTGGGGCGATGACCTTGGCGAGGTTGGCGATCGTCCCGCTCGGTGTCAAGATCCGCAGCCAGTTGTCGCCGCCGTCGGCGTCCTCGCCGTCGCCGTCGCCATCGTGACCCCGATCCCTCGGCTCTCACCGCGACCCAAACAGCCCGGCCCGAGCCCCCGACCGGATTCTGCCGCCGCGAGTCTCGGTGCGAGATCAGACTCGCCCGTGCGCCCCACGGATCGGCGCCGGTCCCGTGAACGGCCATCGAATGCCGGACGTCGATGAGGTGATGGCACGCCCGGCCGTCACCGGCTCCGAACGCGGGTGGGTGTGGATGCCGCCGGGATCGGGATCGCGGCGGCCGAGGCTCGCGTTGCCTACCAGGTGTCCCAGCGGATCACCGCGTCCGGCGCCGGGCGTGCGGCCGGCCGGAAATCGGTGCCCTTGGTATATGCCAGCGGGGTCAGGACGGCCTGGGCGACGGTGTCGTACGGGATGCCGAGGATGTCGGCGACCTCCCGCTCACGGGCCAGGTGCATGCCTGTCCACGCGGTACCGAGCCCGCGCGCCCGGGCCGCCAGCATGAAGCTCCACATCCCCGGAAGGATGTTGCCGAGGCCCGCGGTGGCCGAGGCCCGGTCGGCGCCCTCGTTGCAGCCCAGCACCAGCACGGGAGCCTCGCCCATGTGCTCGCCCAGGTAGTCGGCCGAACTGGCCACCCGGCCCTGGACGCGGTCGCGCTCGGGGTCGCCGGTCGGCCGGCCCGGGTAGCCGGGCGAGGCCTTGTACAGGGCGTAGACCTGGCCGTAGACCTCGCCGATCGCGCGCCGCTTCTCCGCGTCCCGGACGACGACGAACCGCATGGTCACCATGTTCGACCCGGACGGGGCCTGCAGGGCCATCGCCACGCACTCACGGACCAAGTCGTCGGGAACCTCGCGCGTGAAGTCCAGGCGCTTGCGCACGGCGCGGGTGGTGGACAGCAACTGATCCGGGCTGAGGTCGTGCGGTGTCATGCGGACGATTATAAGATCCGGTTCGGGCGCCGTCCGGTGACGGGGGCGACGGCTGGCGCGCCGCCGCGGTGCCCGCCGGGTTGGCGTGACGGCTGTCACTCCGGGGAGTCCGGCTGGTCAGGAGTGGTCGTTGGCCGGTGGGGCGGCGTCGACGCGCAGCTTGTAGATGATGATCGGATACTGGATGGCCTGCCGGCCGCCGGCCATTCCCGCGGACCGGTTGAGTTGGGCCGCGGGGATCCACAGGAAGCCGTCGTCGCCGATCCAGAGGGCATCCGTCGAGACCAGGCGCGGGTCGGCGACGAGCGTGTCGACCCGCCGATCCGGCCACAGCCGCAGGATCCTGCGGCGCTCGACGTCGCCGAGGTAGATCACACCATCGGCGTCGATGGCGGTACCGCCGGTGGTGGGGGTGTCCAGCCACCGCTCCACCCGGCCGGCGAGCGAGCCGGCCGGCAGGTCGGGGTCGTCGAGCCACCGCGTCCCGATCCGCGACATCGGCCCGGAGGCCGGCTGGAAGTACAGGTACTCGCCGTCCGGGGACACCTCCAGTTGGTCGGCGTGTACCCGCACCTCGTCGCCGTGCGGGTCGCGCTCGATCCGGCCGTCGGCGCGCATGGGGCGCCGAGCCACGGTGGCGGGGTGGTGGTCGAGCGCGCGGCGTAGCTGGCCGGTGCCCCGGTCCAGTACGAGCAGCCCCGGTTCGCCCGCGTCGGTCAGATACACCAGATCGCCGTTGAACCGGATGTCGTCGATGTAGCTGTGCTGTCCGGTCTGCCCGTCGAGCTGGTACACGTCGATGACCTCGTCCGTGGCCAGGCTCACCACGATCAGCCTCGGCCCGTGGGGCACCCGGGGCTGCCCGAGGCCGGGTGCGCCCGAGTCGACGATCCACAGGTGCCCGTCGGGCCCGATGCGCAGACCGTTCACGCCGACGAACGCGCCGGCCGGGTCGTGGTTGTCGCGCACCGCGTTCCAGCCCTCGTCCGGGTACGGGCGCATCGTCCCGTCTTCGGCCAGCTCCGCGACCTGGATTCCGGGGCCCTCGACCGAGGGGAAACTGACGAAACAGCGACCCTCGACGGTGGTGGTCACGCGCCGGTGCACACCCGGTCCAGCCGGTACGCCTCGAGGAGGCGTGGATCCGGCTCGGTCGGCAGGTCCGCGGTGCCCATGCCGTTGGCGCGCGGTGCGGTCAGGCCGGCTGGAGGAACCGCAGGAGCCGAGCGGCGGACTGGTCCGGCTGCTCCTCGAAGATCCAGTGGCCGGAATTCTCGACGACGCCACCGCTGACCGTCGTGGCGTACTGCTTGGCCTGGCTGGACATCGCGTCTCCGTAGCTGGCACTGGCGCCGAGGGCGAGGACCGGCATGGTGAGCTTCGTCTTGGCGTACTCGGCGTTGTCGGCGACGTCCTGGGGCAGCGCCCGGAAGTATTCGAAGCTGGCCCGCAGGTGAGCGTCGTCCCGCAGGTACCGGGCGTACTCGTCGACGTCGTCGCCGCCGATGCCGCTGGCCTGAACCCGTAACGATTCGCAGAACCGCTCCACCCAGAGGGCCTCCCGGCCGTTCACGATGTCTTCGGGCAGCCCGTTGGGGAGGCTGAAGAAGCCAAAGTTCCAGAAGCCCGGCCCGTGCGGTGTCAGCGACGGGGCCTGGTAAAGGGTCTGGTCCGGGATGGGCGCCTCGGTCAGCACGAGGTTGCGCACCTGGTCGGGATGGGCGGCGGCGTACGCGTACGCGACCATCGTGCCGATGTCATGGCCGACGACGCTGACGTCGCGTTCGAGGCCGAGCTGGCTGAGCAGACCGTGCACGTCGGCGGCGAGCGTCTTCTTGTCGTAGCCCTCCGCCGGGGCGTCGCTGCCACCGGCGCCTCGCAGGTCGGGCGCGATGACGGTGTAGTGCCGGGCGAGTTCCGGCAGCACCTTGCGCCACATGTACCAGGTCTGCGGATAGCCGTGCAGCAGTACGAGCGTGCCGCCCTGGCCGCCGCGAATATAGTTGATCGTGACGTCGCCGACACGCGCGGTCTGCTCGGTGAACGACTCCGGCACCCGCTCGCCGCCCATGTGGCCACACCCTTCCTCGTCGTACCCAGTCGGTGGGCTACCCACGGTCTGGTCCGATACACCTGTACGCGTTCGCGAGCGCGCCTGGTGAGCGTCCGCGGGCGCGGCGGTTCACGGTGTGGGGTCCGGGCCAACGGACAACCGGGCGTCCATCGGCCCGACCCGACATCCACCGCTCCAGGGCCCGAGGCGGGGCATCGCGCACTTACCCGGCCCGCGCGAGAGCCGGATCGGGCGACGGATCGGGCGGCGGATCGGGCGGCGGAGCGGTTCGGTGGATGCGGGGCGGCGATCCGGTTCCGGTGGTTAGTCTGCCGATAGGAGCCGTCACGCCGCTCCCGAGCCGCGGTGAGGCCGGAGCGGGACGGTGAGGCCGGAGCGACGGCGGTGAGGCCGCGACGCGCGGCGAGTGGCGAAGGGCGGCGGCGATGAACGGCGCGGAATCTCTGATGCGTACCCTCGCTGACGCGGGAATCGAGGTCTGCTTCGGCAACCCGGGTACGACCGAGCTGAAGCTGGTCGGGGCGCTGGACACGGAGCCCCGGATGCGTGGCGTTCTCGCCCTGTTCGAGGGCGTGGTCACCGGTGCGGCGGACGGGTACGCGCGGATGGCCGGCAAGCCCGCCGCGACGATGCTGCATCTCGGGCCGGGCCTCGGCCATGGCCTGTCGAACCTGCACAACGCCCGGCGGGCCAACTCGCCGATGGTGAACATCGTCGGCGACCACCCGACGCACCACAAGTCCTACGATCCGCCGCTGGAATCGGACCTCGACACCGTCGCCCGCTCGCTGGGGGGACCCATCCGCCGCCCCGCGAACGTCGCCGGCGTGAGTCAGGACGCGGTCTCGGCGATCGCCGACGCCCTCGAACCACCCGGCCAGATCGCCACCCTGATCATGCCCGCCGACGTTTCATGGTCCGATGGCGTGGCCGCCGACGGCGACGGGGACCGTCCGATGGTGCTCGCCCGACCGGTGTCGACGGTCAAACCCGCGGTGGTGAAGCGGATCGCCGAGGTGCTGCGCGGCGGGGACGAGACAGCGCTGATCATCGGCGGCCCGGCGGGACGGGCGGCGGGACTGTGCGCGGCGAGCCGGATCGCCGCGGCCACCGGCGCCCGAGTCTTCCTGGAGCTGCACTCGAGCCGGGTGGAGCACGGGGCGGGGCTGCCCTCGTTCCCGCACCTCGGCATGTTCCCCGAGCGGGTCCTGCACCAGCTCGACGGGGTACGGCACGTGATCGTCGCCGGCACGCCCGTGCCGATGGCCTTCTTCGCCTACCCCGACAAGCCGAGCTGCCTGGTCCCCGAGGGCGCGCGGGCCCACGTCCTCGCGGAGGTCGGCGAGGACGCGACCGAGGCGTTGACCGCGCTCGCCGGCCTGGTCGCCCCCGACCGCCAGCCGGAGGTCAACGAGCCGGGCCGCCCGGCGATGCCGACCGGCCCGCTCACCATCACGACCTGGCCGGCGGTGATCGGCGCCCTCCTGCCGGAGAACGCGATTGTCGTCGACGAGACCATCAGCTCCGGCGCGGGGCTGCACGCCGCCGTCGCCGGCGCGCCGCGGCACGACATGCTGCAGCCCTGCGGCGGCGCGATGGGCGAGGGGATGCCGCTCGCGGTCGGTGCCGCGATCGCCGCGCCGCACCGGCCGGTGGTCGTCCTGGAGGCCGACGGCTGCGCCGTCTACACCCTCTCCGCGCTGTGGACCCAGGCCCGGGAGCGGCTGAACATCACCAACGTGATCCTGAACAACCGCTCCTACGCGACGCTGCGGGATGAGTGGGAGCACCTCGGCACCGACCAGTCGGATCCGCACAGCAACCCACTGCTGGACCTCGGCCACCCGGACCTCGACTTCGCCGCGCTCGCCCGCGGGTTCGGCGTGGCGGCCAGCCGCGCCACCACCGCCGAAGAGTTGGCCGAACAGTTCAACCAGGCGATCGCCGAGCCGGGCCCGCACCTGATCGAGGCGGTCATCCCGCCCATCCGATAACGCCCGGGGTCTCGGTTCGCCGTCACCGACGCGGTCAGAAGAGGTAGCCGGAGTCGGTGACCCGGAGGGTCTGGATCCTGGTGCCCGCCGCGCAGCGCAGGCCGGTGTCCTTGCCGAACGGCACCACCGCCACCTCGGGGATCGCGCCGTCGCAGCTGAGCTTCTCCGAGCTGCCGGCGTAGTCCTCGGCCCAGGCGTCGAGCACGGCGGAGGCCAGTATGAGCCCCTGAAGCTGGGTGATCTTCATGGTGTACAGGGGGTCGGCGGAGCCTCCGATCGTCACGTCGAACGGCACCGTCACGCCGTCCACCTCCCCACCGCACCGGAAGGTCTTGGTGGTGCCGTCGAAGACCAGCGCGTCGGCACAGTCCGGCTCCACGGCGACCTGCTGGCCGGTCTGCCCGCGCAGGTCGATGGCCATCTCGGACCGAAGCTGACCCAACGGTGTGGCCGGCGGCGGTGACGAAGTGTAGGACGGTGTCGGTAGGCCGGTCGGGGGTGGGGAATAGGTGGGACCGGGGGAGACTGGCACGGGGTCGTAATCGTTGGGTAGGGCGGTCGGCCTGTCATCGGTGGCGCTGCTGGCGACGCAGGCGCAGCAGGCGAGCAGAGTTCCCGTTGCTGTCGCCGCCAAGCGGGTCGCGAGGGTCATGACGCCGACCCCCGCTCGGCGTCTCGAACCGCGTCGGCGACCCGCCTTGCGGCCCACCGCTTCCGTGATCCACATGGGACCAATCATCCGCCGGTGGGCCCTGCACCATGAGCCCTCGACCACTCCCTCGCGGAGGCGATCGTGCGTACAGCCGGGCCCGCCCCGGGGCGGCGTCGGCCGACCGGCGGCGGCATCGGTGGTGCTGGTCGTCGTGGCCATCGGGGAGCCGATAGTCAGACGTGTCGGGGTCAACCCCTATTCCGGCGTCAGGGGTGCCTCGTGGAATTTCCCGGTATCCCGTGTTGACCACGCCGGGCAGAGTGGAGCCACGAGACGAGCGGCGCGAGCCCGGCGATCGGAGAACTCCATGAAGGTGCCCACCGGCGCGGACCTGTGGCGCTCGGTACGGGTGGGCCTCGCGCTGCTCGCCCTGGCCAGCACCGCCCGCGCCAGCCTGGCGTCCGCCTATGCCGCACCCGCCGACGCCACACCCGCCGACGGTGCCCCCGCCGGCGACCGGTCGCGCGAGGGACGGCCCGCCCCGGTGGCGACGCCGCAGTGGTGACGTCTCGGTGGTGACGTCTCGGTGGTGACGCCGCGCTGCCTACGGCTGCTCGGGCGTCGGTCTACGGCGCGGCCCGCTTGTCGGCCGCCAGAATGCTGTCGAGCAGGCCGGGGAAGCGCCCGTCGAGGTCGGCCAGGCGCAGCGTGGTCCACCGCCGGTTGCCCTCTTCGCGCTGGTGAATGAGTCCGGCCTCGCGCAGCACCCGGAAATGGTGGGTGAGCGTCGAGGGTGCGACGTCCACCGGGAACGTGCCGCACGCGCGTTCGGGATCGGTGCGCAGGGTGCGCACGATCGTCATGCGCGTGCGATCCGCCAGCGCGTGCAGGACGTCCAGCAGGTCGTAGTCCCGGGCGTCCGGGTGGACCAGCGCCGCCCTGCGCTGCGATCGTGGCATCGCGCACCTCTCTTTCGATGACTATCGTACGTGCGCTACTGTCTGCGTCGTACGACGAATATCGTAGAAGGTGGGATCGATGCGCGCGCTGGTGATGAGCGCCCCGTCACAGGGGCCGGAGCTCACGAGGGTCGAGAAGCTGTCCGAGCCGCGTCCGGCGCCGGGGCAGGTGAGCATCGAGGTGACCCACGCCGGCATCAACTTCATGGACGTGATGGCCCGACGCGGCGATGTCGGGTACGCGTCGGCCTGGCCGTACGTGCCGGGGATGGAGGTCGCCGGCACGGTGCGCGAACTCGGCGACGGGGTGACCGGACTCGCCGTCGGCCAGCGGGTGGCGGCCCTCATTCGCAGCGGCGGCGGGCTGGCCGAGGTGGCCGTGGCTGAGGCGTCGCTGACGGTACCGCTGCCGGGCGCGGTCGCGTCCCCCGTCGCCGCCGCCGCGCCGCTGATGCTGTCCACCGCGTTGCTGCTGCTGACCGACGCGGCCCGGTTCCGGCCGGGGGAGACCGTGCTGATGCACTCGGCCGGCGGCGGGGTGGGTTCCGCCGTCGCGGGGCTGGTGCCGTTGCTCGGTGGCGGGTCGCGCATCGGCGTGGTCGGCCGCGCGAACAAGGTCGCGGGAGCGCGGGACGCCGGCTGGGACAGCGTGCTGGTACGCGGCGACGACCTGGCCGCGCGGGCGAGGGAGGTGGCCGGTGGCGGGGTGGACGTGATCCTGGATCCGTCGGGTACCGGCATGCTCGACGTCGACCTCGAGGTTGCCGCGCCCGGCGCGCGGATCGTGCTGTTCGGCAACGCCGGCGGCGGTCGGCCGGAGCCGCTACCGGCGCTGGGGCGGCTCATCGGCGGCAACGTCGCGCTGGCCGGGTTCAGCTTCACCCGGCTCGCCGCGACGGCGCCGCAGCGGGTCGCCTCGGCGCTGTCCCGGGTGCTCTCGCTGCTGGCCGACGGCCAACTCGCGCTGCCGGTCACCGAGGTGGGCTCGCTGGATGAGGTGCCCGCGACGCACCAGCTGCTGGCCGAGGGCCGGGGCGGCGGGAAGTACGTCGCGCGGGTGGCGCCCTGACGCGTCCGGGGCCAGCGCCCCGCGCCGGTGAGGGCGGGGGCCCGACAACGTCCGCCTCAACCGATCCGCTCGCCGGCCAGCACGCTGGAGAAGCGCCGGATCAGCGCCGTGTACCCGCCACCGGCCAGGCGCGCCGGCACCAGCCGGGTGGCGAGCCGCACCGGCAGCGCCGGCGGCCGGTTGGTGGTCTCCCGCGCGGCCATCCGCGACACCCGCCGCACCCGTACCGCGCGCAGCCGCTCGTACCGGCGTAGCCGCGCGCCGGGGTCGCCGCCGCCCGCCAGGGCGCGCCGCAGCAGCCAGGCATCCTCCAGTGCCTGGTTGGCGCCCTGCGCCTGACTCGGTGGGAACGCGTGCGCGGCGTCGCCGACCAGCGTCGCGGGGCCCCGGCCCCAGGCGTCGGGCACGGCGTGCAGCACATGCGGGTAGCGGCCGAGGTCCGCGTCCGTGATGGCGCCCAGCAGTTCGGGGACCGGCGCCGCGTAGCCGGCGAACCGCCGGGCCAGCGCGGCGGCGGTCGGGCCGTCCGGCAGCGGTCCCTCGACGTCGAACCACCACTGCAGCAGCCCGTTCCCGGCCGGCATCAGCCCGACGAGCCCGGCCGGGCCGACCACCAGCAGCGCGGTCGAGCCGCCCGCCAGCCCGGGCAGGATCGGGGTGAGCCCCTGCCACGTCGTCCAGCCGACCTCGGTGGCCGGCTCGCCGCCCAGCACGCCGCGGCGCACCGCCGAGCGTTGCCCGTCGGCCCCGACCAGCACGTCGGCCGTGTGCGTGTCCCCGCACTCGTCCACGACCGTCACCGGGTGGCCGGGCGGCGCCGGCTCCACGTCGACCCGCCGCGCGGCCCGGCCGAACGCGACGGTGCCGGCGGGCAGCCGGGACGCCAGCAGTCCGATGAGTGCCTCACGGGGCACGGTCACCACCGGGAAACCGGTCCTGCGCCGCATGACCGTCAGGTCCACCCGGGCGATGGTCGGCCCGTCGGCGTGGCGGGACTCCAGCAGGTCGATGCGCCCGCCGATCGAGGCGGGCAGCGGGGTGCCCAGGCCGTCCAGCGCCGCCGCGCCGTTGCTGAAGATGGTCACTCCGGCGCCGCCGGTGCGCAGGGCGGGCGCGGCCTCGATGACGCGTACCCGGTGGCCGTCGTCGAGCAGGCCGCCGGCGAGTGCGAGGCCGCCGATGCCGGCGCCCACGACAAGTACGTCCACAGTGGACTC
Organism: Rugosimonospora acidiphila; assembly: GCF_039543385.1. NCBI lineage: Bacteria > Bacillati > Actinomycetota > Actinomycetes > Micromonosporales > Micromonosporaceae > Rugosimonospora > Rugosimonospora acidiphila. The sequence goes on from NZ_BAABJQ010000026.1 coordinate 122,577, forward strand.
CTATTCCACTACGATCGTTGTACTACGAATGCTGCCATAGAATGCGGTCGTGCCGCCATCCAATGACCGTCGCCGGGCCGACCTGGCCGACGCCGCCATCGCCCTGCTCGCCGAGGTCGGCGTGCACGGGGTGACCCACCGCGCGGTCGACACCCGGGCCGGCCTGCCCGCGGGTACCACCTCCAACTACTTCCGCAGCCGGGAGGCGCTGCTCGTGGCGGCGGCGCGGCGCGTGGTCGAGCTGCATCACGCGGACATGACCCACGCCGCGGTCGGGTACGTGCCCGGCGGCGACTCCCGCGAGCGGGTCATCGAGCTGATCGCCGGCTCGCTGCTGCTCGCCGCGACCGCGCGGCGGGACCGCTACCTCGCCGTCTTCGAGCTGCGGTTGGAGAGCCTTCGGCGGCCGGTCCTCGCGGAGACCCTCGACGGGCTGATGGAGGCGGCGGAGCGCTTCACCGCCGGCTACCACGAGTCGCTGCGGCTCGACCTTCCGCCGTCGGCCGTGCCGCAGCTCATGGTGCTCTACGGCGGTGCGCTGTTCACGCTGGTCAGCGCGCCGCCCGGCTCGGTCACCGAGGCGGCCACCCGCGCGCTGGCCACCGCCATCGTGCACGGCGCGCTGGGGCAGGATGGCTGAGGTGCAGACCTGCCGCGAACTCATCACCCCCGGGCCCGCCGAGGAGCTGGCCGCCCTGCTCGACCTCGAGGTGCCCGGGGCGCTGCGTGACGGGTTCCTACCGCCGCTGTGGCACTGGGTCTACCTGCTCGACCGGCCGCGCCAGGATGAGCTCGGCGCCGACGGGCACCCGCTGCGCGGCGTCCCCGCCCCGCCCGGCCCCGGCTGGCTGCGCATGTTCGCCGGCGGCCGGGTCACCGCGTACCGCGCCGTGCGGGTCGGTCGCGCCGCCACCCGTACCAGCGAGGTGGCGCGCACCGTCGAGAAGTCCGGCCGGTCCGGCCCGCTGACGTTCGTGACGGTGCGCAGCCGCATCGAGCAGGACGGCGCCGTGGCGGTCGTCGACGAGCAGGACATCGTGTACCGGCCGCCGGGCTCGCGCCCGCCCACCGCTGCGCCCACCGTCCCGGCCGGCGGGGCCGTCCCGGGCCCGAACGGCGCGGATCCGAACGGCGGCTCCCGGGCGCGCGGCGCTTCGGTGCGCGGCACTCTGGAGTTCGACGTCGACCCGGTGGTGCTGTTCCGGTTCTCCGCGCTCACCCACAACGCCCATCGCATCCACTACGACCTCGGCTACACCACCGGCGAGGGCTACCCGGATCTGGTCGTGCACGGGCCGCTGCAGGCCCTGCTGCTGGGCGAGCTGATCCGCCGGCTGGGCGTGGACCCGCTTGGCAGGGCGTTCTCGTACCGGCTGGTCGGGCCCGCGTACGGGGCGCAGCGGCTGTCCGTCGCGGCCACCGGCGACGGCCCCGACCTGCGCGTGGAGGTCCGGGACGGGGCCGGCCGGGTGACCGCGACGGGCGCCCTGGCGGCCTGACCCACCCCACGCCCGCGTCTGGTAGAAATACCGGCACGGATGGCCGGTGCGCGTGGGGCGCGCCCCACGGTCGGCGTCCGCGAGCCGTCGGGGGCGGAGGTCGAGTGGCGTGGACGCGGAGAACACCGCGTGGCAGCGGCGCAGCGCGGTGCGGGTGGTGCCCGGGGTCGCGCCCCGCAAGCTGGCGAAGGTCCCCTTCGTCGAGCTGGCGGACGGCCGGCTGCAGGGCGTGGTGTCCAGCGGGTCGGACGTCGAGCGGGTGTACGTGTCGTCGATGAGCGCCGGCGAGCACGTGTACCACTGCAGCACCAACAACAACCGGCCGTGCGGCGGGCTGCGCGGGCAGCCGTGCAACCACCTGCAGGCGCTCGTCGACGAGGCCGTGCTGCAGTACGGGGTGCCGCGTGTGGCCCGGTACCTGCGCGTCGAGGCGGGTGACGAGGTGACCACCGGAGCCGGGCTCATGGCGCTGCTGCTGGACGGCCGGCACGAGCCCTCACCGGCGGCGGTCGTGTTCAGCCGGTTCCTGCGCCACCTGGCATACCTGGAACTGCCCGAGACCACCGAGCCCATCCCCGAACTGCACTGGTTCCCGGCCGGCGGGATGGCCGGCGCCGGGACGGTGAGCTGATGCTGGGCACGCAGCTCGCCGAGCTGGTCGGCACCGACCTCGACGGGCTCGCCGAGACCCTCGACGTGGTGGCCGGCGTCGACGACGCCCTGGTGCATGGCCTCGCCCGGTTGGACGAGCGGTCCACCGGCGCGCTGGCCGCGCTGGCCGGAGCGGTGGCGGCAACCCCGCTGGGCCCTCGGGTGGCGGAGGCGGTCGAAAAGATCGCCGCCGGCTCGGTCGCGGGTGAGCACCTGGTCGCGCTGGCCGGCGCGCGCACCGCGCTGTTCGGCGCGGTCCACGACGCGCTGCTGGCCCGGTTCGACGCCGCCCTGGGCCGGACCCGGGACGCCTGGCCGGAGCCGGCCTCGCCGCCCGCCCCGCCACCGGTCGCACCCGCACCGGACGCACCCGCGCCGGTCGCACCCGCGGCACCGGGCGGGGTCGCCGAGAACCTGCTCGGCGGGTGCCGGTCGTGGCTGCACGAGCTGGCCACCGCCGGCTGGCGCGGCGTCGACCAGGACCTCGTCTCCGCCTCGGGCCAGCTGATCGAGTCGGCGCTGGCCGAGCCCGGCCTGCGCCGGCTGGCGGTGCTGCTCGACGGGCTGGCCGCCGAGTTGCGGGCGCTGTGCCCGGTCGCGGCGGCCGACCGGCTGCCGGTGCGCCGCTGGGCCGACCTGTGGGCCCGCGCCCTCCTGCTGTCGCAGCCTCCCCCACGGTCCGCCGGGGGAGCGCAGCCGGAGCCGGTGTTTGGCGCAGGCGAGCACCCCCAACAACCCTCTGAGGGCGAGGGTGCGGCCACCGCGGTGTCGGGGCGGTTGCTGATCCTCGGGGTGGACGTGCACGAGCACGGCACGGCGGTGCAGGTACAGGTGCACGGCGTGCTGGAGCCGGCCGGTGGCGGCCCGCCCCGGCTCGTGCGTACCGGCGTCGCCGCCGCCAAGGTGGACACGATCGTCGGGCCGGCCGTGTGGCGGCTGCTGCGCGGGTGCCCGGTGCTGCTGCGCGCGCTGGCCGAGCACCGCACCCTGGACGTCACGGACCTGCCCCTGCTGCCCGGCGGCGACCTGGTGTGGCACGACGATCGGGCCGGCGCGGGTGAGGTCGCCGACCCGTTCGCCACCGCCCGGGTGCTGCTCGCCACCGCGCACGCCCCGGCCGTGCCGCCCCTGCAGCGCCACCCGGTGCGGCTGGCCGAACCGGTGCTGCTGGAGGGGTACGCCACGGGCACCGGCGAGGACGGTGAGCTCACCCTGGAGCTGGGCGGGCACCGGCTCGACGTGGCCACCGACCGACTGCCGGCCTGCGGTCCGCTCACGGCCGAACTGGTGGCGGCCTCGACGGCGTGCCTCGGCCTGGTCCGCTGGGACGGCGGCCGGTGGATGGTGCAGCCGCTGGCGGTGCAGGGCACGGTCAAGCGCAAGCCGGTGGCGGCGCACGGCGGGGACTGGGCGCTGGGCCCCACCGACGCCAAGGTGGTCAAGGCACAGGCCAAGGCCGGGGACGCGGTGGCCGTGCTGCGCGAGCGCGCGGGACGGCTGCTGAGGAAATGACCGATCGCGAGCCCGCGGCGGGCGCCGCCGAGAACCGCCGCCAGGTGCTCTACTGGCGGCTGCTCTCGCGGGTGTTCGACGCCGAGGAACAGCCGCCGCTGGAGGCGGCCAGCATGGCCATCGTCGAGGACCTCGGCCTGCCGGCGGCGCTGCTGGACCCGTCGGTGTCGGTGGACACCGTGGTGCAGCGCTTTCCGGACCTGGCCGCCGAGCTGGCGGGCCTGATGGCCCCGGGCGACGACCCGGCGGCCGCAGGGTCGGCCGGCCCGGCCGGCGCGGAGTCGGGCCCGGCCCGGGCCGGCGAGGCCGAGGTGCGCCGGGCGGCGCTGGTGTCGAAGCTGCTGCTCAACGTGTTCCAGACGGGCTCGGGCAGCGTGAGCGCGAGCCAGCTCGCCCGGTGGCAGGCCGACGCCGGCTGGCTGGAGCGCGCGTGCGGTGCCGAGCCCGGCCAGCTGCGCGCCCGTGCCGGCGGCGGGCTCGGCGCCACCCTGGCCGGGCTCGAGGGCGACCTGGTGCGCCGCATGCGCCTGCGGGAGGTACTGGCCGACCCGACCCTGGCCAAGCAGTTGACGCCGAGCATGTCGCTGATCGAGCAGCTGCTGCGGGACAAGGCCAACCTGTCGGGCGTCGCGCTGGCCAACGCCACGGCGCTGATCCGCCGGTTCGTCGACGAGGTGGCCGAGGTGCTGCGCACCCAGGTGGAGCAGACCAGCGTGGGCACCATCGACCGGTCGGTACCGCCCAAGCGGGTGTTCCGCAACCTGGACCTGAACCGCACCATCTGGCAGAACCTGACCAACTGGAGCCCGACGGACGAGCGCCTGTACGTGGACCGGCTGTATTACCGGCACACCGCCCGGCGTACCACCCCGGCACGGCTGATCGTCGTCGTGGATCAGTCGGGGTCGATGGTCGACTCGATGGTGAACTGCACCATCCTGGCGTCCATCTTCGCCGGGCTGCCGAAGGTGGACGTGCACCTGATCGCGTACGACACCCGGGCGCTGGACCTGACGCCGTGGGTACACGACCCGTTCGAGGTGCTGCTGCGCACGAAGCTGGGCGGCGGCAACGACGGCCCGGTCGCCATGGCGCTGGCCCGACCGAAGATCACCGATCCGCGCAACACCGTGATGGTCTGGATCTCCGACTTCTACGAGTTCGACCGGTCCCAGCCGCTGTTCGACGGCATCGAGGCGGTCCACCGCTCCGGCGTGCGGTTCATCCCGGTCGGCTCGGTCAACAGCGGCGGCCAGCAGAGCGTGAACCCGTGGTTCCGCCAGAAGTTCAAGGACCTGGGCACCCCGGTGATCTCGGGCCACATCCGCAAGCTCGTGTTCGAGCTCAAGAGTTTCCTCAGCTAAGCAGGAGCAAGGAGAATCCGCATGCCCGACGAGATGCTGCGCGCCCCGGCCGAGGTCAAGTACGCCGACGAGCTCGACTGGCTGGAGTCGGTCGACGACGGCCCCAAACCGTTCTCCTGGCGGCTCAGCCCGCGGATGGTGCGGCTGTTCGTGCTCGGTTCACAGCGCTCCGACGGGCTGGACCGTGAGGTCGCCCAGAAGTGGTTCGGCGACCCCAGCTTCGTCGAGCGCAGCATCGTGACCCTGGCCTCGGACCGGGGGCTGCTGCTGATCGGCGACCCGGGCACCGGCAAGAGCTGGCTGGCCGAGCTGCTGGCCGCCGCCATCTGCCGCAGCTCCACCCTGGTCGTGCAGGGCACCGCCGGCACCACCGAGGACCACATCAAGTATTCGTGGAACGTGTCCATGGTGATCGCCCGGGGGCAGTCCCGCGAGTCGATGATCCCCTCGCCGATCATGACCGCGATGGAGCGGGGCATGATCGGACGGTTCGAGGAGCTGACCCGGGCCACCAGCGACGTGCAGGACGCCCTGATCTCCATCCTCTCCGAGAAGTACGTGTCGGTACCCGAGCTCGACGACGACGGCATCGTGTTCGCCCAGCCCGGCTTCTCCATCATCGCCACGGCCAACAGTCGCGACCGTGGCGTCAACGACCTCTCCTCGGCCCTCAAGCGGCGGTTCAACTTCGTGCGCGTCCCGGTGGTGACCAACAAGCGCAGCGAGGCGGAGATCGTCCGGTTCCGCACCGAGGAGCTGCTGCGCCGGCACCGCATCGAACTCGACGTGCCGCCGACGCTGCTGGACATCCTGCTGCGCAGCTTCGCCGACCTGCGCGCCGCCTCGGCGGCGGCCAGCAGCGACGATGAGCGGCTGGAGTCGGCCCTGTCCACCGCGGAGCAGATCGGCGTGCTGGAGGACGCCATCCTGCACAGTCACTTCTTCGGCGACCGGGTGCTGCGAGCCGAGACGCTCGCCGGTTCGCTGGTGGGCTCGCTGGCCCGGCGCAGCCCGGAGGACCTGGCCATCCTCAACAAGTACTGGCACGGAGTGGTCGAGCCGCGCAGCAAGGAAGACGGCGAGCCGTGGCCGGCGTTCCTCGAGGGTGGCCGCCAGGCGATCGCCACCCTGTCATGACGCAGGGCCCCTTCGGCGCCCTGCGTGACCAGCTGACCGACGCGGCCGCCGCGCTGGCCGAGCACCCGGACGCGGTCGCCGGCATCCTGGCCGGCATCGTGGACGACGTCGACCGGGCGCTGGGCGAGCGGCTGGAGATCTTCCCGGTCTGCCACCACTCACCGGCCTCGGCGCTGGCCATGGTTCGCCGCCTGCGCGAGAAGCAGCCAAAGGTGATCTACCTGGAGCTGTGCGAGGACCTGGCGCCGCTGCTGGGGGAGCTGCGCAACTGCCGGCTCCCGGTGGCGGTGCAGGCGTTCGCCTCCGAGCTGGACGGCTTCCCGCCGGAGTGGGCGCCGCTGTCGGTCGTCGCGCCCATCAGCGAGGCGTCGGCGGAGTACCAGGCCATCGCGTACGCGCTGGACACCCCCGGCGTCGAACTGGTGCTGGTGGACCGCTCCGCGGACCACGTCTTCCAGTGGCAGCCGCGCGAGGAGCCGACGGCACGCCCGGCCGGCGACGGCAGGGAGCGGCCCGACGGCGAGGACCGGCCCGGCGGCGACGACCCGGCCGGCGAGGCGGAGCACGCCGAACAGGCCGCGCTGCACGGCGACGCGGTGGGCGTCGAGATCGGCGACCTGCGGCCGCGGTTCGCGGAGCTGGAGGCTTACCTGCTGCACCACGGCAAGGTGCGGCACTGGTCGGAGTGGTGGGACCAGTACGTGGAGCAGCCCCTGGTGGGTGCCGACTACGACACGTACCGCCAGGTCATGGTGTTGATCGGCAGCCTGTTCCGGCGGCTGCGGCCGGGCGGCGGATCGGCCGCCGAGACCGGGGCGGCGCTGCGACGGTTGACCGTCGACGAGGACCGCGAGCGCTACATGTGGACCCGGATGCGCGAGCACCTCGCCAGCTCGGGCGCCGAGGTGTCCGAGTGCCTGTACGTGTGCGGGGCCTTCCACGCGGCCAGCCGGGTCGAGCAGTTCGGGGTGGGGTCGACGGCGGCCTTCGACATCACCCCCCGCACCGCCACCCGCTGGCTGTACGGCCTGATCCCGTCCAGCCAGTCCGCCATCGAGGCGCAGTTCGGGCTGGCCGCCGGCTCTGTGTCGATCGCCGCGGCCACCTGGAGCAAGGCGGTGTCCCGGGGCGGCGAGGTGCCGTTCCGGCTGACGGGGCAGAAGGGCGCCCGGAGGCGGTCGGCGCGGGCGCGCGCGGCGGCCCCCACGCCACCCTCGCCGGTCATGGACCGGCTGACCGGCTTTCTGAGCAGCGCGCCGGAGCCCGGCGGCCTGGACTCCGACGAGCTGCGCGCGTGGTGCGTGGACATCGTCCGGCTGGCCCGGCGCAACGGGTACCTGGCCAGCACCGCCGACGCCATCGCCGTGTTCGAGACCGCCATCCTGCTCGCCGGCCTGCGCAACCGAGCCCGCCCCACCCCGTACGACTTCCAGGACGCGGCGGTCACCTGCATCGAGAAGGACGTGGTGCCCGGCCGCCGTGACGTGCGCCGGCTCTGCGAGATCCTGCTCGGCGGCGACCGGATCGGTCAGGTCGGCTACGACGCGCTGCCGCCGCTGGCACGCGACGTCTATGACCGGCTGGCCCCGCTCGAGCTGGACCTGGAGCGGCGCACCGTGGCGCGGGCGCTGCTGGACCTCGCCGCGCGGCCGGAGCTTTCGGCCTGCTCGCGGCTGCTGTGGATGCTGCGGTACCTGCTGCCCGACGACGCGGTGCGCCCGATCATGGGGGAGCGGCGGCTCGGCGAGCGGCCGATCCAGGAGAGCTGGGACCTGGCGATCGGGCGGCACCAGCGCTCCATCATCGAGCTGGGGTACGAGGGCGTCACCGTCGAGCAGGTGCTGGAGCGGCGCCTGCGCCGGGCCGTGTACGCGCCGGACGCCACCGCCGCCGTCGCGCTGGCGGCGGTGGAGGACTCCCTGCTGTACCTGGATTCCCGGCGCGTCACCGACGAGCTGGGTACCCGGGCCGTCGCGTTGCTGGCCGCCGAGCGCGGCGTGGACGAGGCGCCCCGGGTGCTGCGCGGCATCCGCCGGCTGCTGACGCACTACCGGGCGACCGAACCCGCGCTGCCGGCCTGGTGCGAGGCGTTCGTGACCGCCGGGTACGCGCACTACTGCACCCTGCTGCCGACCGCCTTCCTGGACGAGGAGACCGGCGTGCGGCAGGTCGCCGCCATGCTCGGGTTCCTGCTGTCCCTGGAGAGCCTGGCGCTGTCGCTGGGCTGCGACCGGGCCCAGCTCGAGCTGGCCGTGGCGCAGTCGCACCCCGAGGCGCCGGCCAAGGTGGCGCTGCTCTGGGCGGCCCGCCTCGCCCTCGGCACCCTGCCGCTGGCCCAACTGCGCGAGCGCTGCGACGAGCTGCTGGCCAACCCGCTGGTGGTGCCGGCGTTCCCGCAGTACCTCAGCGGGTTCGTGCAGGCGCTGGAGCCGGTCGGCACGCTGGCCCCGTTCGTGGTGGAGACCATGTCCAAGGCGTTCGCGCGGCTGCCCGATCCGGTACTGCTGCCGTGGCTGCCCACGCTGATCACGACCCTGCGCGACAACGCCGCCGAACTGGTGCCGGCGCTCGTACGCGAGGCGGGGCGCACGTTCCCGGCGAACCTGCCGGCCGTCGACTCGTGGGTACCGCCGTGGTCGCGGCCGCCGGCGCCGGTGGGGTCGGCCGCCCCGGCGGCGGTGCCGGTGGCCGGCGGGCCCGTGGCCGATCTGCTGGCGGGCCATCCGGCGGCATGCGACGCGGTGGCGTCGCTGCTGGGCTGCGACGCCGGCTGGCTTCCATCCGGCCCGGCGCACCCGGCCGACGGCGCACCTTCCGCCGCCGCGGCGCACGCCGGCGTGGCGGAGGCGGGTGGGCTGGTGGGCCGGCACCCGGCGACCGCCGGCGCGGTCGCGGCCCTGCTGGTCGCCGGGGCGGGCGTC